>NZ_JBDGJK010000006.1:0-309782 GCF_057656935.1 Variovorax sp. Soil_C_33
AAGGTCATGATGGTCTCGGTTCCTTAGGTGGCAAATGCGACAAGTTCATTACGAAGCGATTGCAGCACGCACACGCGCTGGGGATGTAGGGAAATGGGGTGCCTGGCGCACGAAAGCTGCGGTTTCGAGGGGGTGCGGCGGCATGCCATGCCATCTGCCCTCTATGCGTGCGGAGATGCACCTTCATGGCCAGATGCACGCGCGAACGGACTGATTCCAGGAACACCGCGGAACCGGCTTTGCCGGGCCGCTGGTGTTGCCCCGGTGAGGGGGTTGGCGCCACACGAAGTGGGCAAGCCTGGGGGAGAGCTTCATTGCGCGAAGTCGATCAGCACGCTTTTGAAGCGCAGGTTCGCCTCGACCGCCTGGCGCCCCAGGTCCTTGCCGATGCCCGACTGGTGGTATCCGCCGGTGGGGATGACGAAGTCGGCGCTGCGCCCGTAGCGGTTGATCCAGACGGTGCCGGCGGAGATGCCGCGCATCGCGCGCAGCGCCCGGCCGATGTCGGCGGTGTGCACGCCGGATGCGAGGCCATAGTGCTCGTGGGCGGCCAGTGCCAGGCCTTCCTCCTCGTCGCCGAAGGTCTGCACCGTGAGCACCGGCCCGAAGATCTCTTCCCGCACCGCCGGGTTGGCCGCGTCCACGCCCTCGATCAGCGTGGGCCGGAAGTAGGCGCCGCCGGGGCCGCCGTCGAACAGGCCGCCGCCGCAGCGCACGCTGCCGCCGGCCTCGCGCGAGCGATCGACGATCTCCTGGATGCGCCCGGCCTGCGGCGCGGAAATGATGGGCGGCAGCGTGGCCGCGTCGTCCCAAGTCGCGCCCGGACGCAGCGCTTCGAAGCGCGCCGCGATGCGCTCGACGAGCGCCTCGGCGATGCCGCGCTGCACGATCAGCCGCGACCCCGCCACGCAGACCTGTCCCGCGTTGCCGGCGATCGCGCCGGCGATCATGCCGGCCAGGCGGTCCACATCGGGCGCATCGTCGAACACCAGCTGCGGGCTCTTGCCGCCGAGCTCCAGCGTCACCGGCTTGGGGCCGGTCAGGGCGCAGGCGGCCATGATGGCGGCGCCGGTGCGGGTGGAGCCGGTGAAGGTCATTTTGGAGATCAGCGGATGGCGCGAGAGCGCGTCACCGGTGGTGCGGCCGTCGCCCTGCACGACGTTGAAGAGCCCGGGCGGCACGCCGGCCTCGACGGCCAGCTCGGCCAGGCGCAGCGCGGAGTAGGGCGTCAGCTCCGAGGGCTTGAGCACCACCGCGTTGCCGGCGGCCAGCGCGGCGCCGACCTTCCACGACACCATGACCAGCGGAAAATTCCACGGCGTGATGGCGCCGACCACGCCATAGGGCTCGGCCACCACCATGCCCAGATGGTCGTGGCGCGTGGCCGCGACCTCGCCGCCGAGCTTGTCCGCGTACTCGGCGAAGAAGCGCAGGCCCTCGGCCGTGAACGGGACGTCCCAGGCGATGGCGTCGCGCACCGGGCGCGTGGAGCACACGGCCTCCAGCGGCCCGAGCCGCGCCGCGTCGGCTTCGATCAGGTTGGCCCAGCGGCGCAGCACCCGCGCGCGGTCGCGCGGCGCGCGGCGTGCCCAGTCGCTCGCGCGCCACTGGCTCCAGGCATCGCGCACGGCTGCGTCCACCGTGTCTGCATCGGCCAGCGGAAGCTCGGCATGCGCTTGGCCGTCGGAAGGCCGTTGCACGACCATGCGGCCGGCATCGGGAACGAGGCGTCCGCCGATGAAGTGGCCCGAGGGCACGTGGATCTGTCGCGGGTCGAAGACTTGCATGGTGGACTTTCGATGGAGATCTGTCGCCGAAACGCGCGCTCGCGAAACGGCGCTCGATGCTAGGCAGGTTGGCGCGGCATTTGTGTGCGTAAGCGCGCGCGCTGCCGCATCGAATTGCGAAACCAGGGGCCACGACAGGCGAAGCTTGCAAGTTGCGGCGAAGCGCGAATTGGGTCTGGCGAAAGGCGCGGATGTCGTCCAAGATGAGCTGCCTTTCGCTGCACAAAGACCTTCCGATGCCTGCTCAGACACCGAATGCACCTGCTCTCGACGGCGTGGTGCTGCGACCGATGACCGCCGCTGACCTGCCGCCCGCACATGCGCTGACGGCCGAGCTGCGCTGGCCGCACCGACCCGCGGACTGGGAGCAGGTATTCGCGCACGCCGAGGGCATCGTCGCCGAACGCGACGGCGAGCTCGTCGCCACCGCGCTGCGCTGGCGCTGGGGCGAGCGTCACGCCACCATCGGCCTGGTGATCGTGGCGCCGGCCTGCCAGGGTCGCCGCCTCGGCCACCGGCTCATGAGCACGCTGCTCGAGGGGCTGGACGCGCACACGGTGCTGCTGCATGCCACCGCCGACGGGCGCGGCCTGTATGAACGGCTGGGCTTCGTGCGCACCGGCGAGCTGCGCCAGCACCAAGGCACGGCGCAGCCGGCGCCGCTGGTCGCGCTGCCGTCCGGCTGGCGGCTGCGGCCGGCCGGCCTGCACGAGGCGCCGGCGCTGCGGGCCCTCGATGCGGCGGCGCGCGGCATGCCGCGCGAGGCGCTGATCGATGATCTGCTGGCCAGCGCCGACGCCTGCGTGGTGCTCGACCATGACAACGAGCCGCGCGGCTTCGCGATGCTGCGCCGCTTCGGGCGCGGGCATGCGATCGGCCCCGTGGTCGCGCCCGACGTCGAAGGCGCGAAGGCGCTCATCGCGCATCTCGCCGGCCTGAACGCCGGCCACTTCACGCGCATCGATATCGACTTCGCGAGCGGGCTGGCCGAATGGCTCGAGAGCATCGGCCTCTTGCGCGTGGATGCGCCGACCACGATGGTGCGCGGCGCGCCCCTTGCCACGCCGCCGGGCGGGCCGGCGCTGTTCGCGATCGTGACCCAAGCCGTCGGTTGATGGCATGGGCACGACCGCTTTCCTCTACAAGTCCGACCCGGTGCGCGGCCGCCAGTGGGCCGAGGTGTTCCGGCGCCGCGCGCCCGAGATCGACTTCCGCATCTGGCCCGACATCGGCGACCCCGCGCAGGTGCGCTTCCTCGCGGCCTGGGAGCCGCCGCCGCAGCTGGCCGAGCGCTTCCCGAACCTGAAGGTGCTGTTCTCTTCCGGCGCCGGCGTCGACCAGTTCGACTTCGCGGCGCTGCCGCCGGACTTGCCGGTGGTGCGCATGGTGGAGCCCGGCATCGTGCAGGGCATGGTCGAGTACGTGACGCACGCGGTGCTCGGCCTGCACCGCGACGTGCCGCGCTACCGTCGCCAGCAGCAGCAGGGCCAGTGGCGCCCGCTGCCGGTGCGGCCCGCGGGCGAGCGGCGCATCGGCGTGCTCGGGCTCGGCTCGCTGGGGCAGGCCGTGCTGGCGCAGCTCGCCGGCCTGGGCTTCGACTGCGCGGGATGGAGCCGCTCGCGGCATGCGGTCGACGGCGTGCAATGCCATGCCGGCGCCGACGAGCTGCCGGCCTTCCTCGCGCGCACCGAGATCCTCGTGTGCCTGCTGCCGCTGACCGATTCGACGCGCGGTTTTCTCGATGCGCGGCTGTTCTCGATGCTGCCCGAAGGCGCGGGCCTGGTGCATGTCGGCCGCGGGCCGCAGCTGATCGATGCCGACCTGCTGGCCGCGCTCGCCAGCGGGCAGATCGGCGATGCCGTGCTCGACGTGACCGACCCCGAGCCGCTGCCGCCGGAACATGCCTTCTGGCGCCATCCGAACATCCAGCTCACGCCGCACATCGCGAGCATGACGCAGCCCTTGAGTGCGGCCGAGGTGGTGCTCGACAACCTGCGCCGCTTCGAGGCAGGGGAAGCGATGCTCGGCCTGGTCGATCGCACGCGAGGGTATTGATCCTTCTTCGCTGCCCGCAACGGGCAGCGATCTCGACAGTATGATTCCGGCCCCAAGCCCATGCCATGCTTCTGCGCCGCCTCCTGATTCGACTGCTGTTGCTGGCCGTGTTCTTCAACACGGTCATCGGCATGCCTGCGCACGAAGCAGAGCATCTGCAGCAGAGCGCGGCTGCGGTGACGGCACTGTCGGCCCAGCCGGCAGACGAAGACGCCGATGCCTCGGAGCATGGCAGCGAGGCCCACGGCGCGTGCGCGTGGTGCCTCGCCCATGCGCATCCGGGCATCGCGCCCACTTCGTCGCCGGCCGTGCATGCATTGGCCGTGCAAGCCGGCCTTCCGCGGCCGCAAGCACCGGCGACATTCATCCCCAGCCCTGGCCGTTGGCCTTTCGCCTCGCGCGACCCGCCTCACGCCGCCTCCTGAGGCCCGCCGTTGTGGCGGCGCCTTTCGCTCCGCAGTCCCGCCGCCCGGCGTGAAGTCACGCGCCACGGGCGGCGTGTGTCCGGCCCTTGCCGGGCGCGCCGCTGCGCCCCCTTTTTTGCCTTGCCGAGTCTCCTCATGATTTCCATTCAACGCCCGGGGCCCAGCGCGCCCCTTCCCCTGGCACTCGCGGTCGCCGCGCTGTTCGCCGGCCCTGCGATCGCCCAGTCTTCCGGAGCCGGCCCCGAGGCCGCCCAACTGTCCACGGTCGAAGTGGTCGGCCGCACCGAGTCGGGCGCCTACCACGCCGACGAAGCCGCCGGCGCCAAGTCCGACTTGCCGCTGCGCGAGCTGCCCCAGTCGGTGCGCATCGTCACGCGCCAGGCCATCGACGACCTCGGCGCGACCAAGCTCGACGACGTGCTCGACTACGTCGGCGGCGTCTCGCGCCAGAACAGTTTCGGTGGCCTCTGGGACAACATCGCCATCCGCGGCCTGCCCGGCAACGAGAACACCGGCATGGCCACGCTGCTGAACGGCTTCTCCTCGAACCGGGGCTTCAACGCCCCGCGCGATCTGGCAGGCGTCGAACGCATCGAGTTCCTCAAAGGGACGGCGGCCGCGCTCTACGGCAGCAGCGAGCCCGGCGGCACGCTCAACATCGTGTCCAAGCGGCCGCTCTGGAAGGCGGCCCATTCCGTCGAAGGCTATGTCGGCAGCTACGGCCAGAAGCGCGGCGCGTTTGACAGCACCGGCCCGATCGGTGACAGCTTCGCCTACCGGCTCAACGTCGCGGTGGAAGACCGCGACAGCTTCCGCGACCACGTGAGCGCCGAACGCGGCGTGATCGCGCCGGCTTTCACGTGGAAGCTCGGCCGCGACACCGTGCTGGAGTATTCGGGCGAGCTCCTGCGGCATGCCACCCCGCTGGACCGCGGCGTGGTCGCAGTCAACAACCGCCTCGGCGCCATCCCGCGCAGCCGCTTCCTGGGCGAGCCCGCCGACGGCAAGGTGACGGTGGAGAACCAGACCCACCAGTTCATCCTGTCGCACGAATGGAACTCCACGTGGCGCAGCCGGCTGGGCCTGTCCTACCGCGAGACCTCGGTGAACGGATTCTCGACCGAGGCGGCGGCCCTGCGCGCCGACAACGCGACGCTCACGCGCCAGCGGCGTTTCCGCGATTTCGACTCGGACGACATCGCCCTGCAGGCCGAACTGCAAGGCAACGTGAAGACCGGCGCCATCGAGCACGAGTTGCTGTTCGGTCTGGAGAGCTTCCGCTTCAGCATGGATTCGCTCATGCTGCGCGCCAATCCGACGGCGGCACGGCCGTATGCGATCGATATCTACAACCCGGTCTACGGCCAGCCCCAGCCGGTGCCCGGGCGCAATACCGACACGCTGGAACACCAGCGCAACACCGCGCTCTACGTGCAGGACGCGATCAAGCTCGCGCCCGAATGGCGCCTGGTCGCCGGAGTGCGCGCGGACAACTACCGTCAGTCGCTCGAGAACCGCATCACCGGCACCACCGCCCGCCAGCAACCGTCGTCGAGCTCGCCGCGCATCGGCCTCGCCTGGCTGCCGACGCCGCAATGGACTTTCTATGCGAACGCCGGCCGCTCGTTCCGCCCCAACACCGGTTCCGACTTCGCGGCCCAGGGCTTCGAGCCGGAAACCGGCCGCGCGCTCGAGCTCGGCACCAAGTGGGAGAGTCCGGACCGGCGCATGGGCGCGACCGCCGCGCTGTTCGACATCCGCAAGCGCAACGTGCTGACCGCCGACCCGGTCAACAGCGGCTACTCGGTCGCCGCCGGCGAGATCCGCAGCCGCGGCCTCGAGTTCGACTTCGCGGGCCAGCTGACGACGAACTGGCGGCTCAATGCCAGCCTGGTGCTCAACGACGTGGAGATCACGAAGGACAACGCGCTGGAAGTGGGCGGGCGCCTGCTCAACGTCCCCCGTGTCAACGGCAGCGTGCTCGCGGTCTACGAGAACGCGTTTGCCAACGGGCAGCGCTATGGCATCGGCGGCGGCGTCACGCACGTGGGCAAGCGGCTGGGCGAGGCCCGCACGCAGGCCGAAGCCGATGCCGCGACGCCCGCCTTCGATCTGCCCAGCTACACCACCGCGAAGCTGGTCGCCTACTGGCGCATCAACCCGCGCCTGCGCGCGACGCTGGACGTCGACAACCTGTTCGACACCACCTACTACACCAGCTCCTACAACCGCCTCTGGGTGGCACCGGGCACGGCGCGCACCATCACCATCGGCTTGCAGGCCAAGTTCTGAACGCGAGCAAATGCCAACCATGCCCTCGACCGATCTTCCGCGCGCCACGGCCGCGGTCCATCCTGCCCTCGAAGCCGCCGGCGTAGTTGCCGGCTATGGCGGGCGCACCATCCTGCACGGGTTGGACCTCAGGGTCGAAGCCGGGGAGATCTACGCGCTGCTGGGCGCCAACGGCGCCGGCAAGACCACCACGCTGAGCCTGTTCCTGGGCTTCGTGCGGCCAGGGCGTGGTCGCGTGCGCGTGAACGGCGCCGACCCTGTGGCCGACCCGACGTCTGCGCGGCGCCAGCTCGCATACATCCCCGAGAACGTGGCGCTCTACGAGCATCTGAGCGCGCGCGAGAACGTGGCCTACCTGCTCGACCTCGCGGGCCAGCCCGCCGGCGTACAGGCGATCGACGAGGCCCTGTCATCCGCCGGCCTGGACGCGGCGGCGCACGGACGGCGCGTGTCGGGGTTCTCCAAGGGCATGCGCCAGAAGGTGTCGATCGCGCTGGCGCTGGCGCGCAAGGTGCCGGCGCTGCTGCTCGACGAGCCCACCTCCGGCCTCGACCCGCAGGCCACGGCCGAATTCAATCGCCTGCTGGGGCTGCTGCGTGCGCAGGGGGTGGCCATCCTCATGGTCACGCACGACCTGCTCAGCGCCGCCGACGTGGCCGATCGCATCGGCTTCATCGATGGTGGACGACTGGTCGAAGAAGTCGCAGCGTCGGGCTCGGAGCGCTTCGACGTGCGGTCGCTGCACCGGCGCTACGCCGGCCAGGAGGCGCAGCAATGAGACATCCTGAGTCAACCTTGCTCGCTGTACTGCGCATCGCGCGCGAGGAATGGCGGCTGCTGCGGCGCGACCGCGTCGCCGTGCTCGGATTGACGTTGCTGCTGCTGTTGACTGCCGTGGCCACCTTCACAGCCTGGGACCAGCGCCGCACAACGGACACCGAGCGCGCGCGCCACCAGGCGCAGGTGGACCACGAGTTCGAGGCCCAGCCCGACCGGCACCCGCACCGCATGGTGCACTACGGGCACTTCGTATTCCGGCCGCTGAATCCGCTGGCGGCTTTCGATTCCGGAGTGGATGCCTACACGGGCCACACGCTCTTCCTCGAGGGACATCGCCAGAACAGCGCCAACTTCGGCGACGTGCGGCAATCCTCACTGCTGCTGCGCTTCGGCCAGCTCACGCCGGCCTTCGTGCTGCAGGTGCTGGCACCGCTGCTGCTCATCTTCATCGGCCATGCGGTCCTGGCGCGCGAGCGCGAGTCGGGCACGCTGCGCATCCTGCTGGCCCAGGGCGTTCGACCGCGACACATCGTGGCGGGCAAGCTGCTGGCCCTGTGCGGCGTGGCCGCGCTGGTGCTGCTGCCGGCGCTGCTGGCGCTGAGCTGGATCGGCGCCGCAACACCGGCACCCGCGAGCCTGACGGCCGTGCTGGCGGCGGGCTACGGGATCTGGCTGCTGATCTGGGCCGTCGGCATCGTCGGCCTGTCGGCGTGGTTCGCGCGCGGGCGCGACGCTCTCGTGGCATCGCTGGCGGTCTGGGCGGTCAGCGTCGTGCTCGTGCCGCGCCTGGCGCCCGAACTCGCGGCCTCGGCCCTGGCGCTGCCCACGCGCTTCGAGACCGACATCGCGGTGGCGCGCGACCTGGCGGCACTGGGCGACAGCCACGACCCCGACGACCCCTACTTCGCCGGCTTCAGGAAGCAGGTGCTCGCGCAGTACGGCGTCTCGAAGGTGGAAGACCTTCCGGTCAACTACAAAGGCCTGCTCGGCATGGAGGGCGAGCGGCTGACCAGCGCGCTCTTCGAGCGCTATGCCAACGCCGGCTTCGAGCGCCAGGACGCACAGTTGCGCCGCGTCGACCGCTTTGCGCTGCTGAGCCCGGTGATCGCGCTGCGCCGCCTCTCGATGGCGGCCGCAGGCACCGACCTGCAGAACTACCGCCGCTTCGTCGAGCAGGCCGAGGACCATCGCTACCGGTTGGTGCAGGAACTCAACCGGCTTCAGGCCGAGAAGCTCAGCTTCGCGGAAGACCGTTCCAGCCGCGACAGTCGCATCGGCCACGCGCACTGGCACGACTTTGCCGAGTTTCGCTACGAAGCCGCACCGCCCATCGACGCGCTGCGCCGTGCGGCGCCAGCCGCTGGGGTGCTGCTGCTCTGGCTGGCGACGCTCGCGGGTATGTTGGGGCTGGCAGCGCACCGTCTGGGAAGGATCACGCGATGAGCTGGCTCGCCCATGAATGGCGCCTCCTGGCGCGCTCGAGACTCGCTGTGATTGCGCTGGCATTGCTGCTGGTTCTGTCGGCCCTGGCCGTCATTTCCGGCTCCTGCGAAGTCGCGCGCCAGCAGCAGACGATGGCGCGCCTGGCCGAGCTGCAGCAGCAGGATCTGGCCGTACAGTCGCGCAAGTACGCCCACGGCGGAGATGCCGGCTCCTCTGCGTACTACACCTTCCACGGCACCTGGGATGCACCGTCTCCCACAGCCTTCCTCGCGCTCGGACTGCGCGATGCCGCACCCTATGTGCTGCGCGTGCGCGCACTGGCGCTGCAGGCGCAACTGCACGAAGGCGAGAGTTTCAATCCCGAACTGGCACTGGCCGGACGCTTCGACTTCGCTTTCGTGCTGGTGTACCTGGCGCCGCTGTTCCTGATCGCCTTGTTGTACGACCTGGTTTCGGGCGAGCGCCGGTCGGGCCGGCTGAGTACGCTGCTGGCCATGCCCGGCGCCGGCCGCCGCCTCTGGCTGCGCCGTGCAGGCCTGCGCGCGGCGCTGGTTCTCGGCTGCCTCGGGCTGCCGGTGCTGGCCGGTGGACTCTGCAGCGGCACCACGGTGACAGCCCTGACCCCCGCACTGCTGGCCACGGCGGCCTACCTGGCGGTCTGGAGCGGCCTGGCGCTGATCGTGGCGACACGAAGCGGAAGCTCTGCCGCCAACGCAACGGCACTCATGGGCTGCTGGGCGGCGCTGACCCTCGTCCTGCCCGCCATCGCCAACGCCGCGCTTGCGCGCGCCGTGCCGGTGCACCAGGGCGTGGAGCTGATGCTGGCGCAGCGCCAGGCCGTGCACGGCGCGTGGGACCTGCCACCCGACGCCACGATGGAGAGATTCTTCCGCACCCATCCCGAATGGAAGCACACCGCGCCACTGCCTTCGGGCTTTCACTGGAAGTGGTACTACGCCTTCCAGCAGCTCGGCGACGAGAGCGTGGCGCCGCAGGTGGGGGCTTACCGCGAAGGCTTGCTCGCGCGCCAGCGCTGGACCGCACGCCTGGGTTGGCTGCTGCCGGGCGTCGGCGTGCAGGCCGCGCTGCATCGCCAGGCCGATACCGATTTGCAGGCGCAGCTCGCCTACCAGGATCGCATCGCAGATTTCCACGCGCGCTTGCGGGCCTACTACTACCCGTACTTGTTCAACGAAGTGCGCTTCGGTCCCCGCGACTTCGCCGGCCAGCCGCGCTTCAGCCCGTCGGCCGGGTCGGCGCAGACGCCTGTGGGTCAATTGCTGGGACTGGTGCTGATGGGCGCATTGGCGCTGGTACTGGGTGCGGCCGCCACCGGTCGAGTGCGCCCGATGTGAAGGCCCCTGGCGCATGCATGACGGCAGGATCTGCTGTGACGGCTCGCACAACCGCAGCCTGCTTTGTGCAAGGCCCTCAATGCAGCACCAGCGCGAGGGGCACGCGGCCTAAGCTTTTGGACATCCAAAGGCCCGACATCCGCCCCTCTATGACACACCCCACCGCACTACCCAACCTGGCCGCGCTCGATGCCATCGACCGCGCGCACCTCATCCATCCCGTCTCGCCCTGGCGCGTGCACGAAGAGCGCGGCCCCACCGTCCTCGCCTCGGGCCGCGGCGCGTGGCTCACCGATGCTAGCGGCCACGAACTGCTCGATGCCTTCGCGGGCCTCTGGTGCGTGAACGTGGGCTACGGGCAGGAAAGCGTGGTGCAGGCCGCGGCCGAGCAGATGCGCCGCCTTCCGTATGCCACCGGCTACTTCCACTTCAGCAGCGAGCCGGCCATTCGCCTGGCCGAGAAGCTGGTGCAGATCACGCCCGCGTCGCTGACCCGCGTGTACCTGACGCTCGGAGGCTCCGAGGCGATCGACGCGGCGGTGCGCTTCATCGTCCAGTACTACAACGCCATCGGCAAACCGTCGAAGAAGCAGTTCATCGCGCTGGAGCGCGGCTACCACGGCTCCTCGTCCACCGGTGCGGGCCTGACCGCGCTGCCCGCCTTCCACCGCGGCTTCGATCTGCCGCTGCCGACGCAGCACTACATCCCGTCGCCCTACGCTTACCGCCGCGCGGACGGCGCCGATCCGCAGGCGCTGATCGCCGCCTCGGTCGCGGCGCTGCGCGCCAAGGTGGCCGAGCTGGGCGCGGACAACGTGGCCGCCTTCTTCTGCGAGCCGATCCAGGGTTCCGGCGGGGTCATCGTGCCGCCCAAGGGCTGGCTGAAGGCCATGCGCGAGGCCGCGCGCGAGCTCGGCATCCTGTTCGTCGTCGACGAGGTCATCACCGGCTTCGGCCGCACGGGCCCCATGTTCGCGTGCGAGGCCGAGGGCGTGGAGCCCGACCTGATGACCGTAGCCAAGGGCCTGACCGCGGGCTACGCGCCGATGGGTGCCACGATGATGTCGGAGCAGGTCTATGCCGGCATTGCCGACGGCGCCCCGGCCGGAGCCTCGGTCGGCCACGGCGCGACCTATTCGGCGCACCCGGTCAGCGCCGCGGTCGCGCTCGAGGTGCTGCGTCTGTACGAGGAGGGCGGCGTGCTGGCCAACGGCCAGCGCGGTGCAGCCCACTTCGCGGCCGGGCTCGATGCGCTCGCCGCGCATCCGCTGGTGGGCGATGCGCGCCACCGCGGCCTGCTGGGCGCGCTGGAGCTGGTGAGCGACAAGGCGAGCAAGCGCGGCTTCGATGCGGCGCTCGGGCTGTCGGAGCGCATCTTCGCCGCGGGCTACCGCAACGGGCTGGTGTTCCGCTCCTTCGGCGACCACATCCTCGGCTTTGCGCCGGCACTCACCTTCACCGAAGACGAGTTCGCCCAGATGTTCACGCGCTTGAAGAAGACGCTGGACGAGGTGCTGGCCGCGCCCGACGTGCGCGCGGCCCTGGCCGGCTGAGCGCGCCCGGCGCACACCAGGACCAACGCACGCAGAATCGGGGCATCTCTCCTACCCGGCACCGCCATGTCAGAAGCCTTCAAGATCGACCGACTCGACCTGCGCATCCTGGCGCAACTGCAAAAGAACGGACGCATGACCAACGTGGATCTCGCGGACGCGGTGGGCCTTTCGCCCAGCCCCTGCCTGATCCGCGTGAAGCGGCTGGAGCAGGCCGGCTACATCGCCGGCTACGGTGCCCACCTGCGGCTCGAGAAGCTCGGCGACACGCTGACCGTGTTCACCGAGGTCACGCTGCAGGACCATCACCGCGAGGACTTCGTGCGCTTCGAGACGGCGATCCGCGAGGTGGACGAAGTGCTCGAATGCCACCTGGTGAGCGGCGGCTACGACTACCTGCTGCGCTTCCTGACGCGCGGCGTCAACCACTACCAGGAAGTGATCGAGGAACTGCTCGAACGCAACATCGGCATCGCGAAGTACTTCAGCTACATCGTCATCAAGTCGCCGTTCATCAAGACGCACTGTCCGATCGAGCGGCTGTTTCCCAACCAGCGCTGACCGGCGCTTCCGTTTCGTCCATGCCCGACACCCCGCCTCGCCCTTATCCGTCAGCCCGCTTCGTGCGGCTGGCCGAAACCGACAGGCCCGCGCTGACGCTGCAGATCGATGGCCATCCGGCCAGCGCGCTGGCCGGCGACACGCTGCTGGTGGCGCTGCTCAGCCACGGCCGGCGGGTGCGCGACAGCGAGTTCGGCGACGGGCCGCGCGCCGGCTTCTGCCTGATGGGCGCCTGCCAGGACTGCTGGGTGTGGACGCCGGCCGGCGAGCGCCTGCGTGCCTGCTCGACCCCGGTGAAAGCGGGCATGTCGGTGTGCACGCGGCCGCCGGCGCAGCATTGGCCGCCGACGCCGGACCTGCTGCAGTCCCTGCAGCGCCGTGCCGACGAGGCCGCAGCATGACAGCCGCATCGCTCGATCATCCCGCGCGCGTGGTCGTGGTCGGCACCGGCCCCGCCGGGGTGCGTGCCGCGCAGGCCCTGGTGCAGGCCGGCCTGCGACCCGTCGTCGTCGACGAAGGGCGCCGCGACGGCGGCCAGATCTATCGCCGCCAGCCCGAAGGCTTCAAGCGTCCCTATGCCAAGCTGTACGGCGCCGAGGCCGCGAAGGCGCAGGCGCTGCATCGCGACTTCGATGCGCTGCGCGCGCAGCTGGACTACCGACCCGACACGCTGGCCTGGAACCTGAGCGAGGGCGAACTGCACGTGGTGCGCGAGGGCGAGCCGCAGGCGCTGCCCTTCGATGCGCTGCTGGTGTGTTCCGGCGCCACCGACCGCCTGATGCCCGTGCCGGGCTGGCAACGCGCCGGCTGCTACAGCCTGGGCGCCTCGCAGATCGCGCTGAAGGCGCAGGCGTGCGCGATCGGCAGCCGCGTCGTCTTCCTCGGCAGCGGGCCGCTGCTCTACCTGGTCGCCTCGCAGTACGTGCAGGCCGGCGCGCAGGTGGCGGCGGTGCTCGACACTGCCCCGGCCGGCAAACCCTGGCGCGCGGTGGCCAGGCTCTTCGCGCGACCGCGGCTCGCGCTGCGCGGCCTGGCGCTGATCCGAGGCCTGCGCCGCGCCGGCGTGCCGGTGCTGCAGGGCGTGTCGCCGCTTCGCATCGATGGTGACGACAGCCTCGGTGTGCAGGCGGTCGCCGTGCGCGATGCCCAAGGGGCCGAGCAGCGCTTCGAATGCGACGCGGTCGGCCTGGGCTGGCACCTGCGCGCCGAGACGCAGCTGGCCGATCTTGCGCGCTGCGAGTTCGCTTTCGAGCCGCTGAGCCGGCAATGGCTGCCGCGCATCGACGCCGACGGACGCAGCAGCACGCGCGGCGTCTACCTCGCCGGCGACGGTGTGCGCATCCTCGGTGCCGATGGCGCCGAAGCTGCCGGCCGGCTGGCAGCGCTGGCGGCGCTTGCCGACCTGGGCCATGCCCCGGGCCGCGTGCTGTACGACGCCGAATCCGCCGCGCTGCGCCGCACGCTGGCGCAGATGGACCGATTCCGCGAAGGCCTGGCGCGGGCCTTCCCCTGGCCGCATGCGCAGGCCGCGGCGCTGCCTGACGACGCGGTGGTGTGCCGCTGCGAAGCGGTGACCGCCGGCGAGCTGCGGCGCTGCGTCAGCGAGATGGACAGCCGCGAAGTCAACCGTGCCAAGGCCTTCAGCCGCGTCGGCATGGGCCGCTGCCAGGGCCGCTTCTGCGGCCATGCATCGGCCGAGATCGTGGCGCAGGCCTGCGGCCTGCCCGTGGAACAGGTGGGGCGCTTGCGTACGCAGGCGCCGGTGAAGCCGTTGATGATGAACACACGCGAGCAAGCGCAATGAGCGGCACGACCCACGACACCGATGTACTGGTGCTGGGCGGCGGCCTGATGGGCACCACCGCCGCCTTCTTCCTGCGCCGCGAGCACGGCCTGTCGGTCACGCTGCTCGAGCGCGAGGTGGTGGGCCGCCAGGCCAGCGGCACCAACTTCGGCAACGTGCGCCGCCAGGGCCGCGCGCTGGTGCAGATGCCGCTGGCCAACCGCGCCCGTGCCGTCTGGGGCCGCGTCAACGAACTGCTGGGCGAGGACCTGGAGTTCGTGCCCTACGGCCACCTGCGCGTCTGCTACACCGAGAAGCAGGCCGCGGTGCTGGAGCAGCACGCGAAGGACGTGAAGCCGCTGGGCCTCGACCTCGAGCTCTTCAGCGCCGAGCAGCTGCGCCGGCGCTGGGGCATCTTCGCGCCCGAGGTGCTGAGCGGCTCGCTGTCGCCGAACGACGGCCATGCCAACCCGCGCCTGGCCGGCCCGGCCTTCGCGCGTGCGGCGCGGCGCGCCGGTGCCAACATCGTCGAGCATGCCGAGGTGATGCAGGTCGAGCGCGATGGCGCCGGCTTCGTCGCGCACACCGCGGACGGCCGGCGCTTCCGTGCGCCGCAGCTGCTGGTGGCCTGCGGCGCCTGGTCGAACCGCATGGCCGAGCAGTTCGGCGAAGCCGTGCCGATGAACGCGCGCGGCCCGCAGATGGGCGTGACCGAACCGCTGCCCTATGCGGTCGGCCCGTCGATCGGCGTCTCCTCGCCGATCGAGCACGAGGGCCTGTACTTCCGCCAGATCGCGCGCGGCAACATCGTCTTCGGAGGCGGGCTCAAGGGGCCGGCCTACGCCGACCTGATCCGTGCCTACGTCAAGCCCGACAACGTGCTGCGCCAGCTGCGCGAGCTGCGCCGCCTGGTGCCGGCCTTCGAGCACGTGCAGCTGATCCGCGTGTGGAGCGGCATCGAGGGCTACATCGCCGACTGGCAGCCGGTGATGGGCCCCAGCGCGCGCGTGCCGGGCCTGCACTACGCCTTCGGATTCAACGGCGAAGGCTTCGCGATCGGCCCGGGCGTGGGCGAGACGATGGCCGAGTTGATCGCGACCGGGCGCACGTCGACGCCGATCGAGAGCTTCTCGATTGGGCGCTTCGCTTCTGAGTTGGCGAAGCAAGCGGCCTGAAGGGGAAGAGAAGATGCCAGCGCGCGCTCGGCCACCTCGCAGAACCAGCGCACGCCCAGCGGCAGGGCGTCGTCGTTGAAGTCGTAGCAAGGGTGGTGCAGCGCGCGATCGCCCTCGGGACCCGGATCTGCGCGGCCCTGGCCCAGCCACAGGTAGGCGCCGGGCCGGCGCTGCAGCATGAAGGCGAAGTCCTCCGAGGTGAAGGCCGCGCGCGGCGCCGTGCCGGCCTGCAGGCCGATGGCGCCGGCCGCGGCGAGCGCGAGCGCGGCCTCGTCATCGGTATTGACCGTGGCCGGGTAGTAGCGCAGGTAGCTGACCTGCGCCTGGGTGCCGCTGGCCAGCGCCACACCGTTGACGGTGGCGCGCAGCGCGGCCTCGATGCGGTCCTGCGATGCGGCGTCGAAGCTGCGCACCGTGCCGGTGATCGACACCTCCGCCGGCAGCACGTTGTGGCTGTGGCCGCCTTCGATGCGCGTGACCGACAGCACCGCCGATTCGCCCGGGTCGATGCGGCGCGAGACGATGGTGTGCAACTGGGCGACGAGCTGGCTCGCGGCAAGGATGGCGTCGGGCGTGTGATGCGGCTGCGCGGCATGGCCGCCGCGGGCGCGCAGCACGATGTCGAAGCGATCGGCTGCGGCCATGATCGGGCCGGCCCGCGTCTGCGCGTGGCCGAGCGGCAGGTCGGGCCAGTTGTGCAGCGCATAGACGCTGTCGCAGGGGAAGCGCTCGAACAGGCCGTCCTCGATCATCGCGCGCGCGCCGCCTTTGCCTTCTTCGGCCGGCTGGAAGATGAAGTGCACCGTGCCGTCGAAGCGGCGCGTGCGCGCCAGCTGGCGCGCGGCGCCGATCAGCATGCTGGTGTGGCCGTCGTGCCCGCAGCCGTGGTGCACGCCCGGCATGCGGCTGGCGTGGGCGGAGCGCCCGAGCTCGACCATCGGCAGCGCGTCCATGTCGGCGCGCAGGCCGACGCTGCGCGTCCCGCTGCCGCAGCGCAGCGTGCCGACCACGCCGGTGCCGCCGACCCCTTCATGCACTTCGAGGCCGAGGAGCCGCAAAGCCGCAGCCGCCACGCCGGCCGTGCGACGTTCCGCGAACGCGAGCTCGGGATGCGCGTGCAGGTCGCGGCGCAGCGCGACCAGTTCGGGCAGCAGGTCCGCGACCGGCGCGGCGATCGCCTGCAGGCTCAACGCCCGGCCTCGACCGCATCGGCCAGCTCGGCCAGCGTGTGGAAGTGGTAGTCGGGCTCGGTGTGCTTGGACTCGAGCGTGCCGCCGGAGCCCTTCTGCCCATGGCGCCGCTCGATCCAGCAGGTGCTGATGCCCAACTGCTTGGAAATGCCGATGTCGTGGTACTGGCTTTGCGCCACGTGCAGGTTGTCGGCCTGCTTGTAGCCCCAGGCGCCCTCGAAGCGGCCGCGGGCGTAGGCGAAGTAGCGCGCATCGGGCTTCTCGCACAGCGCGTCGTCGCAGGAGAGCAGCATGTCGAAGGGAGAGCCCAGCGTCTTGTCGAAATGGGCCAGCGCCCACTGCTGCGCGTTGGTCATCGTCACCAGCTTGAAGCGCTTGCGAAGCCGCTTCAGCGCTTCCACGGCATCGGGGAACGCCGGCCACTGCGCCACCGAATCGCGCAGGCCCTGGGCGAGCGCGTCGCTGTCGGGCAGGCCCAGCTTCGGCGCGATGGCGTGCCAGCAGCGCTCCAGATCGTCGGGGTACCAGCCCGCCTTGCCGTCGGCGCGCGCATGGCGGTAGGCGGCGAGGAAGTCCTCGTCCGTCACGCGGGCCTCGGGCACGGCGGAGCGCAGATAGGCGAGCATGCCGCCCTCGAAATCGATCAGCGTGCCGACGACGTCGAAGGTGAGCACCTTGAAATCTTGCAGGGACATGAGAAGTTCCAGGGATGACGGCAATGCCGGTTGTCCTGAGCATAGGGGCCGCCTTCTGCATGGCCGAACCGAACTGGGCCCGCGCTGCGGCACAGGATTTTGTTGTCCGCGCGTTGCCGGCATCTTCTTCTGCCGCCGGTTCCTGCGGCCGGGGTTGCTGGTCCGCCGGTTAGTTGCGTTCGAAGCGCCTGCCGCTCAGCGCATCGTGATCCACTGCCATTCCAGCCAGTTGTCCGGTCGGTGGACGGCCTCGACATTGGCGCGCATCGCCCAGGGAATGACCTGCCGATGCAGCGGGATGTGATGCACCTGCTCTCCATGCTCTCGCATGGCCGCCTTGATGAGCGATTCGCGGCGCACCGGATCAGGCTCGATCGAAGACGCGGCGGCCAATTCGTCGAGCTTGGGATTGCGGTAGTCGCCGAAGTTGAAATGCCCGATGCCATTTGCGCCGCGCATGCGCAGTACCTGGGTCAAGGTGGACTCCGCATCGCTGACGGAGCCGCCCCAGCCAAACAGGTACATCGAGACGTCAAGCTTCTCGAGCTTGACGAAGAAGGTCGACCGCGGCTGGGCATTGACGTTGACGCGCACGCCGATCTGCGCCCACATGCCGGCCAATGCGATGCAGATTCGCTCGTCGTTGATGTACCGGTTGTTCGGGCAGTCGAGGATGATGTCGAAGCCGTTCGGATAGCCTGCGTCCGCCATGAGAGACAGCGCGCGCGCGCGGTCGAAAGGCAGGCGTTTCTCGAATGCGGGATCGTTAAAGACGGCGAGCGGCGAGGGCATGACGACGCCGGTAGGCCGCGATTGGCCGCGCATGACCGCACTGCGTAGCGTCTCGATGTCGACCGCGTGGTACAGCGCCTGGCGCACGCGCACGTCCTTGAACGGGTTGCGCCCCTTGACCGAGCTGTAGATCAGCTCGTCGCGGGCCTGGTCCATGCCGATGAAGAGGACGCGGTTCTCGAAGCCGTCGACCACCTTGACATCCCTGGCGGCACGCAGGCGATCGACGTCCTGCGGCGCCGGGTCCAGCACCAGGTCGACCTGTCCGGAAAGCAATGCCGCGGTGCGGGTGGCATCGCTCTTGATCGGCGTGTAGATCACCTCGCGGACATTGCCCTCGAAGCGGCCCCACCAATCGAGATTGCGCCGGAAGACAGTGCGCGTGTCGGGCTGCCGGGAAACGAGCACGAACGGCCCCGTGCCGTTGGCGTTGTGAGTCGTATGGCGCGTCTCTCCCGCCTTGAAGTCCTGCGGCACGGCGGCGTCGTGCGCCTCGCACCATGACTTGCTCATCATCTGGACCAGCGCCGCGTGCTGCAGGAAGATCGGATTGACTTGAGGCAGAGCGAACTCGACGGTAAGCGCATCGATCTTTCGCACCTCGCCGAGCGCACTCGCGTACGCGCGTATGCCCGAGGTCGGATGCCGCGCGCGTGCGACCGAGAACACCACGTCGTCGGCAGTGAAGGGCTGGCCTTCGTGGAAGCGCACATTCGGGCGCAGCTGCATGCGCCACAGCCGTGGACCGAGCTGTTGCCACTGCGTCGCGAGCGCCGGAACCAGCTTGAGCTGGCGGTCTCGCCCGACGAGCGTCTCGTACACCTGGCCGTTGATCGAGTTGGTCAGAACCTCGTTCTGCGAGTAGGGGTCGAGTGTCTGCAGGTCGCCCTGGCTCGCCCAGCGCAGCACCTGTGCCCAGCCGCTTGTGCCGATCACCAGCGAGGTCGCCAGGACGAGTGCCCGGAGCCCGATTCGTCTGCGCACCTTCGTCATCGTGATCTCCGCTGGGATCGAACTACGCCTCGTCATTGCCATCCTGCGGCGTGACGCCGCGGGCTCTCGCCTTCCGGTCGCCATGGGTGATTCGGACTTCGCACAGCTGTGCGTCAGGACGCCCCCGCGCCATCCATCGCGCGACGTGCGGGGTCGCCCCGCTCGTGCCCGACAAGTGGGCCGTGGTGCCGCTCCAGAAGCCGGGCACCGTTCGGCCCGGCAGCATGGCGCTGCGATCGGCCGCGCCGTAGACGTCGGGACCGCGCCGCCGGGCCTTGTTGAGCGTCGGCCCGTTCGCGGAATACCCGCTCACAGCCTTTTCCCGCAAACGGAAGGCGCCAACGACCACCACGTTTTCGCCATTGGCAACGCTGCTGAGCGTGTACTCGTCGTCGACGTAACGGCTGGGATCATTGACGAAGCGGGTCTGCTGTGGCCGCCGAGCGCCGATCAGGATGTCGTTGCGCTCCACCCAGGCATGGACGGTGACGCCCGCGTCGATCGTGGTCGAGACCTCGATCGACCACGGGCCGTAGAGGGCCTCGCCGCCGCCCTCGTCGAGCGCAGTGGTCGAACGGATCGCCAGCAAAACCATCGTGCCGCTGAGGCCCTGTGCCACGCGGCGCGCGAAGACCACGCTGGCGAGCGTGCGGTCGCCGACGCACAGGCTCGCCGCCTTGCCGACTGACACGGCCTGCGAACGGCAGCCGTTGGGCGCGATGACCTCGACGGTGACTGCTTCGGCATGCACCGCCTTTTCGTCGACCGGAAGCCAGACTTCGATATACGACTCGCGCGGGTTGTCCGGCGGAACAATGAAATCGAAGCGGCCCGGCTTTCCCTTGCGGGCGTGGCGAACCGCGTGCACGTTGGTGCCGGCGGTATTGCCGGCTGCGATCGCGATCTGGACGCGGCTGTCTCCGCCGAGCTCGGCCAGCGCGAGTTCGGTGATGGTGCTGCCGTCATGCGGCCCCGCGATGCTCCCGAGGCTGATGTTGATGTTGCAGCGATAGTCCTTCTTCCCGATCAATTGGGCGACGTCGCGCGTGCGCTGCGCGAGGTAGCGCGCGCCGTCGACGACGTAGACGCCGAGTGATCCCCCCGAGGTGTCGGCAACGGTCTCGGTTGGCAGCTGCACGAACATCAGCAGGAACTTTCCCCATGACTCCGGCCTGTGACTGTTCCATGCAACATGCAGCACCCCCGCGCCGTGGGTGCGTCCGGCATCGCCCCATTGAGGGCGATGGAGCCCTTCCGCATAGAGACGGCGCTCTCCGGCCTCGCCGCGCTCCGGAAACGCCGCCAGCACCTCATCGATCTCCGAGTTCCACAATTCCTCGCCGTAGGACACGCCGTCAAAGCGGGTCCACGGCAACTGCGGAAGCTCCTTCGCGTTCTGGTCCCACACGAGCAGGAAGTCGCTGCGGCCATGGCTGCGGAAGCCTTCGTGGCCGAGGCAGCAGCCATCGTCGATGACGCCGATCGTGCGCAGGATCGCGGAATCCTCGGCGCTCGCGTCGGCCGCGGCTTCGAGCGCGGCCTCGGTCTGAGCCACGGCCTCATCCGCAGCCGCGGTCGTCTGTGAAGCCGTCGGCTGAGGCGGTCGCGAGAGGTGGTCGGCCGCAGGTTGGCCTTGCCCGATGGCGTCCGGCAGGCCGCCGCGCGCGAGGCCGAGCTGGAAGCGCACCAACACGCCGCTGCGAACGGCCTCGATCAGGTTCTCCAGGGTGTCGACCGGCACGCAGGCCGTGACATAGCGGGAGGACGGCCCCTGGGCGGTCGGGAAGTTGAGCGGATTCGATGCGACGATGGCGGCGATGTGCTCCCAGCCAGGCGCATCGGTGGCGGGCTGCCTGGGCAACTCCATCAGCACCCGCACATGCGCCGGCCTGCCATCGCCGAAACCTTCCCAGTCGCTGAGCTCCGCCCAGACCAGATAGGGATCGATCGCGAAGGGACTGTCCAGACGATGGTGCGTATCCGCCTCCGTCCACACGGGCGAAGAGGAGGGCATCATCGCTCCTTCCACTCGGCGACGGCCTGTTGCCACAACCAGGCGAAGGAGGCGGCGGCGCTGGGCGCCGTGCCCGACGGGGGATGCGCGGCATACCTGACGTAGTTCCACAGCATGTCGGCGAGCTCGATCCCGCCCTTCGTATCGCGCGGAAAGTGAATGCCCGCCACGACCCGGTTGAACGAGATCCGGCTCGCCAGGCGCAGCATCATTGTTTTCAGGTCCGCGCGCCACTTTGCCTGCCACGGGGGCACGCAGTCTTGCGGCAGCGCATCGTCGATGATCCCGAGAAGAAGATGGGCGATGAAATACGCTTCTGCCGCGTGGCCCATGGGGTAGGTGGTGTACGAAGGCGTCGGGATCATCGGCTGGATGCGCGGCGACAGCTCGTTGGGCCGCGGCAGGTTGAACACCATCTTGACGCGCTGGGTGATGTGCGACGCGAATGCGACCCCGGCCGACAGCACGTCCAGTGTCCGCGGCGTGGTGTTGGCATTGAGCGGGAGGATGTTGGCCCAGAACGCGGGATTGAAAGTAAGCTGCGCCATGATCTCGGGCGAGCGAGCGAGCCGGTTCAGGGCTGCTGCCTCGACCAGGCCCAGCTCGCTCTTCAGGTCGTCGACCGACGGCGCTACCAGTTCGCCAAGAGGTTGCGGAGCGCCCGGTGCTTCCTGCATGTTGTGGTGAACCCCGTAGTAGAGCAAGACCTTGTCGCGGGTGCCGGCCACGGTGATTCGGCTCAGCAGTTCGCCTGCCACGATCTGGCTGCGCACCCGACCCGACACCGCCAGCAGCGCGGCCGGACCTTTGGCGCGCGGCCAGCATGGCGGGTCAATACCGGGCGTCGCGAGCTCCTCCGGCGAAGTGCCCTGCACCAGCAGCTCGCGCGCCAGGTTGAGCGCCATTGCCGTCGACTGGCCGCGGCGTCCGCCTTGCCCGACGTCGCCGCCGTCCCAGCCATCCCACCCGTCCCAGCCATCCCATCCGTCCCAACCATCCCATCCGTCCTGTGTGCTCATGGCATTTTTCCTTGTTGGTCAATGTGAAGGGGACGCGTTCCCCCCAGCGGCAGGCCTGCCGCGTGCAATGCGTCGCCGAAAAGTTCCGCCAGGCCCGAGCGGCCGCCGGGCGACCGCGCGACGTAGTCGCGCACGGTGAGGCCGGGCTCCAGCTGCAGGATATGGCGCACCGTGGCAGCGGCTTCGTCGGTGCGCCCCGTCAGCGACTGCGCGATCGCGAGCACGCGGTGACTGGAGATGTGCTGGCTGTTGAGGCGCAACGACGACTTCGCTGCTGAGATTGCGCGCTCATAGTCGCCGCCCGTGAGCGCCGCACTCGCGAGCAGGCTTTCGTAGAAATGACGGGAGGGATCGAAAGGCGACAGGCTGAGCGCCTTCTCGATGTGTGCGAGCGCGCCCTTGCCATCGCCGCGGAAGCTGCGCTCGTTGCCCTTCTGCAGCCAGGTCAATGACTCGTTGGGGTTGGATGCCAGCGCAGCGTCGTACATGCGCTCGGCCGCATCCAGATCTTTCAGGTAGCTCGTGTGGACGTTGCCGGCCATCGTGAGGGCGAGCGAGGATTCGGGGTCGATGTCGAGTGCCTGCTGGGCGTACGAAAGCGCCTGCTGCCCATCCCGGTCACGGTCGCTCGACCAGCCCTGAACGACCCGGAACAGGTGCCAGCGCGCGAGCCAGGCAAGCGGCGTCGGATGGCGCGGGGCGCGCTCGTGCAGCGCGAGCAGCGCCGCGTGCGCCTGGTCGAATTCGACTTGCGACAGCCGATACAGGCGGCAGATCGCAGCGAGCAGCAGCGTGTGGGAGGCCAGGTTCGGCAGCGGGGTGCAGCTCGCGCGCCGCGACTCGAAGCCGAAGATCGCGCTGGCGATGCCGTTCACCAGTGCGCCGATCAGCATGCTGTCGATGTGCAGCGCCGCGTCCTGGCTGTCGCTCACGGTGTCGGCCCAAACTACCTGACTGGTTTCGGCCGATGCCAGTTCGGCCTGCACGGTGACCTTCTTGCCTGACAGGAAGAACCTGCCCGAGACGATGAAGTCTGCATGCAACAGCTCGGCCAACTCGCGCACCGAATGGTCCCGTCCGCGCAGCGCGGTCGTCGACAGGCGCGAGATGACGCAGATCGCATTGCTGCGCGCGAGCGCACCGATCACCTGGTCGGCCAGGATGTCGCCGATGCCGAAGCCACTGCCATCCTCGCGGTACGGCACGAACGGCATGACGGCGATCGTGGGATTGAGCGCCATTGGAGTACCCGGGCCCCGTGACTCGTGTGCAACTTCCTCGGAGGGCCTGACGCGATAGAGATGCACCGGCATGGTGACATGCTTGAGGTAGCACGCGCCGAGGTCCTCGAGGCGCCCGTCGAGCCCGTCGACGAGCTGGCCGGCCACCGCGGCGGAGACGATCGTCCCGCCCGCACTGGCCTGGCTCGTGATGCGGGCCGCGAGATTCACGCCGCGCCCGAAAAGCGCGTTCTCGCCGGCGAACACGCCGGCGCAATGCACGCCGATGCGCCAGCGGATCTGGTCATCGACCGGGAGCTGAGAGTTGCCACGATGCGCTTGCGCGTGCAGGCGGGCAGCGCATGCGACGGCGGCTCGCGCGTCGGGGAATTCGAGCACCAAGCCATCGCCGCGGCTTTCGAGCACCACACCACCATGCATCGCGACGATGCCGCGTGCGACCTCGCCCAACAGACGGGAGATGCGTTGAACCGCTCCCGCCTCGTCGCGTTCGATCAACCTCACCGACTCGACCACGTCAGCGAAGGCGATGATCTTGTCCGTGTAGCGCAGCTCGGCAGAAAAATGATTGACCGCGTTCACTGACGTCCGCGGTGTGTGAGCAGTTGAGTTGGCCGCTCGGGCCGGAAGACAGTCATTCGCTGCGCGCTCCTCGAGCCAGCGAGAATAGCCGTGAGAGGCCGTCCTGACAATGGCCCGAACAGCCTGCCTCGGCGCCGCGCGCGTCGGTACGGCGGTGTGCGGTCGCATGGATTCGGGCGATTGAGCGAGCGCACAGGCCATGGCGGCACCCTATGCGCTCAGGTGCAACCCGCGCATCCCTCGCCCGGTGGACGTTTCAAGGCAGGAGGCCTGGATGCACAGGACCGTCGGCGGCAAGCCCTCAGAACTGCGTCTGGCCGCTACCGGTGCGATCGTGCGTCTGCTTCACCTTCATCGAGAAGCGGCGAGAAGATCACCACCCAGGGCCGCGACGGCCGAAACGGGATAAGGGCCTTTGCGCCGCACCGCCCGGACGAACTCGATGGCCTGCACCTGCTGCGCGCTGTACTCGGCAGCAGGGCCGGCCGGGAAATGCTTCGGGTCCTTGTCCATGGCGATCAGCAGCAGGTCGTCCGTCGTCAACGGATCCGAGCCTTGGGCACGGTCCCCCAGGCCGACCTCGAGTGCGAAGGCCCATTCCGCCGGCGCCGCCGGATCCTTGCGCAGCATGCGCGCCGCGAGCTTCGCGGCATGGGGACTCAGCCGGGCGATCATTGCAAAACATTCATCCAGATCCACGTAGACCTCCTCCAAAGTTGGCCGGGGGATGCTGCCAGCGCCGGCGAAATCGGCTGTAGGCGGCTTCCGTGATCCGGCGTCGGCCTTGCACGCACCACGGCTGCGCAGGCCCGGAAAACTGATTTCCATCCGCCTCCTTGCGCTGTCCGGCCGCCTTGCGCAAACTGCGGCGCCACCAAGGAGACGACATGGACGAGACACTGCAGCAGGAACTGCTGATCCGCCGGCTGGTCGAGCGCTGGGCGGTCTGGCGCGACGCCGGCGACTGGGAACGCTTCGCCACCGTGTGGCATCCCGAGGGCGTGATGATGGCCACCTGGTTCCAGGGGCCGTTTCGCGAGTTCATCCGCGTCACGCAGGAGGGCTGGGCCAAGGGCGTGAGCATCCTGCACTTCCTGGGCGGCTCGGCCATCGAGGTGGCGGGCGAGCGGGCCCTCGCGCAGACCAAGATGACCATCTCGCAGCGCGGCATGGTGGAGGGCGTGCTCTGCGACGTGGTGTGCACCGGCCGCTTCTACGACTTCATCGTCAGGCATGAAGGCGAATGGAAGCTGCTGCATCGCCAGCCGATCTACGAGAAGGACCGCATCGATCCGGTCGACCCTGCCTCCACCGTCGAGCTCGATGCGCAGGCGCTGGCGAAGTTTCCCGAGGGCTATCGCCATCTCGCCTACATCCAGACCCGCATCGGCTACACGGTCAAGCCCGACATGCCGATGCTCAAGGGCGAGGCGGTCGAGGCGCTGTACCGTCGCGGCGCCGCGTGGCTCGCCGGCGGCGCGCTCGAGCGCTGAGCGCGGAGGCCTGCCATGGACCCGTGCCTCACCCGCCGCGCGGCGCTCGGCGCCGCGCTGGCGTTCACCGCATGCGCGGCCGTCGCGCAGGGCGCTTATCCCGACCATCCGCTGCGCATCGTCGTGCCGCAGCCGGCGGGCGGCGGCTTCGACTTCGTCGCCCGCACGCTGTCCGACCGCCTGGGCAGGCAGCTGGGCCAGCCGGTGGTGGTCGAGAACCGGCCGGGCTCGGGCACGGTCGTCGGCACCGACCTGGTTGCCAAGGCGCCGGCCGACGGCTACACGCTGCTGCTGGGCTCGGTCTCGAACCTGGCCCTCAACATGGGCATGTACCGCAACCTGCCCTACGACAGCCTGCGCGACTTCGAGCCGCTGGGCCTGGCCGTGGCCTACAGCTACACGCTGATGGCGCGCAAGGAGCTGCCGCAAGCCACGCTGAAGGAAGTGATCGCCTACGCCAAGGCCAACCCGAAGAAGCTCAACTACGCATCGGCCGGCAACGGCTCGGGCCAGCACGTGATCGCCGCGGCGCTGTGGCATGCGGCGGGCGTGGAGCTGACCCACGTGCCCTATCGCGGGGCGCAGGCGGCCTACCAGGACCTGATCGGCGGCCGCGTCGACCTGTTCTTCGATCTCTCGTCGACCGCGCGCACCCAGGTCGATGCCGGCGCGGTGCGCGCGCTCGCGGTGTCCGGTGCGGCGCGCATCCCGACGCAGCCCGACATCCCGACCATCGCGCAGACCGGCGCGGCGCCGCTGGAGCTCGAATCGTGGTTCGGCCTGTTCGCGCCGGCGAAGACGCCGCCCGCCATCCTGGAGCGCCTGCGCACCGAGCTCGCACGCGTGATCGCGATGCCGGAAGTGGCCGAGACCTTCCGCAAGGCCGGCGGCAAGCCGCTCGCCCTTTCGGCCGCCGAGACGCGCGCGCTGGTGCAGAAGGACGTGGAGCGCTGGAGCCGGATCGTGCGCGAGCTCGACATCCGGCCCGAATGAGCGCTCAGCCGTTGCGGAACAGAAAGCTGTAGGCATTGAGCGCCGGCACGCCGCCCAGGTGGGCATAGAGCACCTTCGAGCCCGGCGCGAACTCGCCGCGGCGCACCTTGTCGATCATTCCGTGCATCGACTTGCCCTCGTACACGGGGTCGGTCAGCATGCCTTCCTGCCGCGCGCAGAGGCGGATGGCTTCCAGCGTGCCTTCGTTGGGCAGCCCGTATTCGGGGCCGCCGTAGCGTGTGTCCAGAATCACGTCCTCCTCGGTGACGTCGCGGCCCAACCCGACGAGCTCGGCGGTGCCGCGCGCGATGCGCAGGATCTGCGCCCGGGTCTGCTCGGGCTTGGCCGATGCGTCGATGCCGATGACGCGGTCCGCACGGCCGTCGGCCGCGAAGCCGACCACCATGCCGGCCTGCGTGCTGCCGGTGACAGAGCAGACCACGATGTAGTCGAACTTGAAGCCCAGCTCTGCCTCCTGTGCGCGCACCTCTTCCGCGAAGCCGACGAAGCCCAGGCCGCCGTAAGGGTGCTCGGAGCAGCCGGCCGGGATCGGGAAGGGCTTGCCGCCGGCCTTGCGCACGTCTTCCATGGCCTGCTCCCAGCTGGGGCGGATGCCGATGTCGAAGCCGGCGGCGTCCAGGCGCACATCGGCGCCGAGGATGCGCGACATCTCGATGTTGCCCACGCGGTCGTAGACGGCATCCGAATAGTTGACCCAGTTCTCCTGCACCAGCACGCACTTCATGCCCAGATGCGCGGCCACGGCTGCGACCTGGCGCGTCTGGTTCGACTGGATGCCGCCGATGGACACCAGCGTGTCGCAGCCCTGGGCCAGCGCCTCGGGGATCAGGTACTCGAGCTTGCGCGTCTTGTTGCCGCCGAAGGCCAGGCCGCTGTTGCAGTCCTCGCGTTTGGCGTAGAGATCGACCTTGCCGCCGAGGTGCGCGCTCAGGCGCTTGAGCGGCTGGATCGGCGTCGGGCCGAAGGTCAGCGGATAACGGGGATAGCGGCTCAGGTTCATGGCGGTGCTCCTTGGGACAGCGATGGAGACATCGTAGGAAGAAGTGCGGTTCACAGGGTTGTGAAAACCTGTCTTTCAACGCACCATGAGCGTTCTGTTGATCCATTTCTCAGCGCTTCATTTCACGATGACTAGAATTCAAGCAATAAAAGTGCGCGGCGCGCCGGAAGCGCCGCCTGTACTCGATCGCACCGACAAATCGATACTTCGCGCACTGCAGCGCGATGCCTCGATCTCTAACGTGGCGCTGGCCGCCAAGGTCCATCTGAGCCCGCCCGCCTGCCTGCGCCGCGTCGATCGGCTGAAGCGCTCGGGACTGATCGGCGCCACGGTCGCGCTGATGAATCCGAAGGCGCTGGGCGCCGGCATGCTGGTGATGATCGGCGTGGTGCTCGACCGCTCGACGCCCGAATCCTTCAGCGCCTTCGAAAAGGCGGCGGTGAAGATCTCCGGCTGCATGGAGTGCCACGTCGTGACCGGCGAGTTCGACTACTTCATGCTGGTGCGCACCGCCGACAGCGAGAGCTTCAACCGGCTGCACGCCGAGCAGCTGCTCTACCTGCCGGGCGTGCGGCAGATCCGGTCCTTCATGGTGCTCAAGCAGGTGCTGTCGACGACGCAGATTCCCTTGCCGTGATTCAGGCCGCTGCGTCGAACCGCTCGCTCATAGCTGATCCGTCGGCACGAACCACGAAAACAGCAGCAGCTGCAGCCGCGTCAGCAGGCTCGAGTCGGGCTCGTCGTCGAGCACCTCGTTGGTCTCGTCGCCGGTGCCCACCCATTGCACGCTCTGGCCGTCGGGCTTGAGGACCACGCGGTAGACGCCCTCGATGTCGTCCAGCAGGTAGGCATAGAGCAGCGCCTGCGTGAGCTCGAAGCTGTGCACGCGCACGCCGAACTCGGTGTTGAGCCGCTCGGAGCGCGGGTCGAGGTTCATCGAGCCGAGCAGCACCCACTCGCGGTCGATCAGGGCCAGCTTGGCATGCAGGCGGCCGCGGGCCTGGCGCAGCAGGCGGCGGATCTGCGTGTTGCGTTTCAGCTGCTGCGTACTCAGCTCGAGCAGTTCCACGCCTTCCTGCAGCAGCGCGACGCGAAAGCGGTTGTAGTTGACATTGACCAGCGGCTCGTCGCTGTCGGCCAGCGAGTTGGTGATGATGGTGATGCGCAGGCCGCGCGCGCGGGCCGCGCGGATCCGCGCCATGCCCTCGTCGCCGGGGATGAAGTAGGGCGAGACCACCAGCACCTGCGACTTGGCGCTGGCCACGGTGGCGTACCAGCGGTGCGCCAGCGTCTCCGTGCCGGGCGGCCGGGTTCCCAGCGCCTTGTTCGGGCTGTCGGACAGGGCCTGGGCCTCGGCGCGCATCCAGTGCAGCTCGCCGCGCGCGAGCTGCTCGCCAAGGGGCGGCTCGCTGAGGATGTCGCTTTCCGGCGGCGCATCGGGCCAGGGGGCATGGGCCTCCGAGGTGGCGAGGTCGAACTCGGCCACCAGCTTTTCAGTCGGGTCGGCCGCGCGCACCATGCGCTGCAAGGGGTAGACCACGTCGCTGTTCCAGTAGTCGTCGAAGATGCGCGCGGACTGCGGCACCACCGGGCCGGCCATCAGCAGCTCGAAGTCGATGAAGTTCGCGCCTTCGCTGCGCAGGAAATACTCGTCCGCGAGGTTGCGCCCGCCCGCGATCGCGATGGCGCCGTCGGCGATGAAGAGCTTGTTGTGCATGCGGTGGTTGAGCCGCTTGAAGTCGGTGAAGAAATCCAGCCAGCGCGTGGCCGTGTGCTCGCGCCCGTTCACGAAAGGGTTGAACAGGCGCACCTCGGCCTTCGGCTCGGCGGCCAGCGCCAGCAGCAGGCGGTCGAGTCCGCCCGTATAGAAGTCGTCGAGCAGGAGGCGTACCCGCACGCCGCGGCGGGCGGCATCGCGCAGCTCGCGCAGGATCAGGAGGCCGGTCTTGTCCTTGCCGAGCTGGTAGGACTGCACGTCCAGTGAAGCCTGCGCGCGGCGGATCAGCTCGAGCCTGGCGTCCAGCGCGAAGCTGGCCTGGGGCAGGGGCCGCACGGCCGACAAGTTGTCGGGCTGGGTGTTGATGGGGGCGACGATGCGGCCGAGCTCGGTCTTGGCGGAGACCGGTATCGCCAGCTCCGGCGCTTGGGGTTCTCTGGCCGGCAGGCCGGCGCAGCCCGCGGCAAGACAGGCCAGCCCGATCGTGGCGTGCCGCAGCAGCGGAAGAAGACGGGTGAAAAGGTCTGGCATGGCGCGGGGGATGGATGGTAGCCGCGCGAACCTGCCTCAAGGAGCAGCCGCTCCAGGGGATTGTTGAGTTTTCATTTAATTCACCAATAGAATGCGAATCACTCTTAACAAGATTTCGGGACGAGGGTTTGAACTCCAACT
This sequence comes from Variovorax sp. Soil_C_33, assembly GCF_057656935.1. Lineage (NCBI taxonomy): Bacteria > Pseudomonadati > Pseudomonadota > Betaproteobacteria > Burkholderiales > Comamonadaceae > Variovorax > Variovorax sp. Soil_C_33. Next base: position 29,632 of record NZ_JBDGJK010000006.1, read on the forward strand.
TTTCCGCGCGGCGACAGGCCGCATCGCTCCTGGCCGGATGCCTGGCCGTTTCTGGGTCGTCGCAGGTCTTCGCGCAGGCGGCGAGTGAGGCTGTCCTGCCCACTGTGCGGGTCGACGCCAGCGCCGAAGCCGAAACCGCCACCACCCCCGTGATCGGCTACCGCGCGAAGAACGCCGCAACCGCGACCAAGACCGACACGCCGCTGTCCGAAACGCCGCAGGCGGTGACGGTGATCACGCGCGACCAGATCGTGGACCAGGGCGCGACCAACCTGCAGGACGCGCTGGGCTATGCGGCCGGCGTGCGTTCCGACGCCTATGGCCTCGACGCGCGCACCGATTCCTTCCGCGTTCGCGGCGCCTATCCCGATGTCTACCTCGATGGTCTGCGCCAGGCCTACGGCTACTACACCAGCACCACGCGCACCGAGCCGTACATGCTCGAGCGCCTGGAGGTGCTGCGCGGACCTTCGGGCATGTTGTTCGGATCGGGCACCGCGGCCGGCATCATCAACATGGTGAGCAAGCGGCCCTTGCTCGAAACCCAGCGTGAAGTGGGCATCCAGTACGGCAGCTGGAACCGCAGGCAGATCCAGGCCGACCTGACCGGCCCGCTGACCGCGGACGGCCAGTGGTCCTACCGGCTGATCGCAGTGCAGCGCAAGGCCGACACGCAGGTCGACTTCGTGCCCGACGACCGCAGCCTGATCGCGCCCTCGCTGACCTGGCGTCCCAGCGCGGCGACCTCGCTCACGCTGCAGGGCCTCTACCAGAAGGACAAGAGCGGAACGACCTCGCAGTTCTTTCCGTGGGAAGGCACGATCCTGCCGAATCCGAACGGCCGCCTGCCGACCAGCCGCTTCATCGGCGAGCCCGGCGACTACTACGACAGCGAGCGCAAGACTGTCGGCTGGCTGTTCGAGCACAAGTTCAACGAGAACTTCACCTTCCGCCAGAACTTCCGCCACGCGCAGAACGAGAACGACAACAGCTACCACTGGGCAGACGCCTTCACCATCCCCGGGGGCTGGGGCGCCGACCCGGTGGGCAAGCGCATCCTGTCGCGCTTCCTCGACAGCGGCCTCACGCGCAACCGCATCGACACGCTGGACAATCATCTCGAGAGCCACTTCGACACCGGCGCGCTCAAGCACACGCTGCTGGTCGGCGCGGACTACCAGCGCCATCGCGAGAACGTGTGGGTCGGGATGTCCACCAGCGAGATCGACGCCTATGCGCCGATCTACGGCAACCGGATCGAGCCCGAACGCTTCGCGCGGCCACGCACCACGCAGCGCGCGACCGGCATCTACCTGCAGGACCAGATCAAGCTGGGCAACTGGAACTTCATCGCCGGCCTGCGGCATGACCGCGCTGTGGCCGGCGCCGAAGGCAGCGAGGACGCCAGGGACAGCGCGACCAGCAAGCGCTTCGGCGTGCTGTATGCCTTCCCCTCGGGCTGGTCGCCTTACGTGAGCTATGCCGAGTCCTTCACGCCGCAGTCGCCTCGCGACGGCCAGGTGTTCACGCCGCTGCGCGGCGAGCAGTGGGAAGCGGGCGTCAAGTACGAGCCCGCGGGCCGCGGCCTGGCCTTCAATGCCGCGGTCTACGACCTGCGCGAGAAGAACCAGATCGCACAGCCGATCCCCGACGTCTACACGCAGATCGGCGAGACCAAGACGCGCGGCGTCGAGCTCGAGGCCAAGGGCTCGATCACGCCGAACCTGGACATCACGGCGCACTACAACTACACCGACCTGGACCCGCAGCTCGAAGGGCTGCCGCGCCACCAGGCGGCCGTCTGGGCCAAATATCGCTTTGCCATCGCCGGCACGCCAGGCTTCTCGGCCGGCGCGGGCGTGCGCTACATGGGCGCCTTCCGCGACGTCTCCTTCGGCGGCTACGGCCCGCGCATCCCCAGCGTCGCGCTGCTGGACCTCGTGTTCGCCTACGAGACCGCGAAGTGGCGCTATGCGCTGAACATCAACAACGCGACGGACAAGGAGTACTTCAGCACCTGCCTCGCGCGCGGCGACTGCTGGTGGGGCACGCGCCGCAACGTGGTGGCGAGCGCCACCTACCGCTTCTAACGCTCCCCGAGAGAACCGCGATGAACAGCCGACGAATCAAGACCTGGGCCTGGGTGCACAAGTGGAGCAGCCTGGTCTGCACCGTGTTCATGCTGCTCCTGTGCATCACCGGGCTGCCGCTGATCTTCCACCACGAGATCGGCCACCTGTTGGGCACCGAGGTCGATGCACCGAAGATGCCGGCCGGCACGCCGCGCGCGAGCCTGGACCGCGTGATCGAGGTCGCGCACGCGCTGCATCCGGAACGCGTGGTGCAGTTCGTCTCGCAGCCGGAGGACGACGACGGCCTGTGGTTCGTCACGCTCACGCCGACGCCGGCGCCGACGGATGACTTCAAGTCGGTTGCGGTCGACGCGCGCACGGCCAAGGTGCTGGCGCAGCCCAAGTTCGACGAGGGCTTCATGTACGTGATGTTCAAGCTGCACGTCGACCTGTTCGCGGGGTTGCCCGGCAAGCTGTTCCTCGGCTTCATGGGCCTGCTGCTGCTGGTGGCGATCGTCTCCGGCGTGGTGCTCTATTCGCCCTTCATGCGCAAGCTCGACTTCGGCACCGTGCGGCGCGAGCGCCGGCCGCGCCTGAAGTGGCTGGACCTGCACAACCTGCTCGGCATCGTGACCCTGGTGTGGGCCTTCACGGTCGGCGCCACCGGCATGATCAACACCTGGGCCGACCTGATCATCAAGTACTGGCAGTACGACCAGCTGAGCACGCTGCTGGCGCCCTACCAGGGGCAGCCCGAAGTGCCGAAAGCCGAGCGCGGCTCGGTGCAGCGCTCGCTGGAGCTGGCGCTGCAACGCGCGCCGGACACCAAGGTGTCCTTCATCGCCTTCCCGGGCACGGCATTCTCGAGCCCGCACCACAACACCGTCTTCCTGCGCGGCAACGAGCCCTTCACTTCGCGCCTGCTGCAGCCGGTGCTGGTCGACGCCAAGACCAACGAAGTGACGGCCAGTCCCCAGCTTCCGTGGTACCTCACGGCGCTGCTGGTCTCGCAGCCGCTGCACTTCGGCGACTACGGCGGCATGCCGATGCAGATCATCTGGGCGCTGCTCGACATCGCCACCATCATCGTGCTGGGCAGCGGGCTCTACCTGTGGCTCAAGCGCGGCAGCGCGGTGCCGGCCGCGGCGCGTGCCGGCGAGGCGGAGCACCAGGCCGTCCCGCTGGCGCAGCCCGCCGCGACGGCGAAGGCGGGCTCATGACGAAGCACCACCATCGCCCCCGCTTCTGGCACATGTGGGGCTGGCCGATCGTGCTGGGCGTGCTGACCTGCATCGGGCTGGTGTCGGCGCTCTTCAGCGACGGCGGCGCCGGCGATGCGCTGGCATGGGTCGCCCTCGGCATTCCGTGCGCGGTTTGTGCCTGGTACGGCTGGCGCCGGCCGGCGCGGCGTTCGTAGGACCCGCAGCCGGTCCAGCGCCATAGGGTCTTGCCCGTCGCGGCGGCGCCGCGGCCGGCCGCAGAATCGCCGCGATGAATTCCTCCGTCGCCAAGGCTTGGCTGCTGCTTCTTTCCGCCTCCGCCGCCCAGGCGCAGGATGCCGAGTCCGCGCCCACGCTGCGCGAGATCACGGTCTCCACGCCGCGCGGCGCGGCGCGGCCCTTCGACGTGCCCGGTTCGGTCGACCGCGTGGAAGGCAGCGAGATGCGCGATGCGCGCCTGCAGGTGAACCTGTCCGAAAGCCTGGGCGCGGTGCCGGGACTGCAGGTCCAGAACCGCCAGAACTACGCGCAGGACCTGCAGCTGTCGATACGCGGCTTCGGCGCGCGCTCCACCTTCGGCGTGCGCGGCGTGCGCCTCTATGTCGACGGCATCCCGGCTACGCTGCCTGACGGCCAGGGCCAGACCTCCAACATCGACATCGCCTCGGCCGATCGCGTCGAGATCCTGCGCGGTCCTTTCTCGGCGCTGTACGGCAATTCCTCGGGCGGCGTGGTGCAGGTGTTCACCGAGGAAGGGCAGGGGCCGCCGACGCTCGGCTTCTCGGTCGCCGGCGGCAGCTTCGGCACCGCGCGCATCGGCAGCAAGCTCAGCGGTTCCTCGGGCGCGGTCGATTACCTGCTGAGCGCCAGCCGCTTCCACACCGACGGCTGGCGCGAGCACAGCGCGGCCGACCGCGAGATCCAGAACGGCAAGCTGGGCTTCCGGCTCGATGACGGCAGCAAGCTCACGCTGGTCTTCAACAGCGTGCACCTCTACGCCCAGGATCCGCTGGGACTGTCGGCCGCCCAGTACGCGCTGAACCCGCGCGGCGTCGATCCGGCCGCCACGCAGTTCGACACGCGCAAGACCGTGGACCAGCAGCAGCTCGGCCTGACTTACGAGCGCCGCATCGATGCCGTGAACACGCTGCGCCTGATGGTCTATGGCGGCCAGCGCAGCACCGTGCAGTTCCAGGCGATCCCGACCTTCGTGCAGCAGAACCCGCTGCATGCCGGCGGCGTGATCGACCTGGCGCGCGACTATGGCGGCGTGGACCTGCGCTGGAGCTCGAGGCTGCAGCTGGCCGACCGGCCCTTCGACCTGGTCGCCGGCCTAGCCTACGACGAGCTGCGCGAGCGCCGCCGCGGCTGGGAGAACTTCGTCGGCCCGTCCAGCGCGCCGCTGGCGCAGGGCGTGCTGGGCCGGCTGCGCCGCAACGAGCGCAACGAGGTGCGCAATCTCGATCCCTATGTGCAGGGCAGCTGGCGCTTCGCCGATCGCTGGACGCTCGAAGCCGGCGTGCGACGCAGTACCGTGCGCTTTTCATCCAACGATCTCTACATCGCCGGCACGAACCGCGACGACAGCGGCAGCGCGCTACCGCAAGACCTTGCCCGTGGCCTCGCTGCGCTACGAGGCCACGCCCGATCTGGCGCTCTACGCCTCCGCCGGCCGCGGCTTCGAGACGCCGACGCTCAACGAGCTCTCCTACCGCGCCGACGGCATCGGCGGGCTCAACTTCGCGCTGCAGCCTTCGGTCAACACCAGCGTCGAGGTCGGCGCCAAGGCGCGGCTGGCGGGCGGCCTGCTCACCGCGGCGCTGTTCCAGACCCGAACGCGCGACGAGATCGTAACCAACACCAACTTCGGCGGCCGCGCCACCTTCCAGAACGCCGGCCGTACCCAGCGTGACGGCTTCGAGCTCTCCTGGCTGCACGAAACGGCGAACCACTGGCGCACGCAGCTGGCCTACACCTGGCTCGATGCGCGCTACCGCGATGGCTTCTGCTCGCCGACGCCCTGCAGCGCGATCAGCACCGTGCCCGCGGGCAACCGCATCCCCGGGATCGCGCAGCACGCGCTCTTCGCCTCCTTCGGCTGGGTACCGCCCGAAGGCTGGCGCGCCGGCACCGAACTGCGCGTAGTTGGGCGCATCCAGGCCAACGACCGCAACGACGCTGCAGCACCCGGCTACGCGGTGGTGGCGCTCTATGCGGGCTACCTCAAGCGCTGGAAACGCTGGGAGTTCAATGCCTTCGCGCGCGTGGACAACGTCTTCGATCGGCGCTACATCGGTTCGGTGATCGTCAACGAGTCGAACCTGCGCTATTTCGAACCCTCCCCGGGCCGCAACTGGACGATCGGCATGGGAGCGGCGTATCGTTTCTGAATGGACTTCAGGGATCGACGCGACGCAGGCCGCAAGCTCGCCAAGGCACTGGACGCATGGCGAGGGCGGCCCGACGTCGTCGTGCTCGCATTGCCGCGCGGGGGCGTGCCGGTAGCCTGGGAAGTCGCGCGCTTCCTGGGCGCTCCGCTCGACGCGCTGGTGGTACGCAAGCTCGGCTTTCCGGGCCAGGAAGAATTCGCAATGGGCGCCATCGCATCGGGCGGCGTGCGCGTGATGTCGGAGCTGCCCGGCTTCTGGCCGGTGTCACAGGAGGCCATCGAGGCCGTGGTCGCGCGCGAAACGCAGGAGTTGGCGCGGCGCGAAGAGCTCTACCGCGACCAGCGCGCGCCGCTCGCGCTGGCGGGGCGTGTCGTGATCCTGGTCGACGACGGTCTCGCCACCGGCGCCACCATGCATGCAGCCGTGCTCGCGGCGCGGGCCGCGCAGCCGCAGCGCATCATCGTGGCGGTGCCGGTGGCTTCGCGCGAGGCGGTGCAGTTGCTCGGCACCGTGGCCGACGAGGTGGTGAGCGTCTTCACGCCCGAGCACTTCCGGGCGGTCGGCCTCTGGTATGCGGACTTCGGGCAGACCAGCGACGACGAGGTGCGAGAACTGCTGCGCCAGCGGCGCTGACGCTCAGAGTCCGGCGGCCGCGCGCAGCGCCGTTGCCTGGCTCGTGCTCTCCCAGGTGAACTCGGGCTCTTCGCGGCCGAAATGGCCGTAGGCGGCGGTCTTGCCGTAGATCGGGCGCAGCAGGTCGAGCATCTGGATGATGCCCTTGGGACGCAGGTCGAAGTGTTCCTGCACCAGCGCGGCGATCTTCTCGTCGGAGATCACGCCTGTGCCCTCGGTGTAGACCGTCACGTTCATCGGCTTGGCCACGCCGATCGCATAGGCGACCTGGATCTGGCACTGGCGCGCGAGGCCGGCGGCCACGATGTTCTTGGCCACGTAGCGCGCCGCGTAGGCGGCCGAGCGGTCGACCTTGCTCGGGTCCTTGCCGGAGAACGCGCCGCCCCCGTGCGGGCAGGCGCCGCCGTAGGTGTCGACGATGATCTTGCGGCCGGTGAGGCCGCAGTCGCCCTGCGGGCCGCCGATGACGAAGCGGCCGGTCGGGTTGATCAGGTACTTCGTCTCCTTGAGCCACTCCTTGGGAAGCACCGGCTTGATGATCTCCTCGATCACCGCCTCGATGAAGCTGCCCTTCATCTTGGTCGGCGTCTCGCTCTGGTCGGGGTGGTGCTGGGTGGAGAGCACGACGGTGTCGATGCTGTGCGGCTTGCCGTCCACGTAGCGCATCGTGACCTGGCTCTTGGCGTCCGGGCGCAGGAAGGGCAGGCGGCCGTCCTTGCGCAACTGCGCCTGGCGCTCCACCAGTCGGTGGGCGTAGTAGATCGGCGCGGGCATCAACTCGGGCGTTTCGTCGCAGGCATAGCCGAACATCAGGCCCTGGTCGCCGGCGCCGGTGTTGAGGTGGTCGTCGCTCGCATGGTCCACGCCCTGCGCGATGTCGTTGGACTGCTTGTCGTAGCAGACCATCACGGCGCAGCCCTTGTAGTCGATGCCGTAGTCGGTGTTGTCGTAGCCGATGCGCTTGATGGTGTCGCGCGCCACCTGGATGTAGTCGACGTGCGCATTGGTCGTGATCTCGCCGGCCAGCACCACGAGGCCGGTGTTGGTCAGCGTCTCTGCGGCCACGCGGCTGCGCGGGTCCTGCGCGAAGATCGCGTCCAGAATTGCGTCCGAGATCTGGTCCGCCACCTTGTCGGGATGGCCTTCGGAAACCGATTCGGAAGTGAAGAGAAAGTCGTTCGCCATTTCGATGAAACTCCATGCAAGTGAATTGGCGCGTTGCCAACCCGGTAGGAGCCTTGGCGAACGCTTTAGCAGTGATGTTTAACGTCGCCCTGCAAGTAGTTCCATAACTCAGCGACAATTTGCATTCTATTCGAGCCGCGTTACCCTGCGCGCGCGTCCTGGTTTTCACCCCCCTCCGTGTCGATGATTGCTTTGTTTCGATTGCTCGCCCGTGTGCCGCTGCCCCTGATGCATGCGCTAGGCGGCTTGCTGGGCTGGCTGGTCTGGTGGCTGGCGCCGACCTACCGAAAGCGCTTCAAGGACAACGCCGAGAGCGCCGGCTTCACGCCTGTCCAATACCGGCCGGCCATTGCCGCGGCGGGCGCCATGGCGGCCGAGTTGCCGTGGCTGTGGGCACGGCCGCAGGGCGAGAGCGTGCTGCCGCGCATCGTCCGGTGGGAGGGGGTGGCCGAACTGGAGGCCGCATTGGCCGCGCGCAAGGGCGTGATCATCATCTCGCCGCATATCGGCAGTTGGGAGACCCTGGGGCAGGCGGTCGGCGAGCGCTTCGTCGATGCCTACGGCCCGATCACTGCCTTGTTCAGGCCGGCCCGCAAGAAATGGATGGCCGCACTGATCGCCGGTTCGCGCGACCGGCGCGGTCTGCAGACGCTGCCGACCAGCGTGAGCGGGGTGCGCGGGTTGATGCGCACGCTGCGCGCCGGCGGCTATACCGGCATCCTGCCGGACCAGGTGCCGCCGCTGGGGCAGGGCGTGTGGGCGCCTTTCTTCGGCCGGCCCGCCTACACGATGACCTTGCTGCCGCGTCTCGCGCAGCAGACCGGTTCGCGCGTGTTCCTTGCCGTCTGCGAGCGGCTTCCGCGGGGCGCCGGCTACGCGATTCGCATCGAGCCCTTCGACGGCACCGCGTTGAACGATCCTAAAGCGACGCCCGAAGCCGCTGCGACGGCCCTGAACGAAGGCATCGAACGGCTCATCCGCCGGCTGCCGGGCCAGTATGTCTGGGACTATGCGCGCTACAAGCGGCCGCGCGGCGAGGCGGCGCCCGCAGCGGCAGCGCAGGCGGCACCATGAGCCTGTCGTCCCAACTGGGCATCGGCTTCATGCGCACGCTGGCCCATGTGCCCCTGCCGCTGGTACGTGGCTTCGGCGCATTTCTGGGCCGCGTTCTGCATGTCGTCGCGGCGCGGCGCCGGCGCGTGGTCGATACCAATCTCGCGTTGTGCTTCCCGAACAAGTCGCCCGAGGAGCGGCGCCGCATCGCGCGCGAAACCTTCGTCTATGTGGCGCAGTCCTGGCTCGATCGCAGCTGGCTCTGGCACGCGCCGGAGACCACGGTGGCCGCCCGGCTCAAGGTGAAAGGGTCGGCGCGGGAGATCGACGAGATCGCCAATGGCAGCGAGCCGATGATCCTGTTCGCGCCGCACTTCTACGGCCTCGATGCGGCAGCGACCGCGCTGACCATGCACACGGCGCGGCCCTCGACAACCATCTACACCACGCAGCGCGACCCGCTGGTGGACGAGTGGATTCGCGAAGGGCGCAAACGCTTCGGCAACGTGGTCGCGCTGAACCGGGTCGACGGCATCAAGCCGATCGTCGCGGGCCTGCGCAAGGGTGGCTTGCTGTACCTGCTGCCCGACATGGACTTCGGCCGCGACCAGACAGTCTTCGTGCCCTTCTACGGCGTGCCTGCCTCGACCGTGCCCTCGCTGTCGCGCTTCGCCCGCCTGGGCCGGGCCAAGGTCGTGCCGGTGGTGTCGAAGCTCACCCGCGCGGGCTACGAGATCGAGGTGCTGCCGGCCTGGCAGGACTTCCCGAGCGAGGACGTGGTGGCCGACACCGCCCTGATGAACGAGCGTCTGCAGGGCTACATCGACACCATGCCCTCGCAGTACTACTGGGTGCACCGGCGCTTCAAGACGCGGCCGGACGGCATGGCGCCGGTGTATTAGGCCCGCCGGCTTTTTTCACTTCGCTTCGCTGCGTGTAACTCCACCCCCCGCGGGGGAAGGCGCGGCCCGCCTTGGGGCGGCCCGGCGGCGGCCGCAGTCTCTCTATTGAGCCCGCTGCAGGAAGGCTTCGATCTCGCTCGCGACGTACTGCGGCTGCTCGTGCACGATCCAGTGCGTGGCGCCCGGCACCTTCTTGATCTCGAGCTTCGGCACGTAGTCTTCCAGCCCTTCGAGCAGTCCCGGCAGCAATGCGGCGTCGTCGAGTGCCCAGAAGACGAAGGTGGGCACATTCACCACCAGCCGCTCGCGCGGCAGCGTCGGAATCTCCGACGGCTTGCCGGGCAAGGCCGGCTTCATCGGCGTGACGCGGTAGAGGTTGCAGGCGCCGGTCAGGCCTGCGTCCCACACCTCGCGGTACTGCTTCTTGACATCCTCGGTCAGCCAGCCGAAGCCGTCCGCCCCCGCCTTCATCAGCGTGAAGAAGGGCCACATGCGCTTGTAGTCGTCGGCAGAGAGCAGCGCCTCGGCATCGGGCCGCGCGAGGAAGTTCATGTAGGCGCTCGCGGCCTGCTGCGCCGGGTTGTCGAGCAGCTCGCGCGTGAAGGTGCCCGGATGCGGCGAGTTGATGATCACCAGCTTGCCCAGCTTGTCGGGGTGCTGGTTGGCATAGCCCCAGCCGAAGGCGCCGCCCCAATCATGCGCCACCAGCGCCTCGATGCGGCCGTCCGCATTCTCGCTTTGGGCGAGCTGCTCGATGTCCTGCACCAGCAGGTGCGCGCGGTAGGCCGATACCTCGGTGGGCGAGCTCGATTTCTCGAAGCCGCGCAGGTTCGGCGCCACGCAGCGGTAGCCGCCGTGCTCGGGGCTCGCGAAGTATTCGAGCAGCTCGTCCCAGATGAAAGCGGCCTCGGGAAAGCCGTGCAGGAACACCATCAGCGGCCGGCCGGGCGCGCCCGCGGCGCGGCAGCTGAGCGTGGTGCCGTTGGGCAGCGCGCGCGCAAAGGTTTCGATCATGGCTCGTTGTCTCCTTCTTCTGTCGGTTCTGCCGGCTGCTCGTCCTGCGGATGGGCCCAGCGCCACAGCAGTTCGGCCGCCTCGTCGACCCCCTGTTGCTTCAAGGCCGAGAACAGTTTGACCTCGCCGCCGCCGGCCTGCAGTCGCGCAATCGACAGCGCCTTGGCGCCTTCCGAGCGCGTGAGCTTGTCGGCCTTGGTCAGGAGCACCAGGAACTTGAGCCCCTGTTCGACCCGCGGGCGGATGACCTCCAGCAGGATGTCGTCGAGTTCGGTGAGGCCGTGGCGCGGGTCGCACATCAGCACCACGCCGCGCAGGTTCTCGCGCGTCATGAGGTAATTGCCCATGACGCGCTGCCAGCGCAGCTTGGCCTCGCGCGGCACGGCCGCATAGCCGTAGCCCGGCAGGTCGGCCAGCACGGCGTCGTCGACTTTCTGCTTGCCGACGCCGAACAGGTTGATGTGCTGCGTGCGCCCGGGCGTCTTGGAGGCGAAGGCCAGGCGCGTCTGCTGGGTGAGCGTATTGATGGCGGTCGACTTGCCGGCGTTCGAACGCCCGACGAAGGCGATCTCCGGCAGCTCGAAGGCCGGCAGATGTTCCAGCTGCGGCGCGCTGGTGAGGAAGTGCGCGGTGTGCAGCCAGCCGCGTGCGACGCGGATGCGTTCGGCAGCCGCGGCATCGACGACGGGGGCCTTGCGGGAAGGGGGAGTGGCCGGCAGGCGCCGCGGGGTGGTCATCGATGAGCTTTCGGAACGGGGCGCCATTGTAGAATCGCGCGGTTTTGCGCCATAAATCCAAAGCCCCCGCTATGAAGTTGTTCGCTCATTTTCTGCTTGCAGCCCTCATGGGCGCCGCCGCCGGTACCAGCTTCGCGGCCGACGAGCCCGGGGCCAAGCCGGCTGCCGCGGCCCCTGCCAAGGCCACCAAGCCCGACCCCGCCAAGGGCGACACCCTCTTCAACGCCACGCCGGCCAACAGCCAAAGCTGCGCCTCGTGCCACAACGCGGACGGCAATTCGGCCATCCCGGCCAATCCCAAGCTGGCCCAGCAGCACCCCGAATACATCCTCAAGCAGTTGCAGGACTTCAAGTCCGGCAAGCGCAAGAGCGCGATCATGAAGCCGCTGGCTTCGGCGCTGTCCGACGAAGACATGCGCAACATCGCCTGGTTCGTCGGTTCCAAGAAGGTCAAGACCGGCTTCTCGAAGGAGAAAGACCTGGTCTCGCTCGGCGAGAAGATCTACCGCGGCGGCCTGGGCGATCGCCAGATTCCGGCCTGCGCCGGCTGCCACAGCCCCAACGGCGCCGGCATCCCGGCCCAGTACCCGCGCCTGGGCGGCCAGCACGCCGACTACACCGTGCAGCAGCTCACCCTGTTTCGAGACGGCGGGCGCCTGAATGCGGCGCAGATGACCGGCGTGGCCGCCAAGCTCAATGACCGCGAGATCAAGGCCGTGGCCGACTACATTGCCGGCCTGCGTTGATTTCCGGCGCGCAAGCGTGAACTAACCGCCGATAAAAAACCCCAAACAAGGCGGGCCGATCCAGCGAGGATGGCCCGCCTTTTTGCTTTCCCACGATTCCCCTTCATGTCAGTTTCCACCCACGGCCTTCGAGTCCGGCACGGCCCCCACGCGGTCCGCGCGGCGGTGGAGCTCATGTCGTCGATGCGCTTCGCGATCGCGCTGCTCACCGTCATCTGCATCGCATCGATCATCGGCACCGTGCTCAAGCAGCATGAGCCGATCAACAACTACATCAACCAGTTCGGGCCTTTCTGGGCCGAGGTGTTCCGCGCCGCCAGGCTCGATTCGATCTACAGCGCCTGGTGGTTCCTGCTGATCCTGGCCTTTCTGGTGATCAGCACCTCGCTGTGCATCGCGCGCAATACGCCGCACATCTTCAAGGACTTGCGGACGCTCAAGGAAGGCATCCGCGCGCAAAGCCTCAAGGCCTTCGGCCAGCGGGCCGAAACGGTTCTCGACGAAAGCCCGGACGTCGCGGCCAACCGCATCGGCCAGCTGCTGGCGGGCGGTGGCTGGAAGGTCAAGCTGCAGCACCGCGACGGCGACGGCTGGATGGTGGCCGCGCGCGCCGGCGGCGCCCACAAGCTCGGCTACATCGCGGCGCACAGTGCGATCGTGCTGGTGTGCCTCGGCGGCCTGCTCGACGGCGACCTGATCGTGCGGGCCCAGACCTGGTTCAACGGCAAGAGTGTCTACACCGGCGGCGGCCTGATCTCGGACGTGGCACCACGGCATCGCCTGTCGCCCGGCAACCCGACCTTCCGCGGCAACATCCTGGTGCCCGAAGGCGGGCAGGGCAGCGTCGCGATCCTGAACCAGTCCGACGGGGTGCTGCTGCAGGAGCTTCCGTTCTCGATCGAGCTCAAGAAATTCATTGTCGACTACTACTCGACCGGCATGCCCAAGCTGTTCGCCAGCGAGGTGGTGCTGCACGACCGCGAGACTGGCGCCCAGGTGCCGGCGCGCATCGAGGTGAACCATCCGGCCAGCTACAAGGGCATCGAGATCTACCAGTCGAGTTTCGACGACGGCGGCTCCAGCGTGAAACTCAAGGCGGTGCCGATGGCGGCCGCAGCCAAGCCTTTCGAAGTGGAAGGCATCATCGGCAACAGCTCGGAGATCACCAACGGCAGCGACCGGCTGACGCTCGAGTACACGGCGCTGCGCGTGATCAACGTCGAGAACTTCGGCGAGGGCGCCGGCGGCGCGATGACCAGCGGCGCCGACGTGCGCAAGGTCGACCTGACGAGCGGCATCGAGTCGCGCCTGGGCGCGGCCAACAAGACCAACAAGCCCAAGGTGCTGCGCAACATCGGCCCGAGCATCGGCTACAAGCTGCGCGACGCCGCGGGGCAGGCGCGCGAGTACCAGAACTACATGGTGCCGGTCGATACCGGGGACGGCCAGCCGGTCTTCCTGCTCGGCATGCGCGAGCGGCCGGAGGAGCCCTTCCGCTACCTGCGCGTACCCGCCGACGACCAGGGCTCGATGGACAGCTTCGTGCGCATGCGCGCCGCGCTGGCCGATGCCGGCACGCGCACGCGCGCCATCGAGCGCTATCTCGTGCGCGGGGCCGATCCCAAGCGCCCCGAGCTGGCTGAGCAGCTGCGCATCTCTGCCGGCCGCGCGTTGGCGCTGTTCGCCGGCGCCGAGCGCGCCAAGGCCGATGCGGTCAGCGCCGGCGGCTGGCAGGCGATCGCCGAGTTCATGGAGGCGAACGTGCCCGAGGCCGACCGGGAACGCGCCGGCGCGGTGCTGGTGCGCATCCTCAACGACGTGCTGTTCGAGGTGCTCAACCTGAGCCGCGAGAAGGCGGGGCTGACCGCCCTGCCGGCCGACGAGAAGTCGCAGGCCTTCCTGACCCAGGCGGTGCTCGCCATCAGCGACGCGTATTTCTATCCCGCGCCGGTGGCGATGATGATGACCGACTTCAAGCAGGTGCAAGCCAGCGTGTTCCAGGTTGCCCGCGCGCCCGGCAAGAACGTGGTCTATCTGGGCTGCCTGTTGCTGATCGTGGGCATTTTTGCGATGCTGTACGTGCGCGAGCGCCGGCTCTGGGTGTGGCTCGCCAAGGATGCGAGCGCCAATGGCACGGCGGCCACCATGGCTTTTTCAGTCAACCGCAAGACCATCGACAGCGATCGCGAATTCGAGCGTCTCAAAGACAGGCTGCTCGCCATCAGGAAAGACACCGCGCCATGAACACGACCACCCTCACGCTGAACGACGGCTGGCTTTCGCGCCGCAACGCCTTCGACTGGGTGTTCGCCGCGCTGGTGCTCGCCGGCGGACTGTTCGCGTTCTCGCGCTATGCCGGCGCGATGGACATCTACGAAAAGGTCATCCTGCTGGCGGCGATGCCGGCTGCCATCTGGCTCGGCTGGTTCTGGCGGCCGCTGCGCGTGCTGGCGCTCGTGGTGACGGCAGCCGCGCTGTTGGGCATCGTCTCCTACCAGGGCGACCTGGCGCGTGCCGACACGGTGTTCTGGCTCAAGTACTTCCTGTCCAGCCAGTCGGCCATCCTGTGGATGAGCGTGCTCTTCTTCATGAGCACGCTGTTCTACTGGATCGGCTTCTTTGCGGCCAAGCAGGCCGACGCCATGGACCTCATCGGCTCGCGCCTCGCGTGGGCGGCCGTCACGATGGCGCTGATCGGCTCCATGGTGCGCTGGTACGAAAGCCACCTCCTCGGGCCGGACATCGGCCACATCCCCGTCAGCAACCTCTACGAAGTGTTCGTCCTGTTCTGCTGGCTGACGGCAACCTTCTATCTCTACTTCGAATCGCGCTATGGCACGCGGGCCCTGGGCGCCTTCGTGATGTTGGTGGTCAGCGCCGCGGTCGGCTTCCTGCTCTGGTACACGCTGGTGCGCGAAGCCCACGAGATCCAGCCGCTGGTGCCGGCCCTGCAGAGCTGGTGGATGAAGCTGCACGTGCCGGCCAATTTCATCGGCTACGGCACCTTCGCGCTCGCGGCGATGGTGGCCTTCGCCTACCTCATCAAGGAGCAGGCGCAGGAAACGCGCTGGTACAAGCTCACGCCGATGTGGCTCCTGGGCGTGGCGCTGTGCTTCGTGCCGGTCGCGTTCCGTCAGCGCGTGCAGGAAGCCGGCGGCAGCTACTGGTTTGTCTATGCGGCCATCTCGGCGCTGATCGCCGCCGGCATCCTGCTGGGCCGCAAGCGCATCGCGGCACGGCTGCCGGCCAACGAGGTGCTGGACGACGTGATGTACAAGTCGATCACGGTCGGTTTCGCGTTCTTCACCATCGCCACAGTGCTCGGCGCCTTGTGGGCGGCTGACGCCTGGGGCGGCTACTGGAGCTGGGACCCGAAGGAAACCTGGGCGCTGATCGTCTGGCTCAATTACGCGGCCTGGCTGCACATGCGGCTGGTCAAGGGGCTTCGGGGCACCGTGGCCGCCTGGTGGGCGCTCGGCGGTCTGGCGGTGACGACCTTCGCCTTTTTGGGGGTCAACATGTTCCTGAGCGGGCTGCACAGCTACGGCACCTTGTAAAAGTGAAACCGGGTGAACGCCCGGCGCGTAACCGAATCAGCATTGGGAACGAACTCCTTCCTGCACACCATCAAGGCGAAAGGCGATCCATGTTGATTCACTCCCGCGACAAGGGCTTCATCCACCCGCATTCCAGCGAGATCACGCCCCGCAGCATCTACGAAGGGCGGCGCGACATGCTCAAGCTGCTGGCGAGCGGCGTCGCCGGCGCGGCCATGGCCTCATGGGCCGCGCGCGATGCGCTTGCACAGGCCGCTGCGCCAGGCAAGCTGGCGGCGCTGAAGGGCGCGAAGTCGGCGGTCCCGGGCGCGCAGACCATGGAAAAGCTCACCGACTACAAGGACGCCACGAGCTACAACAACTACTACGAGTTCGGCACCGACAAGGCTGACCCGGCCAGGAATGCCGGCACCCTCAAGACCCGGCCCTGGACCGTCGAGGTCGAAGGCCTGGTCAAGAAGCCGGGCAAGTACGACATCGAGGACCTGATCAAGCTCAGCGCGCAGGAAGAACGCATCTACCGCTTGCGCTGCGTCGAAGGCTGGTCGATGGTGATTCCGTGGGTCGGCTACTCGCTGGCCGAACTCATCAAGAAGGTCGAGCCCCAGGGCAATGCCAAGTACGTGGAGTTCGTCACGCTGGCCGATCCCAAGACCATGCCCTTCGTCGGCTCGCGCGTGCTCGACTGGCCCTACACCGAAGGCCTGCGCATGGACGAGGCGATGCACCCGCTCACGCTGCTGACCTTCGGCATGTACGGCGAGGTGCTGCCCAACCAGAACGGCGCCCCGGTGCGCATCGTGGTGCCCTGGAAGTACGGCTTCAAGAGCGGCAAGTCGATCGTCAAGATCCGCTTCGTCGAGAAAGAGCCCGGCACGGCCTGGAACAAAGCGGCGGCGCAGGAGTACGGCTTCTATTCGAACGTGAATCCGAACGTCGATCATCCGCGCTGGAGCCAAGCGACCGAGCGGCGCATCGGCGACGGCGGCGGCTTGTTCGCGAAGCGCCACAAGACGCAAATCTTCAACGGCTACGAGCCCCAGGTCGGCCAGCTCTATGCCGGCATGGACCTCAAGAAGTTCTACTGAGCCGAGCCGATCGTGAACAAGCTTCTGATGCACCCGGCGGCCAAGCCCCTGGTCTTCGTGCTCTCGTTGCTGCCCTTCGCATGGCTGGTCTACGGCGCCTTCACCGACGGCCTGGGCGCCAATCCGGCGGAGTACCTGATCCGCTCGACCGGCGACTGGACCTTGCGCTTCATCTGCATCGTGCTCGCCGTCACGCCGCTGCGGGTGATCGCCAAGACCAATGCGCTGGCGCGCTTTCGCCGCATGCTGGGCTTGTTCGCCTATTTGTATGTCGTCGTCCATCTGTTGAGCTACAGCTGGTTCGACATGGGCTTCGACATCGCGGAAATCGCCAAGGACATCGCGAAGCGTCCCTTCATCCTGGTGGGCTTCACGGCCTTCGTGCTGCTCACGCCGCTGGCCGCGACCTCGTTCAACCGGGCCATCAAGGCGCTGGGCGCGAAGCGCTGGCAGACCTTGCACAAGCTGGTCTATGTGATCGCCGGGCTGGGCCTCTTGCACTTCTTCTGGATGCGCGCGGGCAAGAACGACTTTGCCGAAGTGTTCGTCTATGCCGCGATCATCGCCGTGCTGCTGAGCTGGCGCGTCTGGAACTTCGTGAGCAAGAAGAGGGCGCCGCAGCGCCCCTCGCCGGCAGCACGGGTGCAGCGCAGCGCTTGATCAGTCGTCGAAGCGTTCGCTGCGCAGCTGATCTTCGATGCTTTCGCGCCGGCGGATCAAGGTGGCGCGCTCGCCGCTGACCAGCACTTCGGCGGCACGGCCGCGCGTGTTGTAGTTGCTCGCCATGGCCATGGAGTAGGCGCCGGCCGAAAGCACTGCCAGCAGGTCGCCGGCCTCCACCGTGAGCGCGCGGTCGCGGCCGATCCAGTCGCCGCTTTCGCAGACCGGGCCCACGACGTCGTAGCTGAGGGCGTCGCCCTGGCGCTCGGCCACCGGAACGATTCGGTGGAAGGCCTGGTACATCGCCGGCCGCGGCAGATCGTTCATCGCCGCATCGACGATGCAGAAGTTCTTTTCTGCGCCGGGCTTGGTGTAGAGCACTTCCGTCACGCAAACCCCGGCGTTGCCGACCAGCGAACGACCCGGTTCGACGATGAGCCGGCGCCGCCCGAAGCCGCGCGCATCGAGGCGCGCGAGCAGCTGCTGCCATAGCGCATCGGCCGCGGGCGGCGTGTCGCCGTTGTAGTCGATGCCCAGCCCGCCGCCGAAGTCGAGGTGGTGCAGCGCAATGCCGGTCTTCTCGATCGCCTCGACCAGGTCGAGCACCCGCTCGAGCGCTTCGAGGTAGGGCGAGGCGTCGGTGATCTGCGAACCGATATGGCAGTCGATGCCGACCACCTGCAGGCCCTGGAGCGATGCAGCGTGTTGGTAGATGGCGACCGCGCGATCGTGCGCGACGCCGAACTTGTTGCCCTTGAGGCCGGTCGAGATGTAGGGATGCGTCTTCGGGTCGACGTTGGGATTGATGCGCACGCTGATCGAGGCGCGCCGGCCTTCTTCGAGTGCGACGGCGTTGAGCACGTCGATCTCGGCCTCGCTTTCCACGTTGAAGCAGCCGATGCCGGCCGCGAGCGCCTGCCGCATCTCGCTCTTCGTCTTGCCGACGCCGGAGAAGATCACCTTGGCAGGGTCGGCGCCCGCGGCAAGCACGCGCGCGAGCTCGCCGCCGGAGACGATGTCGAAGCCGCAGCCCGCCTCGGCAAAGACGCGCAGCACGCCCAGCGAGGAGTTGGCCTTGATGGCATAGCAGACCAGTGCGTCGCGGCCTTCGAAGCCTCGCTGGTACGCACCCAGCGCATCGAGCATCCATTGCTTCGAATAGATGAATAGCGGCGTGCCATGCTCGCGCGCCAGGGCCGAGAGCGATGCGCCTTCGACGTGCAGCGTGCCGTTCTTGCGTGCGATGTGGGGATGCCCCGGAAGGCGCTGGTCGCTGCTCACTTGGTTCCTTCGCTTGTTGCCGGCGACTGCACGGGCGAATTGGCGGGCTCGTTGCGCGACGATTCGGGAACCAGCAAGCCCGGCAGCGTGGCGCGATTCTTTGCCGCCGGATCGGTCGGAAGATAGAGCGGGCCCTTCTGGCCGCAGCCGGTCAGCGCGACCCCAACGATCGAGAGGCCAATCGCGCTCACTAGAATTTGACGAACATTCAACATGGCGAAATTGTAATGACCGACCCCGAGTACATGGACCGCGCGGAAGCGGCGCTGGCTGCCATCGAGCGCAGCTGCGATCGCATCAACGACGCGACCGACGCCGATATCGACAATCAGCGCGTGGGCGGCATGATCACGATCACCTTTCGCAACCGCAGTCAGTTGATCGTCAACCTGCAGCCGCCGTTGCATGAAATCTGGCTGGCGGCCAAGTCCGGCGGCTATCACTACCGGCACGACGGCCGTTCATGGGTCGACACCAAGACCGGGGAGGAGCTCTTCGGCAACCTGTCGCGCGAAGCGACTGCGCAAGCCGGCCAGCCCTTGCAGTTCGCGGCCGGCTGACGGTCAGTTGCGGAAGAGATCGAGGATGCGGTTGCGCTCTTCGGGCGGCGGCGCCGGACTGACGGGCACGCCGGAGATCGCTTCAACCGGCGGCGTCGGCCCGGCCTCGACGCCCAGGCTCGAGACGCCTCGGCCCGGCGCATAGTCGTCGTAGTACCACTCGCCGCCGACGTTGACCACGCCGGATGGCGGCGTGGCCGTCAGCTCGGCCACCGGCACGCCCTTGATCGCGGTCTCCATGAAGCTGATCCAGATGGGCAGGCTCAGGCCGCCGCCGGTCTCGCGATCGCCGAGCTTGCGCGGCGTGTCGTAGCCCATCCATGCCACCGCGGCCATCGTGGGCTGGAAGCCGGCGAACCATGCGTCCAGCGAATCATTGGTGGTGCCGGTCTTGCCGTAGAGGTCGGGGCGCTTCAGCGTGGCTTGCGCCTTGGCGGCCGTGCCGCTGCGCGCCACTTCCTGCAACAGGCTGTCCATGATGAACGCATTGCGCTGCGGAATCGCGCGCATGGTCTCGTTGAGCAGAGGGGGCTGCGTCTCCACCAGGACCTTGTCCTTGTGATCGGTGATGCGGGTCACGAGGTAGGGATTGACGCGGTAGCCACCATTGGCGAACACCGAGTAGGCAGTCGCCATCTGCATCGGCGTGACCGATCCGGCGCCGAGCGCCATCGGCAGGTAGGCGGGATGCTTCTCGCGCTCGAAGCCGAAGTTGCTGACCCAGTCCTGCGCGTAGCGCGTGCCGATCGACTGCAGCACGCGGATCGACACCATGTTCTTCGACTTGGCGAGCGCGCGGCGCAGCGACATCGGTCCTTCGAAGGTGCCGTCGTAATTCTTGGGCTCCCACGGTTGTCCGCCGGTGGTGCCGGCGTCGAAGAACAGCGGCGCATCGTTGACGACGGTGCCGGGCGTGAAGCCCTTTTCGAGCGCGGCCGAGTAGATGAAGGGCTTGAAGCTCGACCCCGGCTGGCGCCAGGCCTGCGTGACGTGGTTGAACTTGTTCTTGTCGAAGTCGAAGCCGCCGACCATGGCCTTGACCGCGCCGTCGCGCGGATCGAGCGCGATGAAGGCACCCTCGACCTCGGGCAGCTGGGTGATCTCCCAGGTGTTCTTCGGGGTCTTCACGACACGGATCACCGCGCCGCGACGGATCCTGATGTTGGGCGGCGCCTTGTCCGAGAGCCCGGACTGAGCTGGCCGCAGGCCGTCGCCGATGATCTGCAGCGTGTCGCCGTTGCCGCGCACGGCGTTGATTTCCTTGGCGCTGGCCCTGAGCACCACGGCTGACATCACATCGCCATTGTCCGGATGATCGGCCAGGGCGTCGTCGACCGCTTCGTCGAGTTCCTTGGGGTCGGCCGGCAGGTCGACGAACTTCTCGGGGCCGCGATAGATCTGGCGGCGCTCGTAGTCCATGATGCCTTTGCGCAAAGCCCGATACGCGGCGGCCTGGTCGGCGGCCACCAGCGTGGTGTAGACCTTGAGGCCCCGCGTGTAGGTGCTGTCGCCGTACTGCGCGTACATCAGCTGGCGCACGGTTTCGGCCACGTATTCGGCATGCAGCCGGGTCGGATCCGCGGCGTCGCGCAGGTGCAGTTCTTCCTTCTTGGCTTCCGCGGCCTGCTCGGCCGTGATAAAGCCGGCTTCCTGCATGCGGTCGATCACATAGAGCTGGCGCCCTCGTGCACGAGAAGGGTTATTGACCGGGTTGTTGGCGCCGGGCGCCTTCGGCAGTCCGGCCAGCATCGCCGCCTGGGCGATCGTGATGTCCCTGAGTGGCTTGCCGAAATAGGCTTCGGATGCCGCCGCGAAACCGTAGGCCCGGTTGCCGAGATAGATCTGGTTCAGATAGATCTCAAAAATCTGGTCCTTGGAGAGCAGGTGCTCGAGCTTGAAGGTCAGCAGCACCTCGTAGATCTTGCGGGTCAGCGTTTTTTCCGAGCTCAGGTAGACATTGCGCGCCACCTGCATGGTGATGGTGGAGGCCCCCTGGCTCTTGACGCGATTCATGTTGGCCAAGCCGGCGCGGACCAAGCCCTTGTAATCGACTCCGCCATGATCGTAGAAGCGCGCATCCTCTGCGGCCAGCACGGCGTCTTTCATCACCTTGGGGATGGTCGCGATCGGGGTGAGGTTGCGGCGCTCTTCGCCGAACTCGCCGATCAGGATGCCTTCCGAGGAAAAAACCCGCAACGGCAGCTTGGGGCGATAGTCGGCGAGATCGGAAATGTCCGGCAGGTTCGGATAGGCGACGGCCAGCGCGACGGCAATCACGCAGACCAGGGATACCGCCCCGGCCGCAGCGATGCCCAACCCCCACAGCACGATGCGCGTGAGCCATGAAAGCAAGGCCGGGCGCTTGGGGGGAGGGGTTCTGGCGGGCCCGTTGGGGCGAGTTTTTTCGGGCATGAAGGGTGGGGAAGTCAGTGCTCATTATAAAAAGGCGACCCCGCTGGACGGCTCTCGCGCCGGGCATAAAACCCAAGTACTCGCATTTGTGACCGAAGTTGCAGATCCGTACTGTTACGTTCCCTTTTGACAACGCTTCCAGGTGGAGTGAGGATTCGCCGCTTGGTTGCCCGTGCACCTCCTGCTAGCATGCAACCACTCGCAAATATTTCCAATCGTTACAAACGGATGGGATCGAACTTGACTGCTTTGGGATCGTTGTTTAGCCGTCAGCCCGCGCCACTGCTCGGGTTGGACGTTAGTTCGTCCAGCGTCAAGCTGGTCGAACTCGGCCGCGATGCCAGCGGCAAGCTGGTATTGGAGCGTTGTGCGATCGAGCCCCTGGAGCGGGGATGGATCACCGACGGCAATGTCGAAAAATTCGACGAGGTGGCCGAAGCGGTGCGGCGCGTCGTCCGCAAGAGCGGCACCCGCACCAAAAACGCTGCGTTGGCGCTGCCGCCTTCGGCCGTCATCACCAAGAAAATCGTGCTTCCGGGCGGCATGAGCGAGCAGGAACTCGAGATTCAGGTCGAGTCCGAGGCCAACCAATACATCCCGTTCTCGCTGGACGAAGTGAGCCTGGACTTCTGCGTCATCGGGCAAAGCGCGAATTCGGCTGGCGATGTCGAAGTCCTGATCGCCGCGTCGCGCAAGGAAAAGGTGCAGGACCGCCAAGGCCTCGCCGAAGCGGCGGGCCTGAAGGCCATGATTCTCGATGTCGAGTCCTATGCGTCGCGTTTGGCGACGGCGCGGCTCATCGAGCAGTTGCCCGGACAAGGCCGTGATGCCGTCGTCGCGCTGTTCGAGGTGGGCGCGTTCACCACGAGCATGCAGGTCTTGCGCAACCAGGAAGTGCTCTACGACCGCGACCAGGCTTTTGGCGGCGCCCAGCTCACTCAGCTGATCGTTCGGCAGTACGGCTTTTCTGCGGAAGAGGCGGAAGCCAAGAAGCGCAGCGGCGATTTGCCCGACGACTATGGGTCGGGTGTGCTGAAGCCCTTCGTCGCGAGCATTGCCCAGGAGATCGCCAGGGCACTGCAGTTCTTCTTTACCAGCACGCCGCACAACCGTGTCGACTACGTGCTGCTGGCGGGCGGTTCGGCGTCGCTTCCGGGGCTGACCAGCGCCGTGACGCGGCAGACTTCATTCGCCTGTTCGCTTGTCAATCCCTTCGACGGGATGGAGATCGGCAGCGGAATCCGTGAGAAGAAGGTGCGCCGCGAGGCGCCGTCCTATCTGACATCGTGCGGCCTGGCGATGCGGAGGTTTTTGCAGTGATCCTGATCAATCTGCTTCCGCACAGGGAAGCCTCGCGCAAGCGCAGGCGAGAGGCCTTTTATGCGACCTTGGGCGCTTCGGCGGTGCTCGGCTGCCTGATCGCAGGTGCGGCATTCCTGTGGTACCAGGCCCAGATCTCCAGCCAGCAAGAGAAGAACAGCTTTTTGCAGTCCGAGATCACCAAGCTCGAATCGGAGATCAAGGAGATCTCGACCTTGCAGGCCGAAATTGCAGCGCTGCGCGCGCGGCAACAGGCGGTCGAAGACCTGCAGGGCGATCGGAATCTGCCGGTGCATCTGCTCAACGAACTCGTTCGCCAACTTCCGGACGGTGTCTATCTGACGAGCATGAAACAAGACAATCAGACGGTCACGCTTCAGGGCATGGCGCAGTCCAACGAACGCGTGTCGGAACTGCTGCGCAATCTTGGCAACAACAGCCCGTGGCTGGTCAAGCCGGAACTGGTCGAAATCACGTCCGCGAATATCAATCTGAGTCCGCGTGACCAGCGGCGGGTTGCGAACTTCACCATGCGCATCGGCCTCAAGCGGCCCACGGATGCACAGAAGGCCGCGGCCGGCGCGGCCACGGCGGCATCGGCTGCAGTCAAGGGATAGGCGTCATCATGGCAACAACGCGCGCTTCCCAAAAGATCGACATCGCTGCCGCCGTGCAGCGCTTCGGTGATCAGTTCCGGGGGCTCAATCCGAACGATCCGTCCGTCTGGCCGCCGGTGCCGCGCTACGCCTTGTGCGTGGCCGTCACGGCCCTGGTGCTGGTGGGGCTGTGGTTCGTATGGCTCACCAATTCGAACGACGAGCTCGAAGCCGAGCGGGCCAAGGAAGTCACGCTCAAGGCCGACTACCAGAAGAAGGTCGCGCAGGCCGCCAATCTCGAGTTGCTGAAGAAGCAGCGCGAGCAGGTGCAGCAGTACGTGACCCTGCTCGAAAAGCAGCTGCCGAGCAAGGCGGAAATGGACGCATTGCTTTCCGACATCAACCAGGCCGGCCTGGGCCGCAGCCTCCAGTTCGAATTGTTCCGTCCGGGGCAGGTTTCGGTGAAGGACTACTACGCCGAGTTGCCGATCGCCGTGCGGGTGACGGGGCGCTATCACGACATGGGCGCCTTTGCCGCGGACGTTGCCAATCTCTCCCGCATCGTGACCTTGAACAACCTGTCCGTGACGCCGCAAAAGGATGGCGCTCTGACCCTGGATGCCACGGCGCGGACCTTCCGCTATCTGGACGAAGAAGAGCAGGCGGCGCAGAAACGGGCCGCGGCGGGGGCGAAGAAGAAATGAGAACGCTCGGTTTTCTGTGGCTCGGCGTTGCTGCCGTCGGCCTCAGCGGTTGCATGGGATCGGAGCAGGAGGATCTTCAGCGCTGGATGGCGGAGCAGAGGGCGCAGGTGCGGCCCACGGTGCCTCCCATCACGGAGCCGAAGAAGTTCACGCCCCAGGCGTACACCGAGGGCAGCGCCTTCGAGCCCTTCAATATGCAGAAGCTGACGCAGGCGCTGCGGCGCGACTCGAACCAGCCGAGCACGTCGGGGCTCATCGCGCCCGAACTGGCTCGCCGCAAGGAGGCGCTCGAAGCATTCCCGCTCGATTCGATGGCCATGGTCGGAAGCATGAACCGCAAGGGCGAGCCGGTGGCCCTGGTCACGGTCGACAAGCTGCTGTACCAAGTGCGCGTCGGCAACTATCTGGGACTCAACTACGGGCGCATTACCCGTATCAGCGAAACCGAACTCGCCTTGCGTGAAATCGTGCAGGACGCCGCCGGTGAATGGATCGAACGCGTGGCGACGCTGCAGTTGCAAGAGAGGTCGAAATGAATTCCAAGAAATCAATGTTCGCGCAGTGGCTGCGCGCTGCCGGCGTGAGCCTGTTTGCATTCGGCACGATCGCCGTCGCGCAGGCGCAGAACGCCATCGAATCAGTCACGAGTTCGATGCAATCCGGCTCGGAGGTGATCCGGGTCGACCTGACACAACCGCTGACTGCCGTTCCAACCGGCTTCGCGATTCAGACACCGGCGCGCATCGCGCTCGACTTCCCGGGTGTGACGAATGCCATCGGCCGCTCGGCGATCGACGTCAACCAGGGCAACTTGCGTTCCGTCAACGTGGTGCAGGCCGGTGAGCGCACGCGCCTGGTGCTGAACCTGAAGCAAGCGACCGCCTACAAGGCCGAAGTCCAGGGCAAGTCCTTGCTGATTTCGCTGGAGCCCGTTGCTGGCGCCGCATTGGTTGCCTCCACGCCTTCGGCCTTTGCCGAGAACCGCAACCGGGACACCCTGCCTCTGCGCGACGTCGATTTCCGCCTGGGCTCGGACAACACCGGCCGCGTGATCGTCGACCTCGCCAACAACCAGGTGGGCGTCGACATTCGCCAGCAAGGCAAGAACCTGGTGGTCGAGTTCACCAAGTCGACCCTGCCCGAGGGCCTGCGCCGCCGCCTCGACGTTTCGGATTTCGGCACGCCGGTCCAGCTGGTGACGACGCAGCAATCGGGCGATCGCGTGCGCATGACCATCGAGCCCAAGGGCGATTGGGAGCACAGCGCCTACCAGAGCGAGAACCAGTTCGTCGTCGAAGTGCGTCCGCGCAAGGTCGACCCGACCAAGCTCACCCAAGGCGCCGGCTACAGCGGCGAGAAGCTCTCGCTGAACTTCCAGAACATCGAGATCCGCTCGCTCCTGCAGGTGATTGCCGACTTCACGAACTTCAACATCGTGACCTCGGACTCGGTGACCGGCGCGCTGACCCTGCGCCTGAAGGATGTGCCGTGGGACCAGGCGCTGGACATCATCATGCAGGCGAAGAACCTGGGCATGCGCAAGAACGGCAGCGTTCTGTGGATTGCGCCCAAGGATGAAATCAACGCCAAGGAAAAGCTGGAGTTCGAAGCCCAGGCCGCCATCCAGAACCTGGAGCCTCTTCGCACCCAGTCGTTCCAGTTGAACTACACCAAGGCCATCGCTATCGCCCAGGGCCTGACCGGCACGGGCGCATCCAGCGGCGGTGGCGGCGGTTCAGGAACGACGACGCGCATCCTGAGCCCGCGCGGTAGCGTGATCGCCGAGTCGCGCACCAACCAGCTCTTCGTTTCGGACATTCCTTCGCGCCTCCAGCAGGTCGCCGAGCTGATTCAAAAGCTCGACGTGCCGGTTCGCCAGGTGCTGATCGAGGCGCGCATCGTCGAGGCTTCGGACACCTTCGGCAAATCGCTGGGCGTGCGGCTCGGCGGCGGCATCGCCGGCGGCACGGTGGGCTCGAACAGCGGCCGCCCGATCTTCGGCAACGTCGGTGTCATGCCGGTCGTCACGCCGGCAACGGCGACCACGACGGGCAGCGCGCTCACGACTTTCACCAATTCGAATTTCGTGAACCTGCCTTCGACCGGCGTTTCCGGCAACGGCAATGCGCCGGGCACTTTCGCGATCTCGCTCTTCAACTCCAGCTTCTCGCGCATGCTGAACCTCGAGATCTCCGCGCTCGAAGCCGACGGCAAGGGCAAGGTGGTGTCGAGCCCGCGCGTGGTGACGGCGGACCAGACCAAGGCATTGATCGAGCAGGGCACCGAACTGCCCTACCAGGTCGCCACGTCCAGCGGCGCCACCTCGATCGCGTTCCGCAAGGCCAACCTCAAGCTCGAGGTCACGCCGCAGATCACGCCCGAGGGCAACATCATCCTGACGCTCGACGTCAACAAGGACACGGTCGGCCAGGCCACCACGGCCGGTTTCGCGATCAACACCAAGCACGTGCAAACCGAGGTGCTGGTCGAAAACGGCGGTACGGTGGTTATCGGTGGTATCTTCGAGCTCACCGAAACCAACGATGAATCGCGCGTGCCGGTGCTCGGTGAAGTGCCCTATGTCGGGGCGCTGTTCCGTACGCGCAATCGCGTTGCCAACAAGACCGAAATGCTCGTCTTTATCACCCCGAAGATGATTACCGACCGCAACGCCGCGCGCTGAACGCGCGGGCGTTCGTAGCACCGCGTGGCGGTCGCGCTCGTCGGCTTGCCCGGCGCCGGAAAATCAGCAGTGGGCCGGCGCCTCGGCCAGCGCCTGCAGCTTCCCTTCATCGACAGCGACGAGGTGATCGAGCGGCGCGTCGGCTGCTCCATCCGCGACTACTTCGAACGCGAAGGCGAAGAGAGCTTCCGCAATGTCGAAGAAGCCGTGATCGCCGATCTCGCGGCGGCGGCCCAGGGCGTTGTGGCGACCGGCGGCGGCGCCGTGCTGCGGGAGGCCAACCGGATCCAGCTGCGCACGCACTTTCACGTGATCTACCTGCGATCCTCGCCCGAGGATCTGTTTCGCCGGCTGCGCCACGACGTCAAGCGCCCCCTGCTGCAGGTAGCCGATCCCTTGGGTCGGCTGCATGAGCTCTACAGCGCACGCGACCCGCTCTATCGCGAGACGGCCCACGACGTGGTCGAGACCGGCAGGCCCTCGGTCGCGATGCTGGTGAACATCATCGTGATGCAACTCGAATTGGCCGGCGCGGTCTCCGCGGAAACCCGGAGTCACCCGCCGGGCTGAGGCAAGCCCTTGCGGCATGCGCCTAAACTCGGGGCCATGCGCCTGTCTGCCTCCCCCGAATGCGTCGAGATCCAGCTCGGCGAACGCAGTTATCCGATCCTGATCGGCAGCGACCTGCTCGGCGAACCGAAGCATCTTGCAGCGGTACCCGCAGCCGCCACGGCGCTGATCGTCACCAACACCACCGTCGCGCCGCTCTATGCGGCCGCATTGCGCCGGACGCTGGCCGGGCGCTTCCGCGCCGTGCACGTGCTCGAGCTGCCCGACGGCGAAGCGCACAAGGACTGGCAGACGCTGAACCTGATCTTCGACGCGCTGCTCGGCCACGGCTGCGACCGCAAGACGGTGCTCTTCGCGCTCGGCGGCGGCGTGGTGGGCGACATGACCGGCTTCGCCGCCGCGAGCTATATGCGCGGCGTGCCCTTCGTGCAGGTGCCGACCACCCTGCTGGCCCAGGTCGACTCGTCGGTGGGCGGCAAGACCGCGATCAATCACCCGCTCGGCAAGAACATGATCGGCGCGTTCTACCAGCCGCAGCTCGTGCTGTGCGATCTCTCCACGCTCGGCACGCTGCCGCCGCGCGAGCTCAGCGCCGGGCTGGCCGAGGTCATCAAGTACGGCCCCATCTACGACATGCGCTTCCTCGACTGGATCGAGTCGAACATCGACGCGCTGGTGGCCAGAGAGCCGGCCGCATTGGCATACGCCGTCAGGCGCAGCTGCGAGATCAAGGCCGCGGTGGTGGGGCAGGACGAGCGGGAAACCGGCCTGCGGGCGATCCTCAATTTCGGCCATACCTTCGGCCACGCGATCGAATCGGGCTTGGGCTACGGCCAATGGCTGCATGGCGAAGCGGTCGGCTGCGGCATGGTACTGGCCGCGCACCTGTCGCAGCGGCTGGGCGGCGTCGACAACGCCTTCGTGCAGCGTCTCACGGCCTTGATCGAGCGCGCGGGCCTGCCCGTGGTCGCGCCGGCGCTCGGCGCGGAGCGCTATCTCGAGCTGATGCGCATCGACAAGAAATCGGAGGCCGGCGAGATCCGCTTCGTCGTGATCGACAAGCCCGGCTCGGCCGTCATGCGCAGCGCTCCCGACGCGATGGTGCGCGAGGTGCTGGCGCAATGCTGCGCAGCCTGAATCCGGAGCCTTGGCGATGAGCCTGGTGCGCCATGCCAGCGATCCGGCGCGCTCGCGCGGGCGGCGTTACCCCGAGCCGCCTGCGCCCACGCGCGATGCATTTCAGCGCGACCGCGACCGCATCGTCCATTCGACCGCATTCCGGCGCCTGGTCTACAAGACCCAGGTGTTCCTGAACCACGAGGGCGACCTGTTTCGCACCCGCCTGACCCATTCACTCGAGGTTGCGCAGCTCGGCCGTTCCATCGCCCGCGCGCTGCGGCTCAACGAAGACCTGGTGGAAGCCGTCGCGCTGGCGCACGACCTCGGCCACACGCCTTTCGGCCATGCGGGCCAGGACGCGCTCAATGCCTGCATGTCGGAGCACGGCGGCTTCGAGCACAACCTGCAGAGCTTGCGCGTGGTGGACGAACTCGAACACCGCTACCCCCAGTACGACGGCCTCAATCTGAGCTTCGAGACGCGCGAAGGCATCCTCAAGCACTGCTCGCGCGCGAATGCAGAGCGCATCGAAGCGAGCGAGCCGGGCGGCGTGGCGCGACGTTTCTGCGACGGCACGCAGCCTTCGCTCGAAGCGCAGCTCTGCAACCTCGCCGACGAGATCGCCTACAACGCCCACGACATCGACGACGGCGTCAGATCGGGGCTGATCAGCATCGAGCGCGTGAGCGAGGTCGGCCTGTTCGACCGCTACCGTCGCGAAGCGTTGGCAGAGTATCCGCAATTGCAGGGAAGGCGCGTCCTCTATGAGGCGATCCGGCGCATGCTGAGCGCGCAGGTCTATGACGTGATCGATGCAACCCGCGCCGCGCTCGAGGCGGCCGCGCCGGCCGATGCCGATGCGGCGCGCGGGGCCGGTCCGCTGGTGCTGTTCGGCGACGCCATGCGCGCGCAATCCATCGAGCTCAAGCAGTTCCTTTTTCGCAATCTCTATCGGCACCCGCGCGTCACGCAGACCACCGACCGGGCGCAGCAGGTCGTGCGCGAGCTGTTCGCCGCCTACCTGGCGCGCGCCGAAGAGATGCCGGCCTCCTATACAGAGCGCATCGACCGGCATCGCGCGGTGGCGGACTACATCGCCGGCATGACCGATCGCTTCGCGATGCGGGAACACGAGCGCCTCACGGGACGGCGGTGGACCGAATGAGCAGCGGCAAGGCGCATGCGCGTATTCCGGTCGCCGCACTGGCCGTGGTCGTCGCGGGCGTCGCGGCCGCCTTGCATCTCGGCAAGCTGGCGCCGGCCGTCCCGGCCTTGCAGGCCTCTCTGGGCATCGGCCTGGTGGAAGCGGGCTTTCTGCTGTCCTTGGTGCAGGTCGCCGGCATGACCCTCGGCCTCGTGGTCGGCCTTGCGGCGGACACGATCGGCCTGCGCCGCAGCATGCTCGCGGGCCTGGCCGTGATCAGCGGCGCCAGCGTGCTCGGCGGGCTGGTCGGGAGCTCGGGCGAGGGCGGGGCGAAGGCCGTTCACCTGCTGCTGGTACTGCGCGCGCTCGAAGGCGTCGGCTTCCTCCTGGTGGTGATGCCGGGGCCTGGACTGATCCGTGCCATGTCGCAACCGAGCACCGAGAAGGCTGCGATGGGCCTTTGGGGCGCCTACATGCCGCTCGGCGTCGCCCTGGCGCTGCTGCTCGGGCCGGCGCTGATCGCGTGGGCAGGCTGGCCGGGCTGGTGGTGGGCGCTGTCGCTGGTGTCGGCGGCCGCGGCGGCGTGGGTCGTGCTCGGCGTGCCCGCGGACACGAAGCGCATCGCATCGCCTGCGGCTGCCTCGCCGGAGAACTGGTCGGGGCGACTGCTCGACACCGTGCATGCAGGCGGGCCCTGGACGCTCTCGCTGGCGTTCGCGGTGTACTCGGCGCAATGGATGGCGGTGATCGGCTTCCTGCCCGCCATCTACACCGACGCCGGCGTCTCGGATGCCTGGAACGCAGCGCTGACAGCGCTCGCGGCGGCGATGAACATCGTCGGCAACGTCGCCGGCGGCCGCTTCCTGCAGCACGGCATCGCGCCCGAACGACTGCTGCGTGCGGGCTTCGTTGTGATGGCGCTCGGCGGCGCTGCGGCCTTTGCGCAGATCGGGCAGGCCGCCGATGCCGCCAGCCTGCCGCCCGCCCTGCGCTATCTCGCAATCTGCCTGTTCTCGCTCGGCGGCGGCCTGGTGCCGGCCACGCTCTTCATGCTCGCCGTTCGGCTGGCGCCCGGGCCCTCCACCGTCTCGACGACGGTGGGGATGATGCAGCAGGCATCGTCGCTCGGCCAGTTCATCGCGCCGCCCGTTGTTGCCTGGATCGCCCACCGCATGGGGGGCTGGCAATGGACGTGGGTCGTGACCTTGGCATGCTCGCTGACGGGCATGGCCCTCGTGTCCCGACTGTCGCCTTCAAGTCCCCGCACGGGCACGGCATGAACACCGGTGCCACAATTTCGGCAGCGCAGGCGCAGGCCGACACGCAACGCTGGCTCGAGCGTGCGGTGATCGGGCTCAATCTCTGCCCGTTCGCAAAGGCGGTGCATGTGCGAGGGCAGATTCACTATGCGGTCTATCTGCCCGGCGAAGACGCCGACCTGATCGACGCATTGCTCCTCGAGGCGCATGAGCTTGCAGCCCGCGACCCGTCCGAACGCGACACCACACTCTTGATCGCACCGAATACCTTGGCCGACTTTCTGGACTTCAACGATTTCACGGCCCGCGCCGAACGCGGACTGGCGCGCGCGGGTTTCGGCGGCCAGTTCCAGCTGGCGAGCTTCCATCCGCACTATCAGTTCGCCGGCACGGAGGCCGAGGACATCGGCAATGCGACCAATCGCGCGCCGTACCCCACGCTGCACCTGCTGCGCGAAGACAGCGTAAGCCGCGCTGTCGAGGCCTTCCCGGAAGCCGAGGCTATTTTCGGTCGCAATATCCAGACCCTCGAGGCGCTCGGTGCCGCAGGGTGGGATGCGCTGGATGTCGGTCCGGGCGGAGCGGCGCGATGAGCAGCAAGACCGTCGCCCGCGCGTCGAAAGCCGAAGCCGAGCTGCAAAGCGAGTTGCGCCCCGGTCAATCGATCGAGCTGCTCAAGGAACTGCACATCCTCACGCGCGAGGGCCGGCTCAACCAGGATTCGCGCCGCAAGCTCAAGCAGGTCTATCACCTGTTCCAGTTCATCGAGAAGCTGCTGTGCGAACTGCCGGGCGAGGGCGCCCAGGCCACGCTGGCCGACCATGGCGCGGGCAAGTCCTACCTCGGTTTCATCATCTACGACCTGTTCTTCAACCAGCGCGGCGGTGGGCACGTGTACGGCATCGAAACCCGGACCGAACTGGTCGACAAGTCGCGCGCGCTTGCTGCTCGGCTCGGCTTCGAGCGCATGTCCTTCCTCAATCTCACCGTGGCCGAATCCGCCGGCGCGACGGAATTGCCGGCGCGGATCGACATCGTGACCGCGCTGCACGCCTGCGATACCGCAACCGACGACGCGATCGCTTTCGGTCTCGCGAAAGAGGCGCGCTTCATGGTGCTGGTTCCCTGCTGCCAGGCCGAGATTGCCGCCTGCCTGCGGCAGACCAAGGCGCTGGCGCTGTCGCGCACGCCTCTGGCCGAACTCTGGCGCCATCCGCTGCACACGCGCGAAATCGGCAGCCAGCTCACCAATGTGCTGCGCTGCCTCTACCTGGAGGCCAATGGCTACCAGGTCACGGTGACGGAGCTGGTCGGCTGGGAGCACAGCATGAAGAACGAGCTGATCATCGCGCGCCATACCGGCCAGCGCAAAGCCAGCGCGGCGACGCGGCTGCGAGAACTGCTGGCCCAGTTCGGGCTCGAGTCCTTGCTGGCGACGCGCTTTCGCCTGCCCTGATCGATGCGCTGAACCCGCGCCATGGCACGCCTGCCCCGCCTGACGCTGGCCGACCAGCCGCACCACGTGATCCAGCGCGGCAACAACCGCCAAGCCATATTTATCGACCGCGCCGACCGCGAGACGCTGCTGGGCCTGCTGGGCGAGAACGCCGTGCGCTTCGGCGTCGCCTTGCATGCCTACGTGCTGATGGACAACCACTTCCATCTGCTCGCCACACCGTCGACCGCCGATGGGCTGCCGCAGTGGATGCAGGCGGTCGGCCGGCGCTACGTGCGCTACTTCAACGACCGGCACGGGCGCAGCGGCACCTTGTGGGAGGGCCGCTACAAGTCCACGCTGATCCAGACCGACCGCTATCTGCTGGCCTGCATGGCCTACATCGACCTGAATCCGGTACGCGCCGGCATCGCGGCCGAAGCGCGCGACTATCCGTGGTCGAGCCATGGGCACTACGCCGGGCTGCGGCACGACAAGCTGCTGACCCCGCATCCGCTCTATTGGTCGCTGGGCAACACCCCGTTCGCTCGCGAAGCCGCCTATGCCGATCTGGTGCGTGCGGGCATTCCGGCCGCCGATCAGGCGGCGCTGACGGAAGCTACTTTGCATGGTTGGGCCGCGGGGGATCGTGACTTCCTGGATTCGTTACAAAAAGCCACGCCTCGGCGCGTGCTGAAGGCTCGGCCCGGTCGTCCTTCGACCCCTCGGCATTGATCCCGAAATTGGCACTTCGTTTGAAGAGCAGGGTCATCTTGCTATCAATTTTGATGTGTCCCTTAATAAATTCCGAGTCATCAACTCAACATTTAATTGGAATCTGACCCCGAATAAAGTGTTTGGCATTGTTTGTGCAACGCAATATGCTCCTTTTCCCTGCGAAAAACTGAAGGAGCACGCCATGACGACGGCTGCCGAGATCGAGTATCTCCAACAACACGGCCTTTATTCCGGTGCCGACGAGCACGACGCCTGCGGCGTGGGCTTCGTGGCCCACATCAAGGGCGAAAAGAGCCATGCCATCGTGCTGCAGGGCTTGAAGATTCTCGAAAATCTGGATCATCGCGGCGCAGTGGGCGCTGACAAGCTGATGGGCGACGGCGCCGGCATCCTGATCCAGCTGCCCGATCTTTTGTATCGCGAGGAGATGGCCAAGCAGGGTGTCGTGCTGCCGCCGCCCGGCGAGTACGGCGTCGGCATGATCTTCCTACCCAAGGAGCACGCCTCCCGCGAAGCCTGCGAGCAGGAGATGGAGCGCGCCATCAAGGCCGAAGGCCAGGTGCTGCTGGGCTGGCGCGACGTGCCGGTCAATCGCGAAATGCCGATGTCGCCGACCGTGCGCAAGAAGGAGCCGCTCCTGCGCCAGGTCTTCATCGGCCGCGGCAACGACGTCATCGTGCAGGACGCGCTCGAGCGCAAGCTCTACGTGATCCGCAAGACCGCCAGCGCCAGCATCCAGCGCCTGAAGCTCAAGCACAGCAAGGAGTACTACGTTCCGAGCATGTCGAGCCGCACGGTCGTCTACAAGGGCCTGCTGCTGGCCGACCAGGTCGGCACTTACTATCTCGACCTGCAGGACAAGCGCTGCATCTCGGCCCTGGGCCTGGTGCACCAGCGCTTCTCGACCAACACCTTCCCCGAGTGGCCGCTGGCCCACCCCTACCGCTATGTGGCGCACAACGGCGAGATCAACACGGTCAAGGGCAACTACAACTGGATGAAGGCGCGCGAAGGCGTGATGTCCTCCCCGGTGCTGGGCGCCGACCTGCAGAAGCTCTACCCGATCAGCTTCGCCGACCAGTCCGACACCGCCACCTTCGACAACTGTCTCGAGCTGCTCACGATGGCCGGCTACCCGATCAGCCAGGCCGTGATGATGATGATTCCCGAGCCCTGGGAGCAGCACGCGACCATGGACACGCGCCGCCGCGCTTTCTATGAATACCACGCCGCGATGCTGGAGCCCTGGGACGGCCCGGCCTCGATCGTCTTCACCGACGGCCGCCAGATCGGCGCCACGCTCGACCGCAACGGCCTGCGGCCTTCCCGCTACTGCGTGACCGACGACGACCTGGTGATCATGGCGTCCGAATCCGGCGTGCTGCCCGTGCCCGAGCAGAAGATCGTGCGCAAGTGGCGCCTGCAGCCCGGCAAGATGTTCCTGATCGACCTGGAACAGGGGCGCATGATCGACGACGAGGAGGTCAAGGCCACCCTCGCCAACAGCAAGCCCTACAAGCAGTGGATCGAGAACCTGCGCATCAAGCTCGACAGCGTCGAGGCCGAGGCCGTGCAGGCGCCGGTGAGCCAGGTCGCGCTGCTCGATCGCCAGCAAGCCTTCGGCTACACGCAGGAAGACATCAAGTTCCTGATGAGCCCGATGGCGGCGGCCGGCGAAGAGGGCATCGGCTCCATGGGCAACGACAGCCCGCTGGCGGTGCTGTCCAACAAGAACAAGCCGCTCTACAACTACTTCAAGCAGCTGTTCGCGCAGGTCACGAACCCGCCGATCGATCCGATCCGCGAAGCGATCGTGATGTCGCTGGTGTCTTTCATCGGCCCGAAGCCGAACCTGCTCGACATCAACCAGGTCAACCCGCCGATGCGGCTCGAAGTGAGCCAGCCGATCCTCGACTTCGCCGACATGGCGAAGCTGCGCGACATCGGCAAATACACGCAGGGCAAATTCAAGAGCTACACGCTCGACATCACCTATCCGCTCGCCTGGGGCGAGGAGGGCGTCGAGGCCAAGCTGGCGTCGCTGTGCGCCGAAGCGGTCGATGCGATCAAGGGCGGCCACAACATCCTGATCGTGAGCGACCGCGCGGTGAGCCCGACCCAGATCGCGATCCCCGCGCTGCTGGCGCTGTCGGCCATCCACCAGTACCTGGTGCGCGAAGGCCTGCGGACCACCGCCGGCCTGGTGGTCGAGACCGGATCGGCGCGCGAGGTGCATCACTTCGGCGTGCTGGCGGGCTACGGCGCCGAGGCCGTGCACCCGTACCTCGCGATGGAAACCCTGGCCGCGATGCACGAGGACCTGTCCGGCGACCTGAGCGCGGAGAAGGCGATCTACAACTACGTCAAGGCGATCGGCAAGGGTCTGTCCAAGATCATGTCGAAGATGGGCGTCAGCACCTACATGAGCTACTGCGGCGCGCAGCTGTTCGAAGCCATCGGCCTCAACAGCGAAACGATCGTCAAGTACTTCACCGGCACCGCCAGCCGGGTCGAGGGCATCGGCGTGTTCGAGATCGCGCAGGAAGCCATCCGCATGCACAAGGCGGCCTTCAGCGACGACCCGGTGCTCGCCCACATGCTGGACGCCGGCGGCGAGTACGCCTGGCGCACGCGCGGGGAAGAGCACATGTGGACACCGGACGCGATCGCCAAGCTGCAGCACAGCACGCGCGCCAACAACTTCAACACCTACAAGGAATACGCGCAGCTCATCAACGACCAGAACCGCCGTCATCTCACGCTGCGCGGGCTGTTCGAGTTCAGGATCGATCCGGTCAAGGCGATCTCCGTGGACGAGGTCGAGCCGGCGAGCGAGATCGTCAAGCGCTTCGCGACCGGCGCGATGTCGCTCGGTTCGATCAGCACCGAAGCGCATTCGACGCTGGCCGTGGCGATGAACCGCATCGGCGGCAAGAGCAACACCGGCGAGGGCGGTGAAGATCCGGCACGCTACCGCAACGAGCTCAAGGGCATCCCGATCAAGGTGGGCGACACGCTCAAGAGCGTGATCGGCGAAGCCAACGTCGAGGTCGACCTGCCTCTGCAGGACGGCGACTCGCTGCGCTCGAAGATCAAGCAGGTCGCCTCGGGCCGCTTCGGCGTCACCGCCGAGTACCTCTCGTCGGCCGACCAGCTGCAGATCAAGATGGCGCAGGGCGCGAAGCCCGGCGAAGGCGGCCAGTTGCCGGGCGGCAAGGTCTCCAACTACATCGGCGCGCTGCGCTACTCGGTGCCGGGCGTGGGCCTCATTTCGCCGCCGCCGCACCACGACATCTACTCGATCGAGGACTTGGCGCAGCTGATCCACGACTTGAAGAACGTCGCCCCGCATGCCAGCGTGAGCGTCAAGCTGGTGAGCGAGGTCGGCGTCGGCACGATCGCGGCCGGCGTCGCCAAGTGCAAGAGCGACCACGTCGTGATCGCGGGCCATGACGGCGGCACAGGCGCCTCGCCGTGGTCGTCGATCAAGCATGCGGGCAGCCCATGGGAGATCGGCCTGGCCGAAACCCAGCAGACCCTGGTGCTCAACCGCCTGCGCGGCCGCATCCGCGTGCAGGCCGACGGCCAGATGAAGACCGGCCGCGACGTCGCGATCGGAGCGCTGCTCGGTGCCGACGAGTTTGGCTTCGCGACCGCGCCGCTGGTGGTCGAGGGCTGCATCATGATGCGCAAGTGCCACCTCAACACCTGCCCGGTCGGCGTGGCCACGCAGGATCCGGTGCTGCGCAAGAAGTTCACCGGCAAGCCCGAGCACGTGGTGAACTACTTCTTCTTCGTTGCCGAGGAAGTGCGCCAGATCATGGCGCAACTGGGCATCCGCAAGTTCGACGAGCTGATCGGCCGCGCCGACCTGCTCGACACCCGGAAGGGCATCGAGCACTGGAAGGCCCGCGGCCTGGACTTCAGCCGCCTGTTCGCGCAGCCGAACGTGCCGGCCGACGTGCCGCGCTACCACGTCGAGGCGCAGGACCACGGCCTCGCGAAGAGCCTCGACAACAAGCTGATCGAGAAGTCGCGCCCGGCGATCGAGAAGGGCGAGAAGGTGCAGTTCATCGAGGTGGCGCGCAACGTCAACCGCTCGGTCGGCGCCATGCTCTCGGGTGCGCTGACGAAGGTGCATCCGCAAGGCCTGCCCGACGATTCGATCCGCATCCAGCTCGAGGGCACGGGCGGCCAGTCCTTCGGCGCCTTCCTGGCGCGCGGCATCACGCTCTACCTGATCGGCGATGCCAACGACTACACCGGCAAGGGCCTCTCGGGCGGCCGCGTGGTGGTGCGTCCCAGCCTCGACTTCCGCGGCGAAGCGATACGCAACACCATCGTCGGCAACACCGCGCTGTACGGCGCGACCACCGGCGAGGCCTACCTGTGCGGCGTGGCCGGCGAGCGCTTCGCGGTGCGCCTGTCGGGCGCCACCGCGGTGGTCGAAGGCACCGGCGACCACGGCTGCGAATACATGACCGGCGGCACGGTCGCGGTGCTCGGCAAGACCGGGCGCAACTTCGCGGCCGGCATGAGCGGCGGCGTTGCCTTCGTCTATGACGAAGACGGCCAGTTCGCGTCGCGCTGCAACCTCTCGATGGTCTCGCTCGACAAGGTGCTGACATCGGCCGAGCAGATCGCGAGCGTGCACCGCAAGATCTGGCACGACGGCGAGACCGACGAGGCGCAGCTCAGGAAGCTGCTGGAAGACCACCACCGCTGGACCGGCAGCAAGCGCGCGCGCGAGTTGCTCGATACCTGGGCGGTTTCGCGCACCAAGTTCGTCAAGGTCTTCCCGAACGAGTACAAGCGCGCGCTGGCCGAGATCCACGACCGCCAGGTCGAGCTCACGAGCAGCGGCAACAACGCCCACGTCGGCATGGAGCCGCACGCGATGGCCAGCAGCAAGCCGGTGGCCGCCGTCTGAGCGCCCGCGAGAACGAAGAAATCAAGGAATCACGATGGGAAAAATCACCGGCTTCATGGAGCACGAGCGCATCGAGGAGGGCTACAAGCCCGTCAAGGAGCGCGTCAAGCATTACAAGGAATTCGTCGTCGGGCTCGACGAGTCCCAGGCCAAGGTGCAGGGCGCGCGCTGCATGGACTGCGGCACGCCTTTCTGCAACAGCGGCTGCCCGGTCAACAACATCATTCCGGACTTCAACGATCTGGTCTACCAGAGCGACTGGCAGAGCGCCTTCGTAGTGCTCGATTCGACCAACAATTTCCCCGAGTTCACCGGCCGCATCTGCCCCGCGCCCTGCGAGGCCGCCTGCGTGCTCAACGTGAACGACGATCCGGTGGGCATCAAGTCGATCGAGCATGCGATCATCAATCGCGCCTGGCAAGAGAACTGGGTCGCGCCGCGGCCGGCCAAGCACAAGACCGGCAAGAAGGTCGCGGTGGTCGGCTCCGGCCCGGCCGGCATGGCGGCCGCGCAGCAGCTCGTGCGCGTGGGCCACGACGTGACCTTGTTCGAGAAGAACGATCGCATCGGCGGCCTACTGCGCTACGGCATCCCCGACTTCAAGATGGAGAAGGTGCACATCGACCGCCGCGTCGAGCAGATGAAGGCCGAAGGCGTGGTCTTCCGCACCGGCGTGATGGTCGGCGCCGCAAAAGACCCGCTCGGCAAGGGTTCCAAGGTCACGAACTGGGCCAAGGAAACCGTGACGCCAGAGCAGCTGGACCGCGAGTTCGACGCGGTTATCTTGACCGGTGGCGCCGAACAATCGCGCGACCTGCCGGTGCCGGGCCGCGATCTCGACGGCATCTATTTTGCGATGGAGTTCCTGCCGCAGCAGAACAAGGTCAACGCCGGCGACAAGGTCAAGGGCCAGATCCGTGCCGACGGCAAGCACGTGATCGTGATCGGCGGCGGCGACACCGGCTCCGACTGCGTGGGCACCAGCAACCGCCACGGCGCCGCGAGCGTCACGCAGTTCGAATTGATGCCCCAGCCGCCCGAAGAAGAGAATCGTCCGCTGACCTGGCCCTACTGGCCCTACAAGCTGCGCACCAGCTCCAGCCATGAAGAGGGCTGCGAGCGCGAGTTCGCGATCTCGACCAAGGAGTTCATCGGCGAGAAGGGCAAGCTCACCGGCCTCAAGACCGTCCGTGTGGAATGGAAGGACGGCAAGATGGTCGAGATTCCCGGCTCGGAAGAAGTGCTGAAGGCCGACCTGGTGCTTCTGGCCATGGGCTTCGTGAGCCCGGTGGCCAATGTGCTCGATGCCTTCGGCGTGGAGAAGGATGCACGCGGCAATGCCAGGGCGAGTGTCGACTTCGTCGGCGGCTACGCGACCAACGTGCCCAAGGTGTTCGCCGCTGGCGACATCCGCCGCGGCCAGTCGCTGGTGGTGTGGGCGATCCGCGAAGGGCGCCAGGCGGCGCGCTCCGTCGACGAATTCCTGATGGGATTCAGCGATCTGCCGCGTTGAATTAGGCGGGGATTAGGCCCCCACTTCGGGGCATGGGCACGACCCGTGCTTCATTTATCATGGGTGCAACCGCGAGCCGGGATGCCTGAAGGCGCCCCGGCTTTTCTGTTGATATGGACCCATCCACCACCTCTCTTGTTGAATTTCGCGACCTCGGCTTCGGCTACGGCGAGCGCGCCATCCTCGATGGCGTCTCGTTCGCCGTGCCGCGCGGCAAGGTGACGGCGCTGATGGGGGCCTCCGGCGGCGGCAAGACCACTGTGCTGCGCCTGATTGGCGGCCAGCTGCGCGCGCAGCGCGGCGAGGTGCTGGTGGATGGCCAGGACGTCGGCAAGCTCGGGACCGACGCGCTCTATGCCGTGCGGCGCCGCATGGGTATGCTGTTCCAGTTCGGTGCGCTGTTCACCGACATGAGCGTATTCGACAACGTCGCCTTTCCGCTGCGCGAGCATACGGGGCTTCCCGAAGCCCTGGTGCGCGACATCGTGCTCATGAAACTCGATGCGGTCGGCCTGCGCGGTGCGCGGCACCTGATGCCCAGCGAGGTCTCGGGCGGCATGGCGCGGCGCGTGGCGCTGGCCCGTGCGATCGCGCTCGACCCCGATCTCGTGATGTATGACGAGCCCTTCGCCGGTCTCGATCCGATCTCCCTCGGCACTGCGGCTCGCCTGATCCGCCAGCTCAACGACACGCTGGGCCTCACCAGCATCGTGGTCTCGCACGATCTTGAAGAGACTTTTCGTATCGCCGACCACGTGATCATCCTGGCCAATGGCGGCATCGCCGCGCAGGGCACGCCCCAGGAGGTGCGCCAGAGCGGCGATCCGCTGGTGCACCAGTTCGTCAATGCGCTGCCCGATGGGCCGGTGCATTTCCACTATCCTGCCGTCGGCGTCGAGGACGACTTCGGCAACACCCACGGAGAGCGCGAATGAGCTGGTACCGGCCCGCCGATGTGGGTTTCGCCGTGCGCGCCAAGCTCGCCGACCTGGGGCTCGGCGCACGCCTGTTCCTGCGGCTGGTGTTCCGCGGTTCGCGCAGCCTGCGCCGCTTCGGCCTGGTGCGCGACCAGATCCATTTCCTCGGCAACTACTCGCTCGCGATCATCGCGGTCTCGGGACTGTTCGTCGGCTTCGTGCTCGGCCTGCAGGGCTACTACACGCTGCAGCGCTACGGCTCCTCGGAGGCGCTGGGCCTGCTGGTGGCGTTGAGCCTAGTGCGCGAGCTCGGCCCGGTGGTCGCGGCCTTGCTGTTCGCGGGCCGCGCGGGCACCTCGTTGACGGCGGAGATCGGCCTCATGAAGGCCGGCGAACAACTGAGCGCGATGGAGATGATGGCGGTCGATCCCGTGCAGCGCATCCTTGCGCCGCGCTTCTGGGCCGGCGTGATCACCATGCCGCTGCTGGCGGCCGTGTTCAGCGCGGTCGGCGTGAGCGGCGGCTATGTGGTCGGCGTGCTGATGCTCGGCGTCGATCCGGGCGCCTTCTGGGGCCAGATGCAGGGCGGCGTCGATGTCTGGCGCGACGTCGGCAACGGCGTGGTGAAGAGCATCGTCTTCGGCTTCACGGTGACCTTCATCGCGCTGCTGCAGGGCTACGAATCCCAGCCGACGCCCGAGGGCGTGTCCCGCGCTACCACTCGGACGGTGGTCGCCGCTTCGCTCGCAGTGCTCGGACTCGACTTCCTGCTGACTGCAATGATGTTCAGCATCTAGTAAATAGGGAAGACACATACATGCAACGTTCCAACAACGACATCTGGGTCGGCCTCTTCGTGCTGATTGGTGCGGCGGCGCTGCTCTTTCTCGCGCTCCAGTCGGCCAACCTCCTGAGCCTCAGCTTCCAGAAGACCTATCCTGTGACCGCACGCTTCGACAACATCGGCGGACTCAAGCCGCAAACCGCGGTCAAGAGTGCGGGCGTGGTGGTCGGGCGTGTCGAATCGATCACGTTCGACGACAAGAACTTTCAGGCCAGCGTCACGCTCGCTTTGCAAAGCCGTTACAGTTTCCCCAAGGACAGCTCTCTCAAAATCCTGACCAGCGGCTTGCTCGGCGAGCAGTACATCGGGATCGAAGCAGGGGCTGAGGAGAAGAACCTTCAAGCCGGTGACACCATCACCGCAACGCAATCGGCCGTCGTGCTGGAGAATCTGATCGGTCAGTTTCTCTACAACAGGGCGTCCGAGGGCAGCACGCCATCGGGCAACGCCAACAAGAAATGAAACCGCGATCCACTTCCAACTTGCCGTCCGCGATCCGCGGCGCCGTTCCCGTCCTGCGCCGCCTCGGCGCGCTTGCCCTTCTCGCCATCGCGAGCGGCTGCGCAACCGGCCCCAACCCCAATCGGGCCGATCCCTTCGAGCCTTTCAATCGCGGGGTTTCGCGCTTCAACGATGTCGTCGACGACGCAGTGCTGCGTCCCGCCGCAACGGCCTACCGCGAAGTGCTGCCCTCGCCGGTGCGCACCGGCGTCAACAACTTCTTCGGCAATCTGTCCGACGTCTGGAGCTTCGTCAACAGCGTGCTGCAGCTGAAGCTGCAGCACAGCGCCGAGACCTTCATGCGCGTGAACGTCAACACCGTCTTCGGACTTGGCGGCCTGCTCGACATCGCCACCGAAGCCGGCATCGACCGTCACAGCGAAGACTTCGGCCAGACCTTGGGCCGCTGGGGCGTGCCGAGCGGTCCTTACGTCGTGCTGCCGCTGTTCGGATCGTCGACCTTGCGCGACACGGCAGCGTGGCCGATCGATCGGCGGGGCGATCTGCTGCGCGAGTTGAACGACATTCCGGTTCGCAACTCGCTGTATTTTGTGCGCGTGATCGATGGCCGGGCCAACCTGCTGCGTGCCGGGCAATTGCTCGATGATGCCGCGCTCGACAAATACTCGTTCACGCGCGACGCCTTCCTGCAGCGCCGGCGCAACGAAGTGCACGATGGCAACCTGCCGAATGACGGCAACGAGTGAGCCGGTCGCTTGCATCCGGTTGCGGCCCTTTCCCTCCTGGCGGGAACCGTGCATGCGAACCGTTTCTCCAATTTGCTACGGTCGCCTGACCTGAAACTTCAAACAAGGGACTTATCGATGAACCAGATCCTGCAACGCCGATCCTTCGGCCTGATGTTCGCTGGCCTGCTGCTCATGGGCGCTGCCGCTTTCGTGCGGCCAGCCCATGCCGCCGACGAAGCGCCCGACGCGCTGGTGAAGCGTCTCTCGACCGATGTGCTCGACACCATCAAGGCCGACAAGACGATCAAGGCGGGCGATATCAACAAGATCATGGTCCTGGTCGACACCAAGATCATGCCGAATGTGAACTTCCAGCGCATGACCGCTTCGGCCGTGGGCCCGGCCTGGCGCCAGGCCACGCCCGAGCAGCAGCAACGCCTGCAGGAAGAGTTCAAGAAGCTGCTGGTGCGCACTTATGCAGGCGCGCTCGACCAGGTGAGCGACCAGACGGTGGTCGTGCGTCCCTTCCGCGGCTCGCCTGACGACAAGGAAGTGCTGGTGCGCAGCGAGGTCCGCGGCAGCGGCGACCCGGTCCAGCTCGACTACCGGCTCGAAAGGACGCCCGGCGAAGCCGGCGGCTGGAAGATCTACAACCTGAACGTGCTCGGCGTGTGGCTGGTCGATACCTACCGCAGCCAGTTCGCGCAGGAAATCAACGCCAAGGGCATCGACGGCCTGATCGCCAAGCTGGCGGAGCGCAACAAGCTGAACGGCAAGAAGTGACCGGAACGAGCTCCCGATGCTGGTCCTGCCGCCGAAGCTGACGCACGACGAAGCGCCTGCGTGCGTGCTCATGCTCAGGCAGGGGCTCGCGGGGCAGACGGGTTCATCGACCGTGGTCGACGCCGGCGCGCTGGCGCAGTTCGATTCGTCGGCGCTCGCGGTGCTGCTCGAATGCCGGCGCGAGTCCAGTGCGCTCGGCCGCGGCTTCGCGGTGAAGAGCTTGCCGTCGCGCCTGCGCGAGCTCGCGTCGCTGTACGGCGTAGCAGGCCTTTTGCCGGCCGCACCCTAAGGTCTGTTCGCCGGCAAATCCTGGAAAAAGCGCCAGCCCTCTAAAATCGCGGGTTCCCATGCCCGCGATCTCTTTCCAATCGGTCTCCAAGACCTATCCTGCCTCACGCCAGCAACGCGCCCAGGGAAAGCCCGGCCTGCGCGCCGTCGACGGAGTCACGTTCCAGATCGAAGAGGGCGAATTCTTCGGCCTGCTCGGGCCCAACGGCGCCGGCAAGACCACCCTGATCAGCATGCTCGCCGGGCTCTCGAAGCCGAGCTCGGGCGCCATCAGCGTCCATGGCTTCGACGTCCAGCGCGACTACGCCCAGGCGCGCCGCCAACTCGGCGTGGTGCCGCAGGAACTGGTGTTCGACCCCTTCTTCAACGTTCGCGAGTCGCTGCGCATCCAGTCGGGCTACTTCGGCATCAAGAACAACGACGACTGGATCGACGAGCTCCTGCACAGCC
The DNA here is from genome assembly GCF_057656935.1 of Variovorax sp. Soil_C_33. Taxonomy (NCBI): domain Bacteria; kingdom Pseudomonadati; phylum Pseudomonadota; class Betaproteobacteria; order Burkholderiales; family Comamonadaceae; genus Variovorax; species Variovorax sp. Soil_C_33. The sequence goes on from NZ_JBDGJK010000006.1 coordinate 73,625, forward strand.
TCGGTCTCGCCGACAAGGCCGGCGCCAACATGCGCCAGCTCTCCGGCGGCATGAAGCGCCGCGTGCTGGTGGCGCAGGCGCTGGTGCACAAGCCGCCCGTGATCGTGCTCGACGAGCCGACCGCCGGCGTCGATGTCGAGCTGCGCCAGACCCTGTGGCAGTTCGTCGCCAAGCTCAACAAGCAGGGCAGCACGGTGCTCCTGACCACCCACTACCTCGAAGAAGCCGAGGCGCTGTGCCATCGCATCGCGATGCTCAAGCAGGGCCGCGTGATCGCGCTGGACCGCACGAGCGAGCTGCTGCGTTCGGCCGCCAGCAATGTGCTGCGCTTCAAGACCGACGGCATGCTGCCGTGGGCCCTCGCGCAGCACGCCCGCATCACAGGCCGCATCGTGCAACTGCCGGCGCAGAATGCCCGCGAGGTCGAACAGATGCTCGCCGCCATTCGCGAAGCGGGGCTCGATGTGGAAGACGTGGAGATGCGCAAGGCCGATCTCGAAGACGTGTTCATCGACCTGATGGCCGGTGAGCAGACGCCGCTGGAGGTGGCCAGATGATGGTTGGTGCGTTGGGATGGCGTGCGCTGCTCTACAAGGAGACTCTGCGCTTCTGGAAGGTCGGTTTCCAGACCGTAGGCGCCCCGGTCCTGACCGCAGTGCTCTACCTCATGGTGTTTGGTCACGTGCTCGAAGACCACGTCAAGGTCTACGGCACGGTCGGCTACACGGCTTTCCTGGTGCCCGGCCTGGTGATGATGAGCGTGCTGCAGAACGCGTTTGCCAACAGCTCCTCGTCGATCATCCAGAGCAAGATCATGGGCAGCCTGGTGTTCGTGCTGCTGACGCCGCTGTCGCACTGGGGCTGGTTCTTCGCCTACGTGGGCTCCTCGATCCTGCGCGGCCTGGCGGTCGGCGTGGGCGTGTTTGTGGTGACCGCGCTGTTCGCGATGCCGAGCTTCGTCGCGCCGCTGTGGATTCTCGTGTTCGCCTTCCTGGGCGCCGCCATGCTCGGCACGCTGGGCCTGATCGCCGGGCTCTGGGCCGAGAAGTTCGACCAGATGGCGGTGTTCCAGAACTTCCTGATCATGCCGATGACTTTCCTGTCCGGCGTGTTCTATTCGATCAACTCGCTGCCGCCTTTCTGGCAGACCGTGAGCCACCTGAACCCTTTCTTCTACATGATCGACGGCTTCCGCTACGGCTTCTTCGGCGTCAGCGATGCCTCGCCCTGGCTGAGCCTGGCGATCGTCGGCAGCGCCTGGCTCGTCGTGAGCGCGATCGCCGTCCACTTGCTGCGTATCGGCTACAAGATCCGCGGATAACCTCTCATGACCGCCGAAGAACTCCAATCGATCATCCAGGCCGGCCTGACCTGCGAGCACATTACGCTCGAAGGCGACGGCCGGCACTGGTATGCCACCATCGTGTCTTCCGAGTTCGAGGGCAAGCGCGCGATCCAGCGACATCAGCGCGTCTACGCCACCCTCGGTGCCAAAATGCACACCGACGAAGTGCATGCGCTCTCGATGAAGACCTACACGCCCGCCGAATGGGCGGACCAAAACTCCTAGTTCTCTCGCTGGACCTTTCATGGACAAACTTCTGATTCGCGGCGGGCGCACGCTCCGCGGCGAGGTGCTCATTTCCGGCGCGAAGAATGCCGCGCTGCCCGAACTCTGCGCCGCCCTCCTGACCGATCGTCCCGTCACGCTGCACAACGTGCCGCGTCTGAACGATGTCACGACCATGCTCAAGCTGATCCGCAACATGGGCGTGGCAGCCGAGCGCGACGACAACGGCACTGTGCGCATCGACGCCGGAGCGCTGCACACGGCCGAAGCGCCCTACGAACTGGTGAAGACGATGCGCGCATCGGTGCTCGCGCTCGGGCCGCTCCTGGCGCGTTTCGGCAAGGCGAGGGTGTCGCTGCCGGGCGGCTGCGCCATCGGCTCGCGGCCGGTCGACCAGCACATCAAGGGCCTGCAGGCGATGGGCGCCGAGATCGTGGTCGAGCATGGCTACATGGTGGCCAGCCTCACGGGCGGCACCAAGCGCCTGCACGGCGCGCGCATCACGACCGACATGGTGACCGTCACCGGCACCGAGAATTTCCTCATGGCCGCGGCGCTGGCCGACGGCGAGACGGTGCTGGAAAACGCGGCACAGGAGCCCGAGATCTCGGACTTGGCCGAGATGCTGATCGAGATGGGCGCGAAGATCGAAGGTTACGGCACCAGCCGCATCCGCATCCAGGGCGTCGACAAGCTGAACGGCTGCACGCACCAGGTGGTGGCCGACCGCATCGAGGCCGGCACCTTCCTGTGCGCCGTCGCGGCCACCGGCGGCGATGTGGTGCTGAAGCACGGCCGTGCCGACCACCTCGATGCGGTGATCGAGAAACTGCGCGAGGCGGGCGCCCAGGTGGCCGCGGTGGACGGCGGCATCCGAGTCCAGAGCCAGGGCCGGCTCAAGGCGCAGAGCTTCCGCACCACCGAATACCCGGGCTTCCCGACCGACATGCAGGCCCAGTTCATGGCGCTCAACGTGATCGCCGAAGGCACCTCGACGGTGACCGAAACGATCTTCGAGAACCGCTTCATGCACGTCGACGAAATGCTGCGCCTGGGCGCCAAGATCCAGACCGACGGCAAGGTGGCCGTGATCGAAGGCGTGGCGCAACTCTCGGGCGCGACCGTGATGGCGACCGACCTGCGCGCCTCGGCCAGCCTGGTGATCGCCGGCCTGGTGGCCGAGGGCGAAACGCTGGTCGACCGCATCTACCACCTGGACCGCGGCTACGACCGCATGGAAAGCAAGCTGCGCGGCCTCGGCGCCGACATCGAGCGCGTGGCCGGAGCGGTGGAGATGCAGCCGTGATCACGCTCGCCCTGTCCAAGGGCCGCATCTTCGAGGAAACGCTGCCGCTCCTGGCCGCGGCCGGCATCGAGGTGACCGAGGACCCGGAGAAATCGCGCAAGCTGATCCTCGCGACCACGCGGCCCGACGTGCGCGTGGTCCTGGTGCGCGCCTCGGACGTGCCCACCTACGTGCAGTACGGCGGCGCCGACCTCGGCGTGACCGGGCTCGACGTCCTGCTCGAGCACGGCAACCAGGGCCTCTACCAGCCGCTCGACCTGCGCATCGCAGCCTGCCGGCTGAGCGTGGCCGTGCGCGCCGACTACGACTACGCCTCGGCCGTCCGGCAAGGCTCGCGCATCAAGGTCGCGACCAAGTACGTCGGCCTGGCGCGCGAGTTCTTCGCCAGCAAGGGCGTGCACGTCGACCTGATCAAGCTCTACGGCAGCATGGAGCTCGCGCCGCTCACCGGCCTGGCGGACGCCATCGTCGACCTGGTGTCGACCGGCAACACGCTCAAGGCCAACCATCTGGTCGAGGTCGAGCGCATCATGGACATCAGCGCGCACCTGGTGGTCAACCAGGCCGCGCTCAAGCTCAAGCAGGCGCCGATCCGCCGCATCATCGACGCCTTCGCCTCGGCCATTCCTTCCGCCTGACGATGAACCTGAAAGCCTCTCCCGCCCGCCTGTCGACCGCCTCGGCCGGCTTCGAAGCCGATTTCAAGGCGCGGCTGCATTGGTCGGCAGAATCCGACGCCAAGATCGAACAGGTGGTGGCCGATATCCTCGTTGACGTGCAGGCGCGCGGCGATGAGGCGGTGCTCGACTACACCCGCCGCTTCGACGGGCTGAGCGCGGCCACGGTGGGCGCGATGGAGCTGTCGCAAGCCGACTTCAAGCAGGCGTTCGACGCCATACCCGCTGCGCAGCGCGAGGCCTTGCAGGCTGCCGCCGCGCGCGTGCGCCGCTATCACGAGGCGCAGAAGAAGGCCTCCGGCGAGAGCTGGAGCTATCGGGACGAAGACGGCACGCTGCTGGGCCAGAAAGTGACGCCGCTGGACCGCGTGGGTATCTACGTGCCCGGCGGCAAGGCGGCGTATCCGTCGAGCCTGCTGATGAACGCGATTCCGGCCCACGTGGCCGGCGTCGGCGAAATCATCATGGTGGTACCCACCCCGGTCCGCGGCAGCGTGGCCACGGGAGGTTCCGGCGCGCAGGCCGCGTCGACCCAAGGCGAACGCAATGTGCTGGTGCTGGCCGCCGCCTATGTGGCCGGCGTGACGCGCGCCTTCACCATCGGCGGCGCGCAGGCGGTGGCCGCGCTGGCCTATGGCACGGCAACCATCCCGAAGGTCGACAAGATCACCGGCCCCGGCAATGCCTATGTCGCCAGTGCCAAGAAGCGCGTCTTCGGCACCGTCGGCATCGACATGATCGCCGGCCCGAGCGAGATCCTGGTGTTGGCCGACGGCAGCACGCCGGCCGACTGGGTGGCGATGGATCTGTTCAGCCAGGCCGAGCACGACGAGCTGGCGCAGAGCATCCTGCTTTGCCCCGACGCTGCCTATATCGAGCGCGTGCAGCAGGAAATCGACCGCCTGCTGCCCTCGATGCCGCGCGCCGAGATCATCGCGGCTTCGCTCAACGGCCGCGGCGCGTTGATCCACACCCGCAGCATGGAGGAGGCCTGCGCCATCAGCAACCGCATCGCGCCCGAGCACCTGGAAGTCAGCAGCCGCGAGCCGCAGCGCTGGGAACCGCTGCTCAAGCATGCCGGGGCGATCTTCCTCGGCGCTTACACCAGCGAAAGCCTGGGCGACTACTGTGCCGGTCCCAACCACGTGCTGCCCACCAGCGGCACCGCGCGTTTCAGCTCGCCGCTGGGTGTCTACGATTTCCAGAAGCGATCGAGCCTGATCGAGGTGAGCGAGGAGGGCGCCCAGGCCCTGGGCCGCATCGCCGTGACCTTGGCCGAAGGCGAGGGCTTGCCCGCGCATGCCGAAGCGGCCCGCCTGCGCCTGCGCTGACGGAGAGCGAAGTGATGCGAATGCTATCGATCGGGCCTGGCTTGGCCCTCGCCCTGCTGGCCTTCGGCACCGCCTGCCAGGCCATGAGCATCCGCGAGCTGCGCACGCTGGAAACCAGCGAAAAGGACGGCAAGCTCTACGCCAACTACTATCTCGTCGGCGTGGTCGAGGGTCTGCGCGAGGCCGGCGACATGGCCCAGCGTGCGGGCCAGAAACCGCCGTTCTGCATCAATGGCCGTCGGCTCGAGCCTTCGATGGCCCGCTCGCTCTACCAGACCGAACTGACGCGCAATGCCAACAGCTACGAGGCCGACATGCCGGTGCAGCTCGTGCTTTCGGCCGCGCTGCGCAACAGTTACCGCTGCCCCTGAATCGAATGACTTCCGCTTCCGCCAATACCGCCCGCGCCCTGCGCCGCATCCGCGCCGACGTCCAGTCCATGCATGCCTACGCCGTGCAGGATGCGCGCGGGCTGATCAAGCTCGACGCCATGGAGAACCCTTTCGGCCTGCCGCCCGCGCTGCAGGCCGCGCTGGGCCAGCGGCTCGGCGCGCTCGCGCTGAACCGCTATCCCGGGGCGCGCGGCGCGGATCTGCAGCGCGCGCTGGCGGCGTATGCCGCCGTTCCAGAGGGCTTCAGGTTGATGCTCGGCAACGGTTCGGACGAACTGATTTCGCTGCTCGCCATGGCCTGCGATCTCCCCGGGGCGGCCATCCTGGCGCCGGTGCCCGGCTTCGTGATGTACGCGATCAGCGCCCAGCTGCAGGGCCTGCGCTTCGTCGGCGTGCCGCTGACCGCCGATTTCGAGCTCGACGAGGCCGCCATGCTCGAGGCCATCGCGCGCGAGAAACCGGCCATCGTCTACCTCGCCTATCCCAACAACCCGACCGCCAACCTCTGGGACGATGCGGTGATCGAGAAGATCATCGAGGCCCAGGGCGCGCAGGGCGGCCTGGTGGTGATCGACGAGGCCTACCAGCCCTTCGCCGGCCGCAGCTGGGTCGACCGCATCGCTCGCCACGGCCACGTGCTGCTGATGCGCACGCTCAGCAAGTTCGGCCTGGCGGGCGTCCGGCTGGGCTACCTGATCGGCCCCCAGGCCCTGATCGCCGAAATCGACAAGGTGCGGCCGCCCTACAACATCAGCGTGCTCAATTGCGAGTGCGCGCTGTTCGCGCTGGAGCACGCCGACGTGTTTGCCGGGCAGGCGGCCGAGATCCGCGCCCAGCGCCGGCGCATCTTCGAGGCGCTGGCCCGGCTGCCCGCGGTGAAGAGCTGGCCGAGCGACGCCAACATGATCCTGGTGCGCGTGCCCGATGCCACGCGGACCTTCGAGGGAATGAAGGCGCGCGGCGTGCTGGTCAAGAACGTTTCTAAAATGCACCCATTGCTCGCGAACTGCCTGCGCCTGACCGTCGGAACCATCGACGAGAATGCGCAGATGCTCGCGGCTCTCGAAGCATCCCTATGAACACCCCTTCGGCACCCGAAGCAGTCGTCGCCGCTGTAGCGCGGACCGCCACCGTCACGCGCAACACCGCGGAGACGAAGATCACGGTCCGCGTCGACCTCGACGGCAGCGGCCGCTCGAAGCTCGCCACCGGCATAGGCTTCTTCGACCACATGCTCGACCAGATCGCCCGCCACGGCCTGATCGACCTCGACATCGACTGCCAGGGCGATCTGCATATCGACGGCCACCACACGGTGGAAGACGTGGGCATCACGCTCGGCCAAGCGGTCGCGAAAGCGGTCGGCGACAAGAAGGGCATCCGGCGCTACGGCCACGCCTACGTGCCGCTCGACGAGGCGCTGAGCCGCGTGGTGATCGATTTCTCCGGCCGCCCCGGCCTGGTCATGCACGTGCCCTTCACCAGCGGCATGATCGGTACCTTCGACAGCCAGCTCACCTACGAGTTCTTCCAGGGCTTCGTCAACCACGCCTTCGTGACCCTGCACATCGACAACCTCAAGGGCGTCAACGCCCACCACCAGTGCGAGACCGTGTTCAAGGCCTTCGCGCGCGCGCTGCGCGCCGCGCTCGAACTCGATCCTCGCTCGGCCGGCGTCATTCCTTCGACCAAGGGTTCCCTCTGAGCAGCAGCAAGAACACCGTCGCCGTCGTCGACTACGGCATGGGCAACCTGCGCTCGGTATCGCAGGCGGTCCAGCATGCGGCCGACCAGCTTGGGGTCGAGGTTGTCGTGACCTCCGACCCGGACGTGGTGCGCCGCGCCACGCGCGTCGTGCTGCCGGGGCAGGGCGCCATGCCCGATTGCATGCGCGAACTGCGCGACTCCGGCCTGCAGGAATCGGTGCTTGAAGCGGCCGCCGCCAAGCCGCTCTTCGGCGTCTGCGTCGGCATGCAGATGCTGCTGTCGACGAGCGACGAGGGCCCGACCGAGGGCCTGGGCCTGATTCCCGGCGAGGTGCGCAAGTTCGAACTGACCGGCCGTCTCCAGCCGGACGGCAGCCGCTACAAGGTGCCGCAGATGGGCTGGAACCAGGTCGTTCAGATGCGGCCGCACCCGGTGTGGGCGGGCGTGCCGGACCGGAGCTACTTCTATTTCGTGCACAGCTTCTATGCGCGGCCGGCGGATTCCCTCCACAGCGCCGGTGAGGCGGAATATGGCGAGCGCTTTACCGCCGCCATTGCACGCGATAATATTTTTGCGACCCAGTTCCACCCCGAGAAGAGTGCGGACCACGGGCTGCAGCTCTACCGAAACTTTCTCCACTGGAATCCCTGAAGAAGCAGTTCCTGCGCTTCATCGCGCGTTCCACGCAATCCCGCACCATGCTCCTCATTCCTGCGATCGATCTCAAGGATGGCCATTGCGTTCGCCTCAAGCAAGGCGATATGGACCAGTCCACCACCTTCAGCGAAGACCCGGCCGCGATGGCGCGCAGATGGGTCAACGCCGGCGCACGGCGGCTGCACCTCGTCGACCTGAACGGCGCCTTTGCCGGCAAGCCGCAGAACCATGCGGCGATCAAGGCGATCCTGAGGGAGGTCGGCGACGACATCCCGGTGCAGCTCGGCGGAGGCATCCGCGACCTCGACACCATCGAGCGCTACATCGACGACGGCCTGCGCTACGTGATCATCGGCACCGCTGCGGTCAAGAACCCCGGCTTCCTGAAGGATGCCTGCAGCGCCTTCGGCGGGCACATCATCGTCGGCCTCGACGCCAAGGACGGCAAGGTTGCGACCGACGGCTGGAGCAAGCTCACCGGCCATGAGGTGGCCGATCTGGGCAAGAAGTTCGAGGACTACGGCGTCGAATCGATCATCTACACCGACATCGGCCGCGACGGCATGCTCTCGGGCATCAACATCGAAGCCACCGTGCGGCTCGCGCAGTCGCTCACCATCCCCGTGATCGCATCGGGCGGGCTCTCGAACATGGCCGACATCGACAAGCTCTGCGCGGTCGAATCGGATGGCGTCGAAGGCGTGATCTGCGGTCGGGCCATCTACTCCGGCGACCTCGATTTCGCAGCCGCGCAAGCGCGCGCCGACGAACTGGCCGACGCCGCCTGATACTTCATCGAGCGTGCTCTCCGCGCTCGCCATCGCCAACTACCGTTCGCTGCGCCAGCTCACGGTGCCGCTCGGCCGGTTGACGGTGGTCACCGGCCCGAACGGCAGCGGCAAATCGAGCGTTTACCGCGCGATGCGTCTTTTGGCCGACACGGCCCATGGCGGCATCGTACGTTCGCTGGTGCGCGAGGGCGGCCTGTCCTCCACGCTCTGGGCCGGGCCCGAGCGCTTCTCGGCCGCCATGCTGCGCGGGGAGGCGCCGGTGCAGGGGACGGTGCGCAGCGAGCCGGTCAATCTGCGGCTGGGCTTTGCCGGCCATGATGCCGAGGACTTCGGCTACGCGATCGACGTCGGCCTGCCGCCGCCGGTGCCGCCGACGGCCTTTTCGCACGATCCCGAGATCAAGCGCGAGGCCATCTGGAATGGCCCGGTACTAAGGCCTTCGACACAACTGGTCGATCGCAAGGGTGCCTCGCTACGACTGCGCGGCGATCGCAGCGGGAGCTGGGAGCCGGTCGGCCGGCCGATCGCGGCCTTCGCGAGCATGATGACCGAGTTCGCCGACCCGCAGGCCGCGCCAGAGATGCTCACGCTGCGCGAGCAGATGCGCTCGTGGCGCTTCTACGACCACTTTCGCTCCGACGCTGACGCACCCGCGCGCCAGCCGCAACTGGGCACCTACACGCCGGTTCTCGCCGACGATGGCGCAGATCTCGCCGCGGCGCTGCAGACCATTCGCGAAATCGGCGACACGGATGCGCTGGATCGTGCGGTCGAGGACGCCTTTCCCGGCGCACGGGTCGAGGTGAGCGCAGGCGACCGCTTCGAGACCCTGATGCACCAGCACGGCCTGCTGCGGCCGCTGAGCGCCGCCGAGCTTTCCGACGGCACGCTGCGCTATCTGCTGTGGATCGCCGCGCTGCTGACACCCCGGCCGCCTGCGCTGATGGTGCTGAACGAGCCTGAAACCAGCCTGCATCCCGACCTGCTGCCGCCGCTGGGCCGGCTGATTGCGCAATGCGCAACCGGCGCGCAGGTCATCGTGGTGTCCCACGCGGCGCGGCTGATCGCGGCGCTCGAGGAGGCGGCCAGCGAAGACAGCGCCGGCGGGTTGCCGGCGATGCAGTCGGTGTTGCTGGAAAAGACGCTGGGCGAGACGCGGATCGCCAACCTCGACATGAGCGACATTCCGCCCTGGCACTGGCCAGCTCGATAGCCGGCACTACTCTGTTTTTACCGCCAGGGTCTGGATGATGGTCTCCAGCTGCGGGCTCATCGGCAGGTCGATGCTGGTGCTCGAAAGAGGCAGCTTCTGCAGGAACCAGCGCTTGTACTGGCGTTCGATCTCGCCGTCGATCGCCAGCGCCTGGAAGCTGTCGTTCACCACCTTGGCCAGCTGCGCGTCGCCCTTGCGGTACATGATGCCGTAGGGGTCGTAGGAGAGGAAGTCGCCGACCACCTGGTATTCGCCCTGCACCTTGCCCTTGTTCTGCGCGATCAGGCCATAGAGCAGCACGTCGTCGGTCGCAAAGGCATCGGCCTGCCCGGCCACCACCTGCGCGAAGGATTCCGCATGGTCGCGCATCGCGATCAGGGTCAGGTTGAGCTTGAACTTCTGCGACAGGTCCTGCATCGTCTTCTCGTTGGTCGTGCCGCGCGTCACCACCACCCGCTTGCCGGCCAGGTCGCGAAATCCTCTGATCGGCGAGCCTTTCTTCACCAGCACCTTGGTGCCCGAAACGAAGATCGTGGGCGAGAAGGCCACGCGCTTCTGGCGTTCGAGGTTGCTGGTGGTGGAGCCGCATTCGAGATCGACCTGGCCCTTTTCCACTGCATCGATGCGCGACTCGGAGGTGACGGGCACCCACTTGATCTCCAGGCTCTTGTGCACCGCCGCCTCGATCGCGGCCACCAGGGCGCGGCACAGCTCGATCGAGTAGCCGATCGGTTCGTTGCGCGGCGACAGATAGGAGAAGGGGACCGAGGATTCGCGGTAGCCGATGGCGATGGCGCCGGTGTCGCGCACCTTGGCCAGCGTGCCCGTGAGCGCCGCGGGCGCCGCCGGGGCGGGCTCGGGCTGCGCGCGGGCCATTGCAGTCATGCCGAGTGCCGCCGCGAACAGCGCAACAGCCAGCGACGATTTCCAGGTGGGCTTCATGGCCGTGCCTCAGGCATGCACCGGATGGGCCAGCGTGGCCTTCAATTCCTCGTCGATCTTGCTGGCGTTGGCCGCGGCATCGCTCTCCGAAAGCAGCTCGCCCTCCCACTTGGCCACCACCGCCGTAGCGATCGAGTTGCCCACCGCGTTGGTGGCCGAGCGGCCCATGTCGAGGAAGGTGTCCACGCCCAGGATTAGGAGCAGCCCGGCTTCTGGGATGTTGAACTGGTTCAGCGTGGCGGCGATCACCACCAGCGAGGCGCGCGGCACGCCGGCCATGCCCTTGGAGGTGAGCATCAGGATCAGCAGCATCGTGATCTGAGTGCCGAGCGACAGCTCGATGCCGTAGGCCTGGGCGATGAAGAGCACGGCGAAGGTGCAGTACATCATCGAGCCGTCGAGGTTGAAGGAGTAGCCCATCGGCATCACGAAGCTGGAGATCTTGCGCTTGACACCGAAACGGTCGAGCGCGTCGAGGATCTTCGGATAGGCCGCCTCGGAACTCGCCGTCGCGAAGGACAGCAGGAAGGCCTCCTTGATCAGCACCAGCAGCTTGAACACGCGCGGCCCGAGAAAGGCGAAGCCGGCGAAAATCAGGATGCCCCACAACAGGAACAGCCCAAGGTAGAAGTCGCCCATGAAGACCGCGAACTTGAGCAGGATCTCCAGCCCGTTCACCGCCACGGTGGCGGCCATGGCGGCCATCACGGCCAGCGGCGCCAGCTTCATGACGTAGCCGGTGATCTTGAGCATGGCGTGGGAGAGCTCGTCGATCGCGTGGACCAGGGTCTTGGCCTTGTCGCCGAGCGAGGCGAGGGCGACGCCGAAGAACATGGAGAACACCACGATCTGCAGGATCTCGTTGTTGGCCATGGCCTCCGCAAAGGACTTGGGCACCAGGTGGCTGACGAAATCCTTCAAGGTGAACTTGGAGGTGGCCAGGTTGGCTGAGGCGCCGATGTCGGGCAGCGGCAGGCCCAGATTGAGGCCCGGCTGCAACAGGTTGGCCATGACCAGGCCCAGCACCAGCGAGACCAGGGAAGCGGTGATGAACCAGCCCAGCGCCTTGCCGAACACGCGGCCCACCGAGGCCGCGTCGCCCATGTGGGCGATGCCCACCACCAGGGTGGAGAACACCAGCGGTCCGATCAGCATCTTGATCAGCCGCAGGAACACGTCCGAGATGATCGAGATGTAGCCTGCGATCTGGGCCGCCGCCTTCTTGTCGGGAAAATTGATGAAGATCATGTAGCCGATCACGATGCCGATCACCATCGCGATCAGGATCCAGGCTGCCGGCGGCAACTTCCTTTTCATGTTTGAGCCCCTTCTTGTCGAACAAGTGATGTGGAGATGACGTCCCTCACCGCCAATCCGCACGCCGCGGCCGCCGGCTGTCGCGATTTCATGCCAAAACCATGCTGCCTGCAATGCGAATTTGGCCTGCGGTCATGCCGGTGCGGCCTGGGGTGACACGGGCCAAACCTAGAATCGGGCCATGTCCTTCAAAGAGATCGTCTTCCGCGCCCAGCCTGCACTGCACCTCGGCCTGCCGGATGGCAGCGCCTGCACCGTGGCGCGGCACGGCGCCCACCTGCTGTCGTGGACTACGGCCGACGGCGTCGAGCGCCTGTACCTGAGCCCCGAGGCGCGCTTCGACGGCCAGAGCGCGATCCGCGGCGGCGTGCCGATCTGCTGGCCGCAGTTCAACCAGCGCGGTCCGCTGCCCAAGCACGGTTTCGTGCGCAATGTCGCGTGGCAGGCCGAGGCGGGCGCTTCCGGCGGCAAGAGCGACACGCTCGTTCTCTCGCTGCACGACGACGAGGCCACTCGCGCCATCTGGCCGCACGCCTTCCACGCGCGGCTAACGGTCACGCTGGCGCCGCATTCGCTGCGCGTCGCGCTGTCGATCGACAACACCGGCCGCGCGCCTTGGTCCTTTGCGGCCGCGCTGCACAGCTATCTGCGCGTGGACGACATTGCCGACGCCTCGCTGGAAGGCCTGCAGGGCGCCAACCGCTGGGATGCGGTGCGCGACGACCGGCATGTCGACCTGGCGCCCGCGCTGCGCTTCGGCACCGAATTCGACAGCGTCTACACGGCGCCCGCGCGTCCGCTGCGGCTGGTGCAGCCCTCCGGCACGCTCGAGATCGCGCAGAGCGCGAGCTGCACCGAAACGGTGGTGTGGAACCCCGGTCCGGCGCTGAGCGCCCAACTGGCCGATCTGCCCGACGACGGCTGGCGCCACATGCTCTGCGTCGAGGCCGCCCGCATCGACGAGCCGGTGCTGCTCGCGCCCGGCGCCACGTGGCAGGGCTGGCAGCAGCTCACCGTCCTTTGAATCTCACAAGCTCCGGATCCGCCATGCTCGCCAAACGCATCATTCCCTGCCTCGACGTCACCGGCGGCCGTGTCGTCAAGGGCGTCAACTTCGTCGAGCTGCGCGACGCCGGCGATCCGGTCGAGATCGCAGCGCGCTACAACGCGCAGGGCGCCGACGAGCTGACCTTTCTCGACATCACGGCCACCAGCGACGGCCGAGACCTGATCCTGCCGATCATCGAGGCGGTGGCCTCGCAGGTCTTCATTCCGCTGACCGTCGGCGGCGGCGTGCGCACCGTCGAGGACGTGCGCCGCCTGCTCAACGCGGGCGCCGACAAGACCAGTTTCAACTCGGCGGCGATCGCGAATCCGCAGGTGATCGATGACGCCTCGCGCAAGTACGGCGCCCAGTGCATCGTGGTCGCGATCGACGCCAAGCGGCGCTCGGCCGACGATGCGGCCCTGCGCGGGCCCGGCTGGGACGTCTACAGCCATGGTGGCCGCAAGAACACGGGGCTCGACGCGGTGCGATGGGCCGTCGAAATGACGCGCCGCGGCGCCGGCGAGATCCTCTTGACCAGCATGGACCGGGACGGCACCAAGAGCGGGTTCGACCTCGAACTCACGCGCGCCGTCAGCGACGCGGTCAGCGTGCCGGTGATCGCGTCCGGCGGCGTCGGCAATCTCGAGCACCTGGCCGACGGTATCCAGACCGGCGGCGCCGATGCCGTGCTGGCGGCCAGCATCTTCCATTACGGCGAATACACCGTCGGCGAGGCCAAGGCCTGCATGGCCGCGCGCGGCATCCCGGTGCGCCTGTGACCGACAATACCCCGATGAACTGGCTCGACGAAGTGAAGTGGGATGCGAACGGCCTGGTGCCCGTGATCGCGCAGGAACAGGGCAGCAAGGACGTGCTGATGTTCGCCTGGATGAGCCGCGAGGCGCTCGCCCGGACGGCCGAGCTGGGCCGCGCGGTGTATTTCAGCCGCTCGCGCGGAAAGCTCTGGTTCAAGGGCGAAGAATCGGGCCACGTGCAGACCGTGCACGAGATCAGGCTCGACTGCGACAACGACGTGGTGCTGCTCCAGGTCACGCAGCTCGGGCACGAGCCCGGCATCGCCTGCCATACCGGGCGCCACAGCTGCTTTTTCAGCAAGTACGAGAACGGCCGCTGGACCGTGACCGAGCCGGTCTTGAAAGACCCCGAATCGATCTACACATCGTCCCCAAGATGAGCGCCGACGCCCCCGAACGCAATGCCGAAGACGCGCTCGCGCGACTGGCCGCCGTGATCGAAAGCCGGCTGCCCGCGCGCGGCGGCGACCCCGAAAAAAGCTACGTCGCGCGCCTGCTGCACCGCGGCCCCGACGCCTTTCTCAAAAAGATCGGCGAGGAAGCCACCGAGGTGGTGATGGCCGCGAAGGACGCCGACCATGGCGGCGAGCGCACGAAAATAGTGAACGAAGTGGCCGATCTCTGGTTCCACAGCATGGTGGCGCTGGCGCACTACGGCTTTTCGCCGCGCGACGTGGTGGCCGAGCTCGAGCGCCGCGAAGGCCTGAGCGGCATCGAGGAAAAGGCCCTGCGCAAGGCGCAGGATCGCGAAGCTTCCAACGACTGAGAGGACGCCATGCCCAACGACATCGTGACCGTGGAGCCCGACAGCTCGCTCAAGACCTGGGGCTGGATCAGTTACATCCTGCATCTGGTGGTGGCGGTCGGCGCCGTGCTGCCCGGCATGCAGGCATCCATCGCGCTGCTCCTGATCGCGCTGGTGGTCGATCTGGTCAAGCGCGACGATGCCGCCGGCAGCTGGCAGGCGACGCATTTCAGCTGGCGCATCCGCTCGGTGCTGTGGGCCGGCGTGCTGTACGTGCTGACCTCCTGGCTCTGGCTGCTGCTGCTCCTGCCGGGCTGGATCGCCTGGGCGCTGATTTCCCTCTGGTTCCTCTATCGCATCGTCAAGGGGATGGTGCGCATGAATGCCGGACGACCGATGGAGTCGGCATGAGCACCGCCGGGCAGCCCCAAGGTGCGAAGGCCCCATCGGGGGGCAGCGAGGACACGTCAGTGCCGAACGTGGGGGCGCACGCCTCCTCTGACCCGAACTGCATCTTCTGCAAGATCATCGAGGGCAAGATTCCCTCGCGAAAGATGTACGAGGACGACGATCTCTTCGGCTTTCACGATATCGCGCCCTGGGCCCCGGTGCACTTCATGCTGGTGCCCAAGCGCCACATCCCTTCGATGGCGCAGGTCACGCCGGACGACGCGGCGCTCTTGGGAAAAATCATGACGCTGGCGCCCCGGCTGGCGATCGAGCAGGGCTGCCGGCCCTATCCGCAGGGCGGCTTCCGCATCGTCGTCAACACCGGCGCCGAGGGCGGGCAGGAGGTTCACCATCTCCACGTTCACGTCATGGGCGGCCCGCGGCCCTGGCTCAAGGGTTGATATTCGCCATTGCCGCGGGTTGTGACATCTGCGCCGACTAAAATCAAACACATTCTTCAGGAGTAATCCATGGGTTCACTTTCCATCTGGCACTGGCTGATCGTGCTGCTCGTCGTCGTGATGATCTTCGGCACCAAGAAGCTCCGCAACATGGGCTCCGACCTCGGCGGCGCGGTCAAGGGCTTCAAGGACGGCATGAAGGACGGTTCGGCGACCGCCGAATCGCCCGCCGCCCCGAATCCGCAGGTGACCGGCAACACCAACGCCGCCGACAAGTCGACGATCGACGTCGAAGCGCGTCAAAAGTCTTGAGCCGCATCCGTCCGTGATCGACCTCGGCATCTCGAAAATCGCACTGATCGGCGCGGTGGCGCTGATCGTCATCGGGCCCGAGAAGCTGCCGCGCGTCGCGCGTACCGTCGGCACCCTGCTGGGCAAGGCGCAGCGTTATGTGAACGACGTCAAGGCCGAGGTCAACCGCTCGATGGACCTGGACGAGCTGCGCAAGATGAAGGATACGGTGCAGGAAGCCGCCCGTGACGTCGAGCACAGCATCCAGACCGGCGCGAGCGAGTTCGAGAAGCAGTTCTCCGAGAGCGGCCAGACCCTGTCGGAACTGGCCGAGCCCGCGCCGTCCTACCCCGAGTACAAGCATCCCCGCAAGAACTGGCGCCTGAAGCAGGGCGCCACGCCGCAGTGGTACAAGGCGCGCAACGGCGTGCGCACCCGGGCGCTTTCGGGCGCAGCGCGCGTGGCCCGCTACCGTCCCCACAAAATCAACTAGCCGCAACGCCGATCCGGCCGCGCCCAGCGCGCGCCGGACGCCCGCCCGCAGCGCTCCCACATGGCCGATTCCCCCGACAAGAACAAAGAAGACGAACTGGCCGGCACCGAGCAGCCTTTCGTGCAGCACCTGATGGAGCTGCGCGACCGCCTGCTCTATTGCGTTTACGGGCTGGCGATCGCGGGCATCCTGCTCGCGATCTGGCCCGGCCCGAGCGGGCTGATCGACATGATCGCGGTTCCGATCCGCGCGCACATGCCGCCCGACGCGAAGCTGATCGCGGTCGGCGTGTTCTCGCCCTTTTTCGTGCCGCTGAAGGTGCTCATGATGGCGGCAGTGCTGCTGGCCTTGCCGTGGCTCATGTATCAGTGCTGGATGTTCGTGGCGCCGGGCCTCTACAGCCACGAGAAGAAGTTCGCGCTGCCGCTCATCATCTTCGGCAGCTTCCTGGCTTATGCCGGCATCGCCTTCGTGCAGTTCTTCGTGCTCGACAAGATGTTCGGCTTCATCCAGCGCTTCACGCCGGCGAGCGTGGCGGCCACGCCGGATATCGCGTCGTACGTGGAGTCGATCCTGTCGCTCTACCTCGCCTTCGGCGTCGCCTTCCAGGTACCGATCGTCGTGATGCTGCTGGTGCGCTTCGAAATGGTCACGATCGAGAAGCTGAAGAATTTCCGCGGCTATTTCATCGTGCTGGCCTTCGTCGTGGCGGCGGTGCTCACGCCGCCCGACGTCGTTTCGCAGCTCGCGCTGGCAATACCGATGTGCCTGCTCTACGAAGTCGGCATCGTGGCCGCGCGCTACTTCGTGAAACACAGCAAGGCGCCCGAGGAAAACGAGAGCGCCGATTCCGCGCAGCCCTGAGCGGGGGCGGCGCGGGCCGCTCGCCTACTCGGGCTCGCCCGGCGCGCGGCGGATCGGACTCCGCGGCCGGGGACCCGGCGTGACGTCGAGCTCCATCTTGTCCTTGCCGCGCTGGAGCGCAAATCGCGCCGCGTTGCCGGGCTTGAGCCCCGCCACGGCGGTCAGCAGTTCCTGCACGTTGTCGACGCTCTTCTCGCCGACGCCGGTGATCACGTCGCCGGGGCGGACGCCTGCCCTGGCGGCCGGGCCGTTCTGCAGCACGCCCGTGATGATGACGCCCTTGTTCGCCTTGACGCCGAAGGTTTCCGCCAGCTCGGGCGAGAGGTTGTTGGGTTCCACGCCGATCCAGCCGCGCGTGACCTTGCCTTCCTTGACGATGTCTTCCAGCACCTGCTTGGCGGTCGAAACCGGAATTGCGAAGCCGATGCCCAGGCTGCCGCCGGAGCGCGAATAGATCGCGGTATTGATGCCTTCGAGGTTGCCGTTGACGTCGACCAGCGCGCCGCCCGAATTGCCGGGGTTGATGGCCGCATCGGTCTGAATGAAGTTCTCGAAGGTGTTGATGCCGAGCTGGTTGCGCCCCAGCGCCGAGACGATGCCGCTGGTGACGGTCTGGCCGACGCCGAAGGGGTTGCCGATGGCGAGCACCTGGTCGCCCACCTGCAGGTTGTCGGAGTTGCCCAGCACGACCACCGGCAGCTTGTCGAGCTCGATCTTGAGCACGGCGAGATCGGTGTCGGGGTCGGTGCCGATCACCTTGCCGCGCGCGTGACGGCTGTCGTTGAGCGTGACGTCGATTTCGTCTGCGCCTTCCACCACGTGGTTGTTGGTGAGGATGTAGCCGTCCGTGCTGACGATGACGCCGCTGCCCAGGCCGACCTGGGGCTGGTCTGCACCCTGGTCGCCGAAGAAAAAGCGGAACCACGGGTCGTCGCTGCGCGGACTGCGCCGCGCCGCTTTGCTGGTGTTGATGCTGACCACGGCCGGCGAGGCCTTCTTGGCGGCGGCGCTCAGGCTGCCGGGCGCGATCGCCGTCGGATTGGCGGTCGGCGCCTCGATCACCGAGACCACACCGCCGAGCGAGGTGGCGCGCCGGCCAACCCACTCGGGCTTGAGCGTCGCGACGACGAAATAGGCCGCGAGCATGACGGTCACGGCTTGGGCGAACAGCAGCCAGGTGCGTTTCATGAAAAACAGGAAAAGAAGGACGTTGAAGCGGGAGGGCGGCGCGGCTAGCGCCGAAGACTGCATTGTCCCTCAATGGACCTGCCGCCTCGTTCCGCAGGCGCGCACACGAGTGAATCGGACTGTTTCCGTCCATATAGTGAAAACCCTGAGCCCTGTGGTCTGCGGCCTTGACCGGTCGCGCGGGTCCACAATGGCGCGATGAGTACGACCCGCCACGAACTCCTGCATGCGTTCGACCTTCTGCTCGCGCCCGAGCGTTTCAAGGACTACGGCCCCAACGGCTTGCAGGTCGAAGGCCGCACCACGGTGCGCAAGATCGTCTCGGGCGTCACCGCGAGCCGCGCGCTGATCGAGGCCGCGATCCATGCCGAGGCCGATGCGATCTTCGTGCACCATGGCCTGTTCTGGCGCGGCCAGGACGGGCGCGTGACGGGCTGGATGAAGCAGCGGCTCAGTCTCCTGCTCGGCGACGATGTGAGCCTTTTTGCCTATCACCTGCCGCTCGATGCGCATCCCGAACTCGGCAACAACGCGCAGCTCGGGCTCAAGCTGGGCCTGGTCGCGCACGCGGGCTCGACCGGTCGCTTCGGCGAGCAGGAGATCGGCTTCCTGGGCGCGCGCGACAACGGCGAGAGCTTCCCGAGCGCAAAAGCGCTGGCCACCCACGTCGAGAAAGCGCTCGGCAAGCCGGTCACCCTGCTCGACACGGCGCATCGTCCGATCCGCAACATCGCCTGGTGCACGGGCGGCGCGCAGGGCTATTTCGAGGCGGCCATTGCGGCCGGCGCCGATGCCTTCATCACCGGCGAAATCTCGGAGCCGCAGGCGCACTACGCGAGGGAAATGGGCGTCGCCTTCCTCGCCTGCGGCCACCATGCCACCGAGCGCTACGGCGCACCCGCGGTGGCGGCGCACGTGGCCGCGCAGCTCGGCCTCGCGCATCAATTCATCGACATCGACAACCCGGCGTGAAGCGCGACACCGCCCCGATCGCGATCACGCTCGGCGATCCCGCAGGCATCGGACCCGAGATCATCGTCAAGTCCTTCCGCGATGCACCCGGCATCACGCAGGGCTGTTTTGTCGCAGGCGACGTGGACACTGTGCGCCGCGCAGCGCAGGCGCTCGCAGCGCCGGGCCGCGTGCCGCTTTCCGTGGCGCTGATCGATGCGCCCGCCGACCTGGCCGCGGTGCCGCCGCATTGCATCCCTGTGCTGCAGGCTGCGAGCCCGCTGCCGTCGCCCATCGCGATCGGCGAAATCAGCGCAGTCGCCGGTCGCATCGCCGGCGACTGCGTGGTGTGGGCCGCGCGTGCGGCGTTGCGCGGCGAGCTGGCGGCCATCGTCACCGCGCCGCTGCACAAGGAGGCGCTGGCAGCGGCCGGCTTCGCCTTTCCCGGCCACACCGAACTGCTGCAGGCCGAAGCCGCGGCCCACCTGGGCCGGCCGGTCGCCGAAGTGCCGGTGCGCATGATGCTGGCCAATGACGAGTTGCGCACCGTGCTCGTGAGCATCCACATGTCGCTGCGCGACGCCATCGAGGCGGTGACGGTCGACGGCGTGCTGCAAACGCTGCGCATCGCGCACCGCGCGTTGGCGGCCGTGCTGGGGCGTGCGCCGAAGATCGGCGTCGCGGGGCTCAACCCGCATGCGGGGGAGGGCGGCCTGTTCGGCTCGGAAGAACGCGACATCATCGCGCCGGCCATCGCGGCCGCGCGCGCGGAAGGCATCGATGCCGACGGGCCCCATGCGCCCGACACCGTCTTCATGCGCGCCCGCGCCAAGCGCCAAGGGGCGGGCGAATTCGACGTGGTGATCGCGATGTATCACGACCAAGGCCTGATCCCGGTCAAGTACCTGGGCGTGGAGAAGGGGGTGAACGTGACGCTGGGCCTGCCGCTGGTGCGCACCAGCCCCGATCACGGAACTGCGTTCGATATCGCGGGCCAAGGCGTGGCCGACGCCTCCAGCCTGATCGAGGCGATCCGGATGGCGCGCGCGCTGGCCTTCAGGGCCGCTTGAGGCTGTCGCGGATCTCGCGCAGCAGCGCGATGTCTTCCGGCGGCGTGGCTTCGGCGGGTGCCTCCTCCTGCTTTTTGCGCAGCTTGTTGATCTGCTTGACCATCATGAAGATGATGAAAGCCAGGATCACGAAGTTGACCGCGATGGTGATGAAGTTGCCGTAGGCCAGCACCGGCACGCCGGCCTTCTTCAGATCCGCCAGGTTGCTCGCCACGCCGGCCGGCGCGGTGCCCAGCACGATGTAGAGGTTCGAGAAGTCGAGCTTGCCGAACACGATGCCGACCAGCGGCATGATGACGTCGCCGACCAGCGAGTCGACGATCTTGCCGAAGGCCGCGCCGATGATCACGCCGACCGCGAGGTCGATCACGTTGCCCTTGACCGCGAACTCGCGAAATTCCTTCAGAACGCTCATGTCGCTCACCTCGCGTCTTTGTTGTTGGACTGCGGCAGTATAGGAGGTCGCATTGCACCGCCTGCAGGGCTCGCGCTCGCGTTGAATTCGCTTGTGACGCTCCGCTACAATCGTCGGTTGACTCCAAGCCCCCAGCGAAGAAGATTTGAGGACCCCCATGAGTGACATCTCCGTCGGCCAACAACGGATCGACAGCAGCAAGCGGACGTGGTTGATCGCATCCGGCTGTGCCGGTGCAGTGGGAGGCGTGGCAACCGCCATCCCGTTCGTGAGCACTTTCCAGCCCTCGGAGAAAGCCAAGGCGGCCGGTGCGCCGGTCGAGGTCGATATCGGTGGCCTGCAGCCCGGCGAGAAACTCACCGTCGAATGGCGCGGCAAGCCGGTCTGGATCCTCAAGCGCACGCCGGCCCAGGTCGCCGAGTTGCCCAAGCTCGACGGCCAGCTCGCCGATCCACAGTCCAAGCGTAATCCCGACGAGTTCACGCCCGAATACGCGCGCAACGAAGGCCGCTCGATCAAGCCCGAAGTGCTGGTGGTCGTCGGCATCTGCACCCATCTCGGCTGCTCGCCGATCGACAAGCTCCAGGCCGGCCCGCAGCCCTCGCTGCCCGACAACTGGGAAGGCGGTTTCCTCTGCCCCTGCCACGGCTCGACCTTCGACCTGGCCGGCCGCGTCTTCAAGAACAAGCCCGCGCCCGACAACCTCCCGGTGCCGCCGCACATGTACCTCTCCGACACGCGCCTGCTGATCGGCGAAGACAAGAAGGCCTGAGAGGAACAAGAACATGGCTGAATTCAAGGAAATCTCGCCCAACGCCCCCACCGGCGAGAAGCTGCTCAACTGGGTCGACAACCGCTTCCCGCTGACCCAGCTCTGGAACGACCAGTGGGGCAAGTACTACGCGCCGAAGAACTTCAACATCTGGTACATCTTCGGCTCGCTCGCGATGCTGGTGCTCGTGATCCAGATCGTGACCGGCATCTTCCTGACGATGCACTACAAGCCCGACGCTGCGCAGGCCTTCGCGTCGGTCGAGTACATTATGCGCGACGTGCCCTGGGGCTGGCTGATCCGCTACATGCACTCGACGGGCGCCTCGGCCTTCTTCATCGTGGTGTACCTGCACATGTTCCGCGGCCTCATCTACGGCAGCTACCGCAAGCCGCGCGAGCTGATCTGGATCTTCGGCTGCGCGATCTTCCTGTGCCTGATGGCCGAAGCCTTCATGGGCTACCTCCTGCCCTGGGGCCAGATGAGCTACTGGGGCGCCCAGGTGATCGTGAACCTGTTCGCGGCGATCCCCTTCGTCGGCCCCGATCTCGCACTCCTGATCCGCGGCGACTACGTGGTGAGCGACGCCACGCTCAACCGCTTCTTCAGCTTCCACGTGATCGCGGTGCCGCTGGTGCTGCTGGGGCTGGTGGTCGCCCACCTGATCGCGCTGCACGAAGTGGGTTCGAACAACCCCGACGGCATCGAGATCAAGGCCAAGCTCGACGCCGACGGCCATCCGCTGGACGGCATTCCGTCGCATCCGTATTACACGGTGCACGACATCTTCGGCGTGGTGGTGTTCCTCACCATCTTCTCGGCCGTGATCTTCTTCGCTCCCGAAGCCGGCGGCTACTTCCTCGAGTACAACAACTTCATCCCGGCCGATTCGCTGAAGACGCCGAACCACATCGCACCGGTCTGGTACTTCACGCCCTACTATTCGATGCTGCGCGCGATCACCGGCGAGATGATGTATGTGCTGATCGCCTGCGTCGTGGCCGGCGCTGTCTTCGGCGTCTGGAAGGCGCGTGTCATTGCGCTGATCAAGGGCGCGATCGTGATCGCTGCGGTCATCGTCGCGGCGATGATGCTGCAGATCGACGCCAAGTTCTGGGGCGTGATCGTCATGGGCGGCGCCGTCATCATCCTGTTCTTCCTGCCCTGGCTGGACAACAGCCCGGTCAAGTCGATCCGCTACCGTCCGGGCTGGCACTGGTTCGTGTACGGCGTGTTCGTCGTCAACTTCGTGATCCTGGCCTACCTCGGCGTGCAGCCGCCGTCGCCGATCGGCGAGCGCGTGTCGCAGGTCGGAACGCTGTTCTATTTCGGTTTCTTCCTCCTGATGCCGTGGTGGAGCCGCCTCGGCGAATTCAAGCCGGTCCCCGAGCGCGTGACCTTCAGCGCCCACTGACCGGGAGCACACAAGAATGAAGAAACTGATCCTCACGTTGATTGCGGCGCTCGGCTTCGTGGCCGGCGCACACGCCGCCGAAGGCGGCATCGCCTGGGACAAGGCGCCGAACAAGACCAACGACTTGGCCGCGCTGCAGAACGGCGCCAAGCTGTTCGTCAACTACTGCCTCAACTGCCATTCGGCGGCGTTCATGCGCTACAACCGGCTGCAGGACATCGGCATCACCGAGCAGCAGATCAAGGACAACCTCCTGTTCACGACCGACAAGGTCGGCGAGACGATGAAGGCCAACCTCGATCCGCGCCAGGCCAAGGAATGGTTCGGCGGCGTTCCGCCCGACCTCACGCTGGTCGCACGCTCGCGCGCCGGCCACGGCGGCACCGGCGCCGACTACCTCTACACCTACCTGCGCACCTTCTATCGCGACGACACCAAGGCGACCGGCTGGAACAACCTCGTGTTCCCGAGCGTCGGCATGCCGCATGCGATGTGGGAACTGCAAGGGGACCGCCGGCCGGTGTTCGACAAGATCGAATCGCATGGCCACACGGCCGAGGTATTCAAGGGCTGGGAGCAGGTCTCGCCCGGAACGATGACGCCGCTGCAGTACGACCAGGCCATCGGCGATCTGGTGAGCTACCTGCAATGGATGGCCGAACCCGCGCAGAACACCCGCATCCGCGTCGGCGTCTGGGTGATGCTGTTTCTCGTCATGGCGTTGGTCTTCGTATGGCGCTTGAACGCCTCGTACTGGAAAGACGTGAAGTAAACCAAGCTGAGAACGCGGCTGGTATTGCCGGCGCGCGTCCTTGTGGAGTGGGTTGCCATTGCGCATGCCCACTCTTTTTAATTTTTAGGAGTCTTTCGCCATGATGGTTTTGTATTCAGGAACGACCTGCCCCTTTTCCCATCGTTGCCGCTTCGTGCTGTTCGAAAAAGGCATGGATTTCGAGATCCGCGACGTCGATCTCTACAACAAGCCCGAAGACATCAGCGTGATGAATCCGTACGGCCAGGTGCCGATCCTGGTGGAGCGCGACCTGATCCTGTACGAGTCGAACATCATCAACGAATACATCGACGAGCGCTTCCCGCATCCGCAGCTGATGCCCGGCGACCCGGTCGACCGCGCCCGCGTGCGCCTGTTCCTGCTCAATTTCGAGAAGGAACTGTTCGTACACGTCTCCACCCTGGAAAACCGCACCGCCAAGGGCAACGAGAAGGCGCTCGAGAAGGCGCGCTCGCATATCCGCGACCGGCTCACGCAGCTCGCGCCCGTGTTTCTCAAGAACAAATACATGCTTGGCGACAATTTCTCGATGCTCGACGTCGCGATTGCGCCGCTGCTCTGGCGCCTGGACTACTATGGCATCGACCTCAGCAAGAACGCCGCGCCGCTCCTGAAGTACGCTGAACGCATCTTCTCGCGACCGGCCTACATCGAAGCGCTGACGCCGTCCGAAAAGGTGATGCGCAAGTAGTATCTGCAGTTTCGTTCTCATGATCAACGCGCTCGAGTCTTCTTCCACCCGCCCGTACCTGATCCGGGCGTTGTATGAGTGGTGCACGGACAACGGCTTTACCCCCTATGTGGCGGTGCAGGTCGACGACACCGTGCAGGTGCCGCGCGAGTACGTGAAGAACGGCGAGATCGTGTTGAACATCAGCTTCGATGCGACCAGCTCGCTCAAGCTGGGCAACGACTTCATCGAGTTCAAGGCCCGCTTCGCCGGCACCGCGCGTGAGATCAGCGTGCCGGTGGGCCGCGTGATTGCGATTTATGCGCGCGAGAACGGGCAGGGCATGGCTTTTCCGGCGCCCGCACCGGCCGCAGTGCCGGCCATCGAGGACCACGGTCCGGTCACGGCGTCGCGCACGACCTTGCGCGACGCCTCCCGCGGCACCGAAGGCGATGCGAGCAGGGTGGTGCATCTGGTCAGCGGCGAGGCTTCCGCAGATGACGCGGCGACAACGACGACGGCGGGCACCGCGCCTTCGGACCCCGAAGACCCGCCGAGACCGCCGACCAATGGCGGCTCCCGTCCCTCGCTCAAGCGCATCAAGTAGCGGCGGCCCGGCAGGCGCCGCGCCGCTAAAATTCATCCTCCACGCCGCTTTAGCTCAGTTGGTAGAGCAACCGCCTTGTAAGCGGTAGGTCGTCAGTTCGATTCCGACAAGCGGCACCATTGTCTTTCAGCGACGCGCCTGCACCTTGATGCGCAGCGTCACCTCGTCCCATCCCCTGGATTTCAGCCGCGTCTGAAGCAGGGGTAGCAGCTGGCGCAGCTTGGCAGCGGCGGCGTTGCCCCGCACCAGCAGGCACCAGGTGCCGCCTTCGACCGGCCCCGCCTGCACGGCAGCGCGCAAGTCGGGCGGAATCAGTTCCTGCACCGCCTGCAATCGCTCGTTCGCATCTCGCGCGCGCGCGAAGAGGCCAGCCAGGGTGGGCGAATCCTGCGCGGCCTGCTCCAAAGTGACGGGATTGAAACGGCGGTTCATGGGGGAAGACGGTGAAGAGCCTAAGGTGGCAACGCGGCTAAAATGCCCGGTTTGCCGGCGTTCGCGCCGGCGGGGGCCGTTTGCCTTGGCGTGTTGATTTTGCGCCAGGCGCGCCCACCTGCTTTCACCTATCTTAGGAATTTCGGTCGCGGTGCCCGCATGCGTTGGGGTCCCTGTCGACCCTGCTCGCATGGCCACCAACTTCCTGACCCAGATTTTCGGCAGTCGCAACGACCGGCTCCTCAAGCAGTATCGCAAGACGGTCGAACGCATCAACGCGCTCGAACCCGCATTCGAAAAACTCAGCGACGATGCGCTGCGCGCGAAGACCCAGGAGTTCAAGGACCGGCTGGAGCGCGGCGAGACGCTGGATGACCTGCTGCCCGAGGCATTTGCGACGGTGCGCGAAGGCTCCAAGCGCGTCATGAAGATGCGCCACTTCGATGTGCAGCTGCTCGGCGGCATGGCGCTTCACAACGGCAAGATCTCCGAGATGCGCACCGGCGAGGGCAAGACGCTCACCGCGACGTTGCCGGTGTACCTGAATGCGCTGACCGGCAAGGGCGTGCACGTTGTGACGGTGAACGACTACCTCGCCAACCGCGACGCCCGCTGGATGGGCCGCCTCTACAACTTCCTCGGGCTCTCGGTCGGCATCAACCTGCCGCAGATGCCGCGCGAGGAGAAGCAGCAGGCCTACGGCAGCGACATTACCTACGGCACCAACAACGAGTACGGCTTCGACTACCTGCGCGACAACATGGTCTACGAGACGCAGGACCGGGTGCAGCGCGGACTGAACTACGCCATCGTCGACGAGGTGGACTCGATCCTGATCGACGAGGCGCGCACGCCGCTCATCATCAGCGGCCAGGCCGAGGACCACACCGAGCTGTACCTCGCGATCAACAAGGTCGTGCCGCTCTTGACCAAGCAGGAGGGCGAGGCCGATCCGCGCACCGGCGAGGGCGTCACGAAACCGGGCGACTTCACGGTCGACGAGAAGACTCACCAGGTGTTCTTGACCGAGGACGGTCACGAGAAGGCGGAGCAGATCCTCTCCGAATTCAAGCTGCTGCCCGAGGGCGCCTCGCTCTACGACCCGGCCAACATCACGCTGATGCATCACCTCAATGCGGCGCTGCGTGCGCGGCATCTGTACCACCGCGACCAGCATTACGTGGTGCAGCAGGGCGAGGTGGTGATCGTCGACGAGTTCACCGGCCGCCTGATGACCGGCCGGCGCTGGAGCGACGGCCTGCACCAGGCCGTCGAAGCCAAGGAAGGCGTCGAGATCCAGGCCGAGAACCAGACGCTCGCCTCGATCACTTTCCAGAACTATTTCCGCCTGTACGGCAAGCTGGCGGGCATGACCGGCACGGCCGACACGGAAGCCTACGAGTTCCAGGAGATCTACGGCCTGGAGACCACGATCATTCCGCCCAACCGTCCGAGCCGGCGCGAAGACCAACTGGACCGCGTCTACAAGACCACGCGCGAGAAGTACGACGCAGCCATCGAAGACATCCGCGAGTGCTACGAGCGCGGCCAGCCGGTGCTGGTGGGCACCTCCTCGATCGAGAACTCCGAGATCATCGACGGCCTGCTCGCCAAGGTCGGCCTGCCGCACCAAGTGCTCAACGCCAAGCAGCATGCGCGCGAGGCCGAGATCGTCGCGCAGGCGGGCCGGACAAAGATGATCACGATCGCGACCAACATGGCGGGTCGCGGTACCGACATCGTGCTCGGCGGCAACGTCGAGAAGGCGATCGAAGCGGTGGAGGCCGACGAGACGCTCGATCCTTCGGCCAAGGCGGCCGAGATCGCACGCCTGCGCACCGAGTGGGACAAGGACCATGAGTTCGTGAAGTCGCTCGGCGGCCTGCGCATCATCGCCACCGAGCGGCACGAGTCGCGGCGCATCGACAACCAGTTGCGCGGCCGCTCGGGCCGGCAGGGCGACCCGGGCTCATCGCGCTTCTACCTGAGCCTGGACGATCCGCTGATGCGCATCTTCGCGGGCGACCGCGTCAAGGCGATCATGGACCGCCTCAAGATGCCGGACGGCGAGGCCATCGAAGCCGGCATCGTCACGCGCAGCATCGAGAGCGCGCAGCGCAAGGTCGAGGCCCGCAACTTCGACATCCGCAAGCAGCTGCTGGAGTACGACGACGTCTCCAACGATCAGCGCAAGGTGATCTACCAGCAGCGCAACGACATCCTCGACGCCGGCGATCTCACGGCGCAGATCGAGGCGCTGCGCGAAGGCTGCTTCACAGACCTGGTTCGCCAGTACGTGCCGCCCGAATCGGTCGAAGAGCAGTGGGACCTGGCAGGCCTCGAGAAGGCGTTGAGCGACGAATGGGGCATCGACATCCCGCTGCAGAAGGACGTTGAGGCCGCGAGCGCCATGGGCGACGAGGACATCGTCGAGAAGGTGGTGGCCGCGGCCAACGAAGCGTTCAACGCCAAGGTGACGCTGATCGGCCAGGAGAACTTCACCCAGTTCGAGCGCATGGTGCTGCTGCAAAGCATCGACACTCACTGGCGCGAGCACCTGGCTTCGCTGGACTACCTGCGCCAGGGCATCCACCTGCGCGGCTACGCTCAGAAGCAGCCCAAGCAGGAATACAAGCGCGAGGCTTTCGAGCTCTTCGGCCAGCTGCTCGACTCGGTGAAGAACGAGGTCACGCGCCAGCTCATGACGGTGCGCGTGCAGTCGAGCGAGCAGCTGGAGCAGGCCGCCGACGCGATGGAAAGCCGCGGCGAGAACCTGGCCAACATCACCTACACCGCGCCGACCGAGACGGGCGACGTCGAGATCCGCGTCGACGAGGAAAGCCAGCGCCGCCTGGCGGCGATTGCGACGGGCCTTCCCGCCGGCGCCGCCGCCTTCGCGCGCGTCGGCCGCAACGATCCCTGCCCTTGCGGCAGCGGCAAGAAATTCAAGCACTGCCACGGCAAACTCAGCTGATACCGACCAGGACGCCGCCATGCCCGTGAATCTCTCCGCTCCCGACCCCGCCGCCCTGCATGCGGTGCCCGGCATTCGCATCGGCGTGGCCGAAGCGGGCGTGCGCAAGGCCAACCGCAAGGACCTGACGGTGGTGCTGATCGACGAAGGCGCCGCCGTCGGCGGCGTGTTCACGCAGAACCGCTTCTGCGCAGCGCCCGTGCAGGTGTGCCGCGAACACCTGGCCCGGAACTTCGGCATTCGCGCGATGCTGATCAACACGGGCAATGCGAACGCCGGCACCGGTGAGGACGGCCTGGCGCGCACGCGCGCGACCTGCATCGCGCTGGCCCGCAAGCTGAACCTGGCACCCGAGCAGATCCTGCCCTTTTCCACCGGCGTGATCATGGAGCCGTTGCCGATCGACCGCATCGAGGCCGGCCTGCCCGCCGCGCTGGCCGACGCGGCGCCCGACCACTGGGCGCGCGCGGCCGAGGGCATCATGACCACCGACACCGTGCCCAAGGCCTTCAGCCGGCAGGTGCAGATCGGGGGCGCGACGGTCACCGTCACCGGCATCAGCAAGGGCGCCGGCATGATCCGGCCGAACATGGCGACCATGCTCGGCTTCATGGCGACCGATGCGAAGATCGATCCGTCGCTGATCCAGCCGTTGGCCAAGGCATTGGCCGACGCTTCGTTCAATCGCGTGACCATCGACGGCGACACGTCGACCAACGATTCCTTCGTGGTGATCGCCACGCAGAAGGCTGAGCACGGCACCATCACCGCACTCGATTCCGTGGAGGGCCGCGCATTGGTGGAAGCGATGCAGACCGTCGCGCGCCAGCTGGCCCAGGCCATCGTGCGCGACGGCGAAGGCGCGACCAAATTCATCACCATCCGCGTGGAAGGCGGGCGCGATGCCGCCGAATGCAGGCAGGTGGCCTATGCGGTGGCGCATTCGCCGCTGGTCAAGACCGCGTTCTACGCGAGCGACCCCAACCTCGGGCGCATCCTCGCGGCGGTCGGCTATGCGGGCATCGCCGACCTCGATCAGACCGGCATCGATCTCCACCTCGACGACGTGCATGTCGCCGTCAAGGGCGGACGCAATCCGAGCTACCGCGAAGAAGACGGCCAGCGCGTGATGAAGCAGAGCGAGATCACCGTGCGCATCGGCCTCGGTCGCGGCGACGCCGCCGATACCGTGTGGACTTGCGACCTGAGCCACGACTACGTTTCCATCAACGCCGACTACCGGTCATGAATGAGAAGTTCGAACGCCTGATCGAGCGTGCCGAGCAGCTGATCGGCCGTATCGAATCGATCCTTCCACAGCCGCTTGCGGCGCCTGCCGACTGGAACGCCTCGATCGCCTGGCGCTACCGCCGCCGCAGCTCGGGACACGGCACGCTGGAGCCGGTGCGCCACCTGGCTTCGATGCCGCTGGACGCATTGAAGGAAATCGATGCCCAGAAGGAAAAGATCGAGCGCAACACGCGCCAGTTCGTCGAAGGGAAGCCGGCCAACAACGTGCTGTTGACCGGGGCCCGCGGCACCGGCAAGTCTTCGCTGATTCGCGCCTGCCTGCAGGCCTATGCGCCGCGGGGACTGCGCTTGATCGAGGTCGACAAGGCCGAGTTGACCGACCTGCCGGACATCGTCGAGGTGGTTTCTCAGCGGCCCGAGAAGTTCATCGTGTTCAGCGACGACCTGAGTTTCGACGAGGGCGAGCCCGGCTACAAGGCGCTCAAGTCGATCCTCGACGGTTCGATCGCAGCGGCCACGCCCAATGTGCTGATCTACGCGACCAGCAACCGGCGCCACCTGCTGCCCGAATACATGAAGGACAACCTGAGCTACACCCACACCGAGGACGGCGAGGTGCATCCCGGCGAGGTGATCGAGGAAAAGATCTCGCTGTCGGAGCGCTTTGGCCTCTGGGTCAGCTTCTATCCATTCAGCCAGAACGAATACCTGGCGATCGTCGCGCAATGGCTGTCGTCCTTCGGCGTCGATGCGAAGGCGATCGAGGCGGCGCGGGCCGAGGCGCTGGTATGGGCGCTCGAACGCGGTTCGCGCAGCGGCCGCGTGGCATACCAGTTCGCGCGCGACTACGCGGGCCGCAGCTGAACCCGACCATGACGGACGCGCGCAAGCACACCGAGGTGGCGGTCGGCATACTCATTCGAGAGGACGACGCGCTGCTTCTTTCGACCCGGCCCGAGGGCAAGCCTTACGCGGGCTACTGGGAGTTTCCGGGCGGCAAGATCGAGACGGGCGAGACGGTGGAAGAGGCGCTCAGGCGCGAACTGCACGAGGAGCTCGGCATCACGATCGCCGGCGCTGAGGTCTGGAAGACCACCGAACACGACTATCCACACGCGCTGGTGCGCCTGCACTGGTGCAAGGTCCGGGCGTGGCGGGGCGAGTTCGAGATGCGCGAAGGCCAGGCGATGCGCTGGCAGCAGTTGCCGCTCGACGTGGCGCCGGTGCTGCCGGGTGCGCTGCCGGTGCTTGGCTGGCTCGCGCAGGAGCGCGGCCTCGCCAACGATCACTGTTGAATCTTGGGGTCGCCGAAAGGCTCGTCGTCGGGCGGCGCCTCGGCCGGCATCCTGAACTCTTCGCTGGCCCAGGCGCCGAGGTCGACGCCCTTGCACCGTGCGCTGCAGAAGGGCCGGTACGGATTGCTGGGCGCGTAGACGCTGTCTTTCCCGCACGCCGGACACCGGACGATGCGCTCGCCAGATGAATTGAGCTTGGTCATCATGCGCAGAGAGTCAGCTCGAAGGGGGTGTCGTCCGTGCTCTGGTGCAGGCGATCGTCGGCTTCATGTCGCATCAACCGCACCGACACCATGAGCCGGTTGCCGCTGATCTCGGGAATGAGTCCGAGTTTCGGGTCGATGCGCAGGCGCAGCAGCTGGAAGCTGCGGCCCTGAGGCAGATTTTGCTGGAACTGGCCGCCGGCTGCCATGACCTTGTAGGGCACGTCGGCGTCGCGCAGGAGCTTCAGCAGCAGGTAGATCGATTCGGCCAGCGGCGCGAGCGTGGAGGACCAGCGTTCCAGGTCGTCGCGCCGGTCGGAGGCCCTGCCGTTCTGCCAGGCGTAGTAGGCCGGCAGGTCGAACTCGCAGGTGCCGCCGGGAATGCCCGCGCGGCTGCGGATGCTCATCAGCCACTCGTTCTCGGTCAATGCCTGGCCGGCCTTGCCGGGCACCGTGTTGAGCGTCGTGAAGTTGCTTTCGAGCTTGCCCACGACCTGGTCCAGCACCGCTTCGGAGATCGCCGGGTTGCCGCGGTAGCTGTTGAAGACGTTCTTGTGCTTGTCGAGGTCCCGCAGCACGTCGGCCTTGAGATCGGCGCGCGCCGCCACGTCCATGATCTCGAAGATCGTGACGAGGGCGTAGTGATGGGAGAGCGCCGAATCGGCCGGCACCAATTCGCCGAGGCGGCGAAACAGGTGCTCCAGCCGCAGGTAGGTCCGGATGCGCTCGTTGAAGGGGTACTCGTACAGAATCACGCGTCGGCTTCCAGTCGCACGATGATAGCCCGAAGACTCGCTGCCGCGCCGCAGTGAAGGGGAACTGGCATTCGTCCTACGGCGCGTTCGGTCGACCACTAGAGAGGCGCTCGCGCACCTCCTTGAGCATCAACTCGCCGACCCACAGCTGACCGTGCATGGACAGGTGGGTGTCGTTGGGGAAATAGAGGTCGCGCACGGTCGCGCGCGCCTCCTTCGCCGCGGTGAACAAGTCGGGGCCGAGTTTGGTCTTGTTGAGGGCGGCCACGAAAGCAGCGGAGTGCTGCGGTTCCACATAAGTTGTGGTCTTGTCCGGAATAACCATCCACAGGATCGGCGGCGACGGATGCGCCTGACTGATCGCTTCCATTTGCCTGACTGTTCGTTCGGAAAGCTCGGCTGCCGTGGTGTCATCGGGAAAGAACAGCGCCTTGTCGCACAGCTTGTTGCTGAAATACGCGCAGCCGTTGGGCACGGTGCGCACCCTGGCGCGCTCGCCGAACTGGACGTCGGCCGATTCGATGGCGCGTTTCGTGTTGCGATAGGTATTCAGGCCGGTGGTTAGCTTGGCGTTGGTGTTGAGTTCGAAGCCCGGAACCTGGGTGAGGGGCTGCGCAAAGGGCTCCTTCTTGACCGACAGGGGCTTCTTCGACATCGCGCCGCACTTCTCGCTGTCGTCGAGGCGCTCGGCAAGCAGGCGCTCGATGCTCTCGATCACGATCAGCTTGCCGCGGAAACCGTTGTCCTCGACCCATTGGCTGAAATTCTTGCAGATGAAGGGAAGTTGTCCCCAGTAGATCGTCGTGACGCGGTAGCCAGCCTTCACCAGCACGCTCTGCCATGTAAGGGTCATCGAGAAGCTGTCGCCGACGACGAGGATGTCGGCCTGGTCTATCGGGACGCCGTGCATGGACTCGAACGGCAGAGGAGGCGGCGGGTTGCGCCACCCGAATTCATGATCGGACACACGCCCGATGCGCGACAGGTCGCCATAGGGAATCGGCGTGAACAGCGTGACCAGCAGCAGCGCCACGATCACCGCAAAGCCCGCGAAAAAGATCCGCAGCCAGAGTTTCGCTGGGGTCATGTCAGAACTGGAAATAAAGGAAGGGGCTGTAGAGGCCCAGTTGGGACACGCACATGCCGAACAGCACGACCACGAAAGCGGCGATCAGCGCCGTGACCATCCGCATCGAGCGCGGACGCCCCGCCAGCGCGATCGGACCAGGCACCCAGCGCTCCAGCGCGATCGTGGGCGGCAATGCCAGGCAGATGAACAGGCCGAGCAGCAAGGTCTGGAAGAACTCCGGCTTGCGGTACGGAACCGCGAACTCGCCGAATGCGCTCGGTGGCGCTCCGTGCATGCCGAGCATGCCCTTGTAGATTTCGAGCGCCGTGGCGACGCTCTCGGCACGAAACACGACCCAGGCGATCATCACGCACAGGAAGGTCAGCAACCAGCCGGCCACGCGCCCCACGCGGCTCGGCGTGGCGCTGCGTCGCACCTTGGCGTTCCACAGGTGGTTGACCATCAGGAATGCGCCGTGCAACGCGCCCCAGATCACGAAGGTCCACGCCGCACCATGCCAGAGGCCGCCGAGCAGCATGGTAAGAAACAGATTGAGGTAGCGGCGCGCCTCGCCCTTGCGGTTGCCGCCCAGCGGCACGTACAGATAGTCGCGCAGGAAGGTCGACAGCGAAATGTGCCAGCGCCGCCAGAACTCGATGATGTTGGTCGACTTGTAGGGCGATCGGAAATTGAGCGGCAATTGCACGCCCAGGCACAAGGACAGCCCGACCGCCATGTCCGAATAGCCCGAGAAGTCGAAGTAGATCTGCAGCGTGTAGGCCAGCACACCGAACCATGCCGTGTAGAGCGATGGCGCGATGCCGTTGTGCACGCCGTTGAACATCAGGTCGGCGTACTGCCCCATCTTGTCGCCGATCAGCAGCTTCTTCGCGAGGCCGAAGCTGAAGATCGCAATGCCGAGCGCGAGCTTGTTCGCATCGATCCGGTAGATCGCCGGGTTGGCGAACTGCGGCATCATCTGCGCGTGATGCAGCACCGGACCCGCGATCAGATGCGGGAAGTAGGTGACGAACAGCACATAGTGAATGAAGCTGCGCTCGTGAACCTTGCCCTGCCAGCAGTCGACCAGGAAGGCGATCTGCGTGAAGGTATAGAACGAAATCCCGATCGGCAGTGCGATATGAAGCAGCGGAATCGGCGCCAGTCCTGCAGCAGCCAGCCCCTCGTTCACGTTCGAGACGAAGAAGTTGGCGTACTTGAAGACCGCCAGCACCCCGAGGTTGACGACGAGCGCAGCGATCAGCATGCGCTTGCGCTGGCGGTCGTCGCGTTCGGGGCTCGGCGTGAGGCGCAGTCCGAACCAGTAGTTGACGCAGATCGAACCCACCAGCAGCGGCAAGGCCTTGACGCTCCACCAGCCATAGAAGAACAGCGATGCGAGCGCAAGAAAGCCGGCGGCCGCGCGCGCGTTGCGCTTTCCGATCAGGAAGAACCCGACAAGAACAATCGGGAAATAGAGAAAGATGAATGCGTACGAATTGAAAAGCATCTTGGGGAGGGCTGCGTCGCGTGGCCCATTCGAGCGCGCCGCCTTGTTGTTGTCTCGCGCGTGTAGCGGCAGTCAACCGGGGATTATCGCGTGCCTGCGCCGGTCCACCGTTCCCACAGATTTCGGACGTCGGCGGAGAGTTCCGCCAGCGACATTTTCTCGTTGAAGATCACCGCGTCCGCCGCGGCGCAGCGCTGCGCGCGGTTGGCCTGCTGAGTGATCACGGCGCGAACGGCTTCGGGCGTCCAGCCCGAACGCGCCACCACGCGCTGCACCTGGGTTTCTTCGGTCGCGTCGACGACCAGCACGCGATCGACGAGGGCGCGCCAACGCTTCGATTCGACCAGCAGCGGTACATCGAAGACGATCAGTTGCCCGCCTGCGGCCGCCGCCTGACGCTCGCATTCCACGCCGATCAGGGGGTGCAGGATCGCTTCGAGCCTTTTTCTGGCCTCCGCGTCGGCAAACACCAGGTCTCGCATCCGCGCCCGGTCCAGGCCGCCATCCACGGCGATGACTGCACGGCCGAACTCGGCTTCGATCGCAGGCATGGCGGCTCCTTGCGGCTGGGCGATCGCGCGTGCAATGGCGTCGGTGTCGATCAACGTGGCGCCGGCGATGACCAGCATGGACGCGACGGTGCTCTTTCCGCTGCCGATGCCGCCGGTCAGTCCGATGCGCATGGCACGCGCGCCTTTGCTTGTCAGAGGCCGGCCACGCGAAGGATCGCGTCCGGACCGAAGAGCATGGCTGTGAAGCCCGCACCTGCGAGGAAAGGGCCGAAGGGCACGTAGCCGCCTTCGCGCAGCCCGCTGTTGAGCTTGAGCGCAACGCCGACGATCACGCCGATCACCGACGCCATCAGGATGATGGGCACCAGTGCCTGCCATCCGAACCACGCGCCGAAGGCGGCGAACAGCTTGAAATCGCCGTAACCCATGCCTTCCTTGCCGGTGCTCAGCTTGAACAGCCAGTAGACCGCCCACAGCGAGACATAGCCCGCCACGGCGCCCCAGACGGCATTGACCAGGCTGACGCCCGTGAAACCTGCGAGGGCAGCGAGCAGGCCGGCCCAGAGCAAGGGCAGCGTGATGTCGTCGGGCAAGAGGGTGGTGTCCCAGTCGATCAGCGCGAGCGCGATCAGCGCGGCGGCAAAGCCGCACCAGGCCAGGCTGCCGAACTGGCCGGGCATGCGCCACACGCACCAGGCGAACAGGGCGCCAGTCGCCAGTTCGACCAGCGGATAGCGCAGGCTGATCGGCGCCTTGCACGCCGAGCATTTGCCGCGAAGAAGCAGGTAGCTCAGCACGGGCACATTCTCGTACCAGCGGATCGCATGGCCGCACTGCTGGCAGCGCGAATGCGGCACCATCAGATTGAAGGGCTCGGCAGCAGCGGGTTCCGCGCCGTTGAGGCTCGCGCATTCGGCAGCCCATTGGCGCTCCAGCATTTTCGGCAGGCGATAGATCACGACGTTGAGGAAGCTGCCGATCAACAACCCCAGCACGCCGGCCAGCGCGGCGTCCACCCCCTGCGAAACCAGCATCAGACGACCTGGCCGAGCTTGAAGATGGGCAGGTACATCGAGACCACGATGCCGCCGATGATCACGCCGAGGAACACGATGATGATGGGCTCCATCAGGCTCGAGAGGCCGGCCACCATGTCGTCGACTTCTTGTTCATAGAAGTCGGCGGCCTTGCCCAGCATGTGGTCGATCGACCCGGACTCCTCGCCGATCGCGGTCATCTGCAGGACCATGGAGGGGAACAGGTTGGCATTGGTCATGGCCGACGTCAGGCTGGTGCCGGTCGAGACCTCCTGCTGGATCTTGGCCGTGGCGTCGGAGTACACCGTATTGCCGGACGCGCCACCGACCGAGTCGAGCGCCTCGACCAGCGGCACGCCGGCCGCGAACATGGTCGCCAGCGTGCGGGTCCACCGCGCGACGCAGGACTTGTCAATCAGGGTGCCGAAGATCGGCAGGCGCAGCAGCAGCCGGTCCATGACCCGTTGAACGCGCTCGTTGCGCTTCCAGGCCTGCATGAAGAAGTAGAGGCCGCCGCCGATCACGCCGAAGATCAGCCACCAGTAGGCGACGAAGATCTCACTGACGGCCATGACGAACAGCGTCGGGGCCGGCAGGTCGGCGCCGAAGGAGGTGAACACCTGCTTGAAGGCAGGAATCACGAAGATCATGATGATCGCCACCACGACGAACGCGACGACGACCACGGAGGTCGGGTACATCAGCGCCGACTTGATCTTCGACTTGATCGCCTCGGTCTTTTCCATGTAGGTGGCCAGGCGATCGAGCAGTTCTTCCAGGATACCTGCGGCTTCGCCGGCCTCGACCAGGTTGCAGTAGAGGTTATCGAAGTACTTGGGAAACTTGCGGAAGGCGGCGGACAGCGAGGTACCCGTTTCCACGTCGCTGCGAATGTCGTTGAGCAGCTTGGCCACGCTCGGATTTGCGTTGCCGCGGCCCACGATGTCGAAGGCCTGCAGCAAGGGAACGCCAGCCTTCATCATCGTTGCCAGCTGGCGCGTGAAGATGGCGATGTCCTTCGGCTTGATGGCCTTGCCGGAACGCATGCGCCGCTTCTTGATTTTCGTCGCGAGCACGCCCTGGCGCCGCAGCGCCGCCTGAACCTGGTTTTCGCCGGCAGCGCGGACCTCGCCGCGTACTACCTTGCCGTTGCGATCTTTGCCTTCCCACTCGAAGACGACTTCCTTGAGGGTTCGGGTTGATGCTGCTGCCGTTGCCATTCGAGCTCCGCTTCTCAATGCTATTCGTTGGTGACCGCGAGCACTTCTTCAAGTGAGGTCAGGCCCTGCATGACCTTCTTCAGCCCCGATTGACGTAGCGAGCGCACGCCTTCGGCTTCGGCCTGCCTCGCGATATCGAGGGCGCTGCCGTCGCGCAGAATGATCTTCTGGATCTCTTCGGTAATCGGCATCACCTGATAGATGCCCACTCGTCCCTTGTAGCCGCCGTTGCAGGCCGAGCAGCCGACCGGGCGGTAGGGCTTCCAGGTACCGTCCACATCGCTTTCCTTGAAGCCGGCATCGAGCAGCGCCTCCTTCGGCACATCCATGGCCGGCGCCTTGCAAACCGTGCAGAGGCGGCGCGCAAGCCGCTGCGCGGTAATCAGGATGACGCTCGACGCGATGTTGAAGGGCGCGATGCCCATATTCCGCATGCGCGTGAGCGTCGTGGGAGCGTCGTTGGTGTGGAGGGTCGACAGGACCAGGTGGCCCGTCTGCGCAGCCTTGATCGAAATGTCGGCGGTTTCGAGGTCGCGGATTTCGCCGACCATGATGATGTCCGGATCCTGGCGCAGGAAGGCACGCAGCGCGGTCGCGAAGGTCAGCCCCGCCTTTTCGTTGACATTGACCTGGTTCACGCCGGGGAGGTTGATTTCCGACGGGTCTTCCGCCGTGGCGATGTTGACGCCGGCCTTGTTGAGCAGGTTCAGGCACGTATAGAGCGACACCGTCTTGCCGGAGCCGGTCGGGCCCGTGACCAGCACCATGCCGTAGGGACGCCCGATGGCAGTGAGCAATCGTTCCTTCTCATCCGCGTCGTAACCCAGTGCGTCGATGCCCAGGCGTGCACTACTCGGATCGAGAATACGGATCACGATCTTTTCGCCGAACAGGGTGGGCAAGGTGCTCACGCGGAAATCGATCACGCGATCGGGACCGATCTTGAGCTTCATGCGGCCGTCTTGCGGCACCCGCTTTTCGGAGATGTCCAGCCGCGAAATCACCTTGATCCGCGACGCCAGCTTGTCCTTGATGACCGTGGGTGGACTTGCGATCTCGCGCAGTTCGCCGTCGACGCGGAAGCGCACGCGATATTGATGCTCGTAGGGCTCGAAGTGGATGTCCGACGCGCGCATGCTGAATGCATCGAGCAGCATCTTGTGCAGAAAGCGAACGACCGGCGCATCTTCGACCTCGGCCACCGCCGGATCGTTATTGTCGCTCGAGGTATCCGCCGAAATCTCGTCGAACTCGAACTCGGCGCCGACGATGCTGTCGATGGTTTCGGAGGCGCTCACTGCAGCCGCCTCGATCATGCGCGAGAGCTTGTCGTACTCCGCGATGACCCAGTCCACGCCCATCTGGGAGGCGAACTTGATCTTTTCGGCTGCCTGCTGATCCGAAGGATCGGCTGTTGCAACAATGAGACGATTGTTGCGCTTGCTCAGGACGACGACGCGGTAGGCTTGGCACAGCTTGGGATCGAGCAGGTCCTTGGGAAGGCGCTGCGGATCGATCGCGTCGAGGTCGAGCAGAGGCGCGCCGAAGGCGCTCGACAAGGTGTGCGCGAGGTCGGCGGCCGAGACGGCGCCCGTGCCGGTCAGCTCCGCGATGAAGCTGGTCCGCCCGCTGAGCGACTTTTGATAGATGTCTTCTGCTGCTTTTGCCGGCAGTTTGCCGGCCGAAATCAAGGCCCGCGCGAGTCCCGGCAGGGCGATCGACGAGTTTTCTTTGACGAGGGGTTCAGCAGCGGCCATTCAACGAATGTAACAAGACGTGAAAAATTGCTTCACGATCATCGCTGATCCCCCAAGGGCTGTAAATCGCTTCGCAACAACAGACCGCGGAGCATTTTGCATTTACAGCCGAAAAGGCTGGTCGGGGTGAGAGGATTCGAACCTCCGGCCTCTACGTCCCGAACGTAGCGCTCTACCAGGCTAAGCTACACCCCGATGGTTGCAAGAAAAAGAATCGTCCCGGGTGCCCACTGTCGTGAGGTGTCTAGGCGCGTCGCTCAAGCAACTGAGCCGCCAATTGTAGCAAACCGGCAGAGTGCGAATTCGCGGGAAAGCCGGCGAGTGCATCCATCGCGCGCTGCGCTTCGGCTGCTGCTGCTGCCCGCGTAGCGTCCAACGCACCCGTCTCACGCACGATAGCGACGATTTGCGGCAGTTGTGCCGTATCGCCCGCCTCGATGGCGGCGCGAATGAGTTCGCGCTGCGCCGGGGTGCCGCGCTGCATGGCCAGAATCAGCGGCAGCGTCGTCTTGCCTTCGCGCAAGTCGTCGCCGACGTTCTTGCCGGTCTCGTTCGCATCGCCTGCGTAGTCGAGCACATCGTCGATCACCTGGAAGGCGGTGCCCAGCGCCTGCCCGTAGGCGGCACATGCTTCTTCCACCTCCGGCGTGGCACCTGCCAATACCGCGGCGAGCCGGGTGCTGGCTTCGAACAGCTTCGCCGTCTTCGAGCGGATCACCCGAAGGTAGGCTTCCTCATCGAGCGAGGCGTCGTGCATGTTCATGAGCTGCAGCACCTCCCCCTCGGCGATCACGTTGGTCGCTTCGGCCAGTATTTCCATGACCCGGACGTTGTTGGCATCCAACATCATCTGGAATGCGCGAGAGTAGAGGAAGTCGCCGACCA
Organism: Variovorax sp. Soil_C_33; assembly: GCF_057656935.1. NCBI lineage: Bacteria > Pseudomonadati > Pseudomonadota > Betaproteobacteria > Burkholderiales > Comamonadaceae > Variovorax > Variovorax sp. Soil_C_33. The sequence continues at coordinate 113,415 of NZ_JBDGJK010000006.1, forward strand.
GCACGCTGGCCGGATTGCCGAAGGACTCGTTGGCTGTCGGGCGGCCGCGCCGAAGCGTGGATTCGTCGACGACATCGTCGTGCAGCAAAGTCGCGGTATGGATGAATTCCACCACGGCGGCCAAGTTGAAGCGCTGTTCTCCACGATAGCCCAAGGCACCGGCCATGAGCAGCAGCAGCGCGGGGCGCAGCCTCTTGCCGCCGGCCGAGATGATGTACTTGGAGACTTGGCGCACCAGCGGGACGCCGGTATCGAGGCGGCGGGCGATCACGAGATCTACCCCTGCCATGTCCTCTGCAATCAGGCTGAGTACGGCGGCAGCGGGGGAGGAGTCGGCGGGGGGGACTGACAAGGCAGGGGCGCTTTGTGCGCTGCGTGAGGGACGAGATGGCGCAGGGCCGGAAGGCGCAGATTATAGGGAGCCGGGTGCCTGGACGGCGCGACGCGGCGTCGCCCTATGCCGGCAAGTGCCCTCCGTGCTAGAATCTTGGGCTCTGCGGAATTCGCCGTAGAACCATCTTACTCCAAGAGGTCCACATGTACGCGGTCATAAAAACCGGTGGCAAGCAATATCGCGTTGCTTCCGGCGAGAAAATTAAAGTAGAACAGATTGCTGCGGACGTAGGCCAGGAAATCGTGATCGACCAAGTGCTCGCAGTCGGCGACGGCAGCGCAATCAAGGTTGGTACGCCCCTGGTGTCCGGCGCATCTGTGACAGCCACGGTGCTGTCGCACGGCAAGCACGACAAGGTTCGCATCTTCAAGATGCGCCGTCGCAAGCACTATCAGAAACGTCAAGGCCATCGCCAGCAGTTCACCGAGCTGCAAATCGGTGCGATCGCCGGCTAAGGAGCGAACACCATGGCACAGAAAAAAGGCGGCGGCTCAACGCGAAACGGGCGCGATTCCAAGCCCAAGATGCTCGGCGTGAAGCGGTTCGGCGGTGAACTGATCAGCGCCGGTTCGATCATCGTGCGCCAGCGCGGTACCCAGTTCCACCCCGGCGTCAACGTCGGCGTGGGCAAGGACCACACGCTGTTTGCCCTGGTCGACGGCCATGTGTCCTTCGGCACCAAGGGCGCCCTCAACAAGCACACGGTCAACGTGACCCCGGCGTAAGCCAGTCACTTCGATCTGCTCGAAGCCCCGCTTTGCCGGGGCTTCTTCATTTGTAAACTGGACATCTCATGAAGTTCGTGGACGAAGCCTTCATCGACATCGCCGCCGGCGATGGCGGCAACGGCTGCGTGTCGTTCCGGCATGAGAAGTACAAGGAGTTCGGCGGCCCGAACGGCGGCGACGGCGGGCGCGGCGGCCATGTGTTCGCGGTGGCCGATCCGAGCCTCAACACGCTGGTGGATTTCCGCTTCGCGCGCCGCCACGAAGCCAAGCGCGGCCAGCACGGCATGGGGTCCGACATGTTCGGCGCCGCCGGCGACGACATCACGCTCAAGATGCCGGTCGGCACCATCATCACCGACGCCGAAACCGGCGAGGTGCTGTACGAGCTGCTGACGCCGGGCGAGGTGATCACGATCGCCAAGGGCGGCGACGGCGGTTTCGGCAACATGCGCTTCAAGAGCGCCATCAACCGCGCGCCGCGCCAGAAGACACCCGGCTGGCCCGGCGAGAAGAAGAGCCTCAAGCTCGAACTGAAGGTGCTGGCCGACGTGGGCCTGCTGGGCATGCCGAACGCCGGCAAGTCGACGCTCATCAGCGCAATCTCCAATGCGCGCCCGCGCATCGCAGACTACCCCTTTACCACTCTGCATCCGAACCTCGGCGTGGTGCGCGTCGGTCCGGAGCAGAGCTTTGTCGTCGCCGATCTCCCGGGCCTGATCGAGGGCGCCTCCGAGGGTGCCGGCCTTGGCCATCTGTTCCTGCGCCACCTGCAGCGCACCCGGCTGCTGCTGCACGTGGTCGACATCGCGCCCTTTGACGATGCCGATCCGGTCGCGCAGGCCAAGGCGATCGTCGGCGAGCTCAAGAAATACGATGCGGCGTTATACGAAAAGCCGCGCTGGCTGGTGCTGAACAAGCTCGACATGGTGCCGGACGACGAGCGTGCCGCGCGTGTGAAGGACTTCGTCAAGCGGCTGCGCTTCAAGGGTCCGGTCTTCGAGATCTCCGCGCTCACGCGCGAAGGCTGCGAACCCTTGGTGCAGGCGATCTACCAGCACGTCAAGGCGCAGCAGGTGGCCGAGCAGCCGCCGACCGAGATCGATCCGCGTTTTGCCTGACATGACTTCAAGCTCCACCACCGGTTCCACCGCCCTGCGCGACGCGCGCCGCGTCGTCGTCAAGGTGGGCTCCAGCCTTGTCACCAACGAGGGCCGGGGCCTGGATGAGAACGCCATCGGCGAATGGTGCCGGCAGCTCGCGACATTGGTGCGCGACGGCCGCGAGGTCGTGATGGTGTCGAGCGGCGCCATCGCCGAAGGCATGAAGCGGCTCGGCTGGCGCACGCGCCCGCACGAGATCCACGAACTGCAGGCCGCCGCAGCGGTCGGGCAGATGGGCCTGGCCCAGATCTACGAGACCAAGCTGCGCGAGAACGGCATGGGCAGCGCACAGGTGCTGCTGACGCACGCCGACCTGGCCGACCGCGAGCGTTACCTGAATGCGCGCTCGACGCTGGTGACCCTGCTCGCGCTCGGCGTGGTGCCGGTCATCAACGAGAACGACACGGTGGTCAACGACGAGATCAAGTTCGGCGACAACGACACGCTGGGCGCGCTGGTCGCCAACCTGGTGGAAGCCGACGCACTGGTGATCCTGACCGATCAGAAGGGCCTCTACACCGCCGATCCGCGCAACAACCCCGACGCCCGCTTCGTGCACGAAGCGGCGGCGGGCGATCCGGCGCTCGAAGCCATGGCCGGCGGCGCCGGCAGCAGCATCGGGCGCGGCGGCATGATCACGAAGATCTTGGCAGCCAAGCGCGCTGCGGGCTCCGGCGCCTCGACGGTGATCGCTTGGGGTCGCGAGCCCGATGCGCTGCTGCGCCTTGCGCGCGGCGAAGCTATCGGCACGCTGCTGCTGGCGCAGACCGCCAAGCACCAGGCGCGCAAGCGCTGGATGGCCGACCACCTGCAGTTGCGCGGCGCGGTCACGGTGGATGCCGGTGCCGCCGCCAAGGTGCGAGGCGAAGGCAAGAGCCTGTTGCCGATCGGCATGACCAGCGTCGAGGGAGAGTTCTCACGCGGCGACGTGATCGCCGTACGCGACGCGCAAGGCGTCGAACTCGCTCGCGGGCTGGCGAACTACTCGAGCGCCGAGGCCAGGCTGCTGTGCCGCAAGCCTTCCGCCGATTTCGAGCGATTGCTGGGCTATGTCGCGGAGCCGGAAATGGTGCACCGGGACAACATGGTCCTGATGCCCGGCGGCCGCTGAGGCTTCACGGGAGCTCGCGCAGCGGATTTTTCATCTGCTGGACCATCTCGCCCACAGATGCGCGCGGCGCGTGGCCGCGGCACAGGCCCTGCGCAGACAGTTCCTTGGCATAGCGCGAGTTGCGTTCGTCGATGCGCTTCCATTCCGGATTCGTCACGTGGTGCCAGGCGCCCTGATTGAAGCGGGCGTATTGCTTCACTTCCTCGGTCGCGCAGCGCACGCCTTCGTAGAAGGCATTGGTGGCGCTGCCGGCCTTGTTGCTGGCCACGACCACATAACGCACCGTGCCGTCGCTCCCCAGCGTGATGGTGCCGGGATCGACGCCGTACTTGAGGCTCAGGTAGGGCGGCATCTCGATCGGGAGCAACCGCCTTTCGTCGAAAGCGGGAGGCGGCGGCACTTCGCCTTCCTTCCACTCGTCAGCCTGAGCCGTCACCTTCGGCGGCGGCGGCATGCCGGCTTGTGCCCAGTCCGGATTGTCGGTGTCCCGTGGGCCCGAGCCGCAGGCGGCAAGCACGCATGCGAAGGTGAAGGAAAGAACGTGCCTAGCGCGGCACATGAAGAGGATCGGTTGGGTCGGGCGCTTGATGAGGGGCATTGGGATTCGGGTCGAAACTCGCCCCGGGAGGCAGTTCGAAGTTGGATTCATGGCCTGCAGCGGGCGGGTGGCGCTCGAATTCGCGGGCGCGCACATTGCTGCGCAGGAAGCGGTTGCGGAAATCCTGCCGAGGCAGGTAGCGTGCGAGCTCGGTCAGCGCCATTTCATAGACGCCGCGCTTGAATTCGACCACCACGTCCAGCGGGACCCAGTAGTCATGCCAGCGCCAGGCGTCGAACTCCGGATGGTCGGTGGCGCGAAGGTTGAGATCCCAGTCGTGGCCGATCAGCTGCAGCAAATACCAGATCTGCTTCTGGCCCTTGTAGTGGCCCCGTGCGTCACGGCGGATGAACCGATCCGGCACCTCGTAGCGCAACCAGTCGCGGGTACGGGCCACGATGCGCACATGCTCCGGCTGGAGGCCCACCTCCTCGTGCAGTTCCCGGAACATGGCCTGTTCAGGGCTCTCGCCGCGATCGATGCCGCCTTGCGGGAACTGCCAGGAATGAGTGCGGATGCGTTTGCCCCAGAAAACCTGGTTTCTCTGGTTGAGCAAGATGATGCCGACGTTGGGCCTGAAGCCGTCCCGGTCGAGCATAATCAAACCCCAATTTTTTGAACTGAGTCGATTATGCATGCCGGGTTGCACTCGGCAAGCGACCGGTTCCGGGCCCGCTCGTGGCTCGCCCTTGCCCCTGTACCTGGAACCCTCTCTCGCGACCGATGAAAGCTTCCCGATTCTTTATTTCCACCCTCAAGGAAGCGCCGGCCGATGCCGAGGTCGCAAGCCACCGGCTCATGATGCGCGCCGGCATGATCAAGAAGCTCGGCACGGGCATCTACACCTACATGCCGATGGGGCTGCGCGTGATCCGCAAGGTCGAGGCGATCGTGCGCGAGGAGATGAACCGCGCCGGCGCGGTCGAGCTGACCATGCCGGTGGTGCAACCGGCCGAACTTTGGGAAGAGAGCGGTCGCTTCCAAGGCTACGGCCCCGAGCTGCTGCGCATCAAGGACCGCCATGAGCGCGGCTTCGTCGTGCAGCCGACCAGTGAAGAGGTCGTGACCGACATCGCGCGGCAGGAAATCCGCAGCTACAAGCAGCTGCCGAAGAACCTCTATCAGATCCAGACCAAGTTCCGCGACGAGCGCCGTCCCCGCTTCGGCCTGATGCGCGGGCGCGAGTTCGTCATGAAGGACGCCTATAGCTTCGATCGCGACCTCGAAGGCGCGAAGGCCAGCTACCAGGTGATGGCGGACGCCTACCGCAGGATCTTCGACCGCTTCGGCCTGCGCTATCGCGCGGTAGCAGCCGACAGCGGCGCGATCGGCGGCGACGTGAGCCAGGAGTTCCAGGTCATCGCCGCGACCGGCGAGGATGCGATCGTCTACTGCCCCGACAGCGATTACGCCGCCAACATGGAAAAGGCCGAGGCGCTCGCGCCTACCGTGCCGCGCGGCCCTGCGACCGAGCCGCTCGCCAAGACGCCCACGCCGGGCAAGAGCACCTGCGAGGACGTGGCGTTGCTGCTGGGTGTGCCGCTGTCGACCACGGTGAAATCGCTGGTGCTCGCGACCGATGTCGTCGATGCCGACGGCAATCCCAAGGGCTCCCAGGTCTGGCTGCTGCTGGTGCGCGGCGATCACGACATGAACGAGATCAAGGTGAGCAAGGTGCCGGGGCTGGACAAGGGCTTCCGCTTCGCGACGAACGCCGAGATCGAGGACCACTTCGGCTGCAAGCCCGGCTACCTCGGCCCGATCGCGTTGAAGCAGCCGGTGAAGATCGTCGCCGACCGCGACGTTGCGGTCATGGCCGACTGGATCACCGGCGCCAACGAGGTCGACTTCCACATGACCGGCGTCAACTGGGGCCGCGACCTGCCGGAGCCCGACGTGGTGGCCGACATCCGTAACGTGGTCGCCGGCGACGCCTCGCCCGACGGCAAAGGCGTGCTGGCGATCGAGCGCGGCATCGAGGTCGGCCACGTGTTCGTGCTCGGCACCAAGTACAGCAAGCCGATGAACGCGACCTTCCTCGACGAGGCCGGCAAGCCGCAGTTCCTCGAGATGGGCTGCTACGGCATCGGCATCACGCGCCTGCCTGCGGCGGCCGTCGAGCAGAACAACGACGAGCGCGGGATCATCTGGCCCGATGCCATCGCTCCCTTCACGGTGGTAGTCTGCCCGATCGGCATGGACCGCAGCGCCGAGGTCAAGACCGCCGCCGAAGCGCTCTACGAGCAACTGCTCGAGGCCGGCGTCGACGTGCTGCTCGACGACCGCGGCGAGCGCCCCGGCGCGATGTTCGCCGACTGGGAACTGATCGGCGTGCCGCACCGCATCGTCATTTCCGACCGTGGCCTGAAGGAAGGCCAGCTCGAGTACCAGCATCGCCGCGACACCGCCGCGACCAAGGTGCCCGTGGCCGGCGTTGCGGAATTCATCAAAGGCAAGCTCGCGGTATGAGCTTGTCGCGCCGCACGTACCTGGGCGGCGCCGCCGCCGGAACCCTGTCGCTGGTGCTGCCGCAGCCGGCGCTGGCGGGTGCGCAGATCGAGGAGCCGCTGATCGACTCGGTGCGCACCGCGCTGAGTTCGGCCATCCACAACAAGGCGCCACCGATCCCGGAGTTCAGCAACACCGAGGCGCGGCTCGCTTACCTGCGCTGGCTAGGCGCCATGAGCGAACGCCTCAAGAAGAAGCTGGTCGACTGGCCGACACGCAAGGAATTCCTGCAGACGGTCTGGTACGAATCGCGCCGCGCCGGCCTCGACGTCAGCCTGGTGCTGGGCCTTGTCCAGGTCGAGAGCAATTTCCGCAAGTACGCGGTCTCCAGCGCCGGCGCGCGCGGCTACATGCAGGTGATGCCCTTCTGGACCCGGGTGATCGGCGACAGCGACCCGGCCAAGCTGTTCCACATGCAGACCAATCTGCGCTTCGGATGCGTGATCCTGCGCCATTACCTCGACCGCGAAGCCGGGGATCTGTTCATGACGCTCGGCCGCTACAACGGCAGCCGGGGCCGGGCGCCGTACCCGAACGCGGTGTTCGCCAACCAGCGGCTCTGGGCCTTCGACGACCGGCGTTCGGACTCGGCCTCAGCCTGAGGCTGCCGCGCCGGCGCCGGCGCCGGCGCGGGTAACCATCACCTGGTCGATGCGGTGGCTGTCGACGTCCATCACCTCGAAGGTGTAGCCGCTCCAGCTCACGCTGTCGGTGCGCTTGGGCACGCGGCGCAGCATCACCATCAGGAAGCCGGCCAGCGTCTCGTACTCGTCGGCGTGCGGCAGCGCGTCGATGTCGAGCGCGCGCTGGACGTCCTGGATCGGCGTTACGCCATCGATCAGCCATGAGTTCTCGTCGCGCTTGACGATCTGCTGCTCTTCGTCCTGCGGCCCGACCAGGTCGCCCATCACCGTGCTCATCACATCATTGAGCGTGATCACGCCGACTACCAGGCTGTATTCGTTGACGATGATCGCGAAGTCCTCGTGGGCCTGCTGGAACTGCTCGAGCACCTCGGTCAGCGACAGCCGGTCGGGGATGACCAGCGCCTTGTGCAGCGGCAGACCCTGGTCGAAGGAGAGTGGCTGGCCGCTCAGCACGCGCTGGAACATGTCTTTCGCGTCGACGTAGCCCAGCACGTGGTCGATGTCGCCTTCGCACACCGGATAAGCCGAGAAAGGCTCGGCCACGATGCGTGCGCGCAGCACCGCCTCGGAATCGTCTTTCTGGAACCAGGCGATGCGGTCCCGCGAGGTCATCACGCTGCTGACCAGCCGCGTGTCGAGCTCGAACACGTTGGCGATCACCTGCTGCTCGCGCACCGCGAGCACGCCGGCGCGCGCGCCGGCCTCGGTCATGGCGAGGATGTCGGCCGAAGTGATCTTGTCGTCACGCTGCATCGGCATGCGCAGCAGCTTGAACAGCAGGTCGGTGCAGCGCGTGAACAGCCAGACCAGCGGCTTGAAGGCGGTGATGAGCACCTGCATCGGCCCCACCATGCGCACCGCGAGCCGTTCCGGATCGTTCATGCCGAGCCGCTTGGGAAACAGGTCGGCGAAGACCAGGAACACCGCGATGATCGTGACGAAGGAGGCCAGGAAGGCCGCGGTCTGCGCAGCCTCGGCGCCGAGCCATAGTTCGAACAGCCGTGCGAAGTACGGGCTCAGCGAGCCTTCGCCGACCACGCCGCCGAGGATCGCAACCGCGTTGAGCCCGATCTGGACCACGGTGAAGTAGTGACCGGGCTGCTCCTGGATGCGCATCACCCGCTCGGCGCGCACGTCGCCGCCGTCGGCCATCTGGCGCAGGCGCAAGCGGCGCGAGGCCGCCAGCGCAATCTCGGCGAGGGAAAAGAATGCGCTGGTCGCAATCAGTACGACGATGACGAGCAGGCTTTGGGTCAGGGTCACAGGATCATGCTTCGGTCGACGAGGACCGCCATGGTGCCATGACCCGTGGGCCTACTGGACGAAGCCGATCCTGCTGCGGCCCGCGCTGGCGCGCGGCAAGTCGTCGATATGCACTTCGTCGCGGCCGGCCAGCCGGGCATTGCCGAAGCCGGTCATGAGCGCGCGGCGCATCTCGCGCGGCGCGAGCGCGGCCAAGTGGTCGAGCACGTCGCCCGAAGGCTCTTCGGCCACGAGGCGGCCCCAGTCGTGCTCCCTGCGGATCGAGGCGTAGAGCTGGCGCGCGATCTGCCGTGCCGCCTCGGGCGAGGGCGCATCGACCTCGAACACGTTCATGCGGTTGAGGATGGGCTCGGGAATGCCGCGAACGTCGTTGGCCGTCGTGATCCAGATCACCTGGCTGGCGTCGATCGGCACTTCGGCGAACTCGTCGACGAAGGCATGGGCGGTGTCGTGCTCGAGCAGGTTGTAGAGCGCGCCCAGCGGGTCGTACTGGGCATCGGCGCCGGCCTTGTCGATCTCGTCGACCACCATCACCGGGTTGGCGTACTGCCCGTCGACCAGCGCCTCGAACACCTTGCCGGGCTTGGAGCCCTTCCACTGCGACGATGCGCCGGAGAGGAGCCAGCCGGCGGTCATGGAGCTCATCGGCACCAGCGACATGCCGGTGCCCAGCAGTTCGGCCAGCTTCTTCGCGAAGTGGGTCTTGCCGATGCCGGGGGGACCGAGCAGCAGCATCGGCGTGACTTCGAGTCCGTCGCGGCTGTCCTGGGCGAGCGCGACATGGCGGCGCACGTCGTCGAGCACCTCGGTGAAGTTGGGCAACTGTGCGTAGAGCGCTGCCATCTCGGGGATGCCGCTGGGCTTGACCTGGAAGCGTTCGGGGCCGCGTTCGAGCATGCGCTCATAAGTGGTTCGAAGATGCTCGTGGTCGCGTTCAGGGAGCTTGGCGAGCTTGCGTTCGACGTCGTGCGTGCGGAACACGCTGCGCAGCTGGGCGACCGGCAGCTGGAAGGACGAGGACGCGGGAACCAGATCGCGGGACATGCGGGAATCCATGGGACACCTCCGACTTCGAACACTCGGGCACAGCATAAGCCGTGCCCGATGTCCGTGCGTGCCTACGTTTTCTCGCTTTTGGGGTTTTGTGGCCGCCGCTGCCGTCGGGGGGCCGTGATCAGACGCCGCCGTGCGGGTGGGTCGGGTCGACCCACAGCACCGACTCGGGCTTCTCGACCGGTTCGATGTCGAGATTGACCGCTACCGCCTCGCCATCGCTGCGGCAAAGCACGCATTCGAGCGCCTCGGTCGTGCTGGCATTGATCTCCTGGTGCGGCACGTACGGCGGCACGTAGATGAAATCGCCCGGCCCCGCCTCGGCCGTGAATTCGAGGTGCTCGCCCCAGCGCATGCGCGCGCGCCCGCGCACGACGTAGATCACGGATTCGAGGTGCCCGTGGTGGTGGGCACCGGTCTTCGCGTTGGCATGGATGGTCACCGTTCCGGCCCAGAGCTTCTGGGCGCCGACGCGCGCGAAGTTGATCGCCGCGGCCCGGTTCATACCGGGCGTCTGTGCCGTGTTGGTATCGAGCCGGTTGCCGGGAATCACGCGCACGCCGTCGTGCTTCCAGGCGGGGCTGTCAGCCTCGTGGTCATGATCGGAGTGTTCGTGGCTCATGGTGGACGCCTCGTGGCCGACGAAGTCAGGCCCGTTGGTGAAACACCGCGGAACCGGCTTTGCCGGGCCGCTGGTGTTGCCCCCGGTAGCCACATTCAGGCCGGACTGCCGTTGAGCATCTGCTGCAATTCGCCCGACTCGTACATTTCCATCAGGATGTCCGAGCCGCCGACGAATTCGCCCTTCACGTAGAGCTGCGGGATCGTCGGCCAGTTGCTGTATTCCTTGATGCCCTGGCGGATGGCGTCGTCCTCGAGCACATTGACGGTCTTGAGCGTGCGCGTGTCGACGCCCACGGCCTTGAGGATCTGGATCGCGCGGCCCGAGAAGCCGCACATCGGGAAGCTGGCATTGCCCTTCATGAAGAGCACAAGATCGTTGGTCTTGACGAGATCGTCGATACGTTGCTGGGCGTCGGTCATGGGGGACTCCAAAAAGTAAGCTGGGCGGATTATTTCACCGTGCGCCAGATCCCGCCGGAGCAGCGTGCGATGCCGGCGAGGTCGTCGCGGCTTTGGACTTCGGCGAAGCCGCCGGCTGCCAGCAGTTCACGGACCTGGGCGGCCTGGTCGTAGCCGTGTTCGAGCAGCAGCCAGCCGCCGTCCCGCAGATGCTGCGGCGCGGCCTGGACGATGCGCCGGATGTCGTCGAGGCCATCCGGCCCCGAGACCAGGGCGCCCGGCGGTTCGTGGCGCAGGGCGGCCAGGTGGGCATCGCCGGCCGCGACGTAGGGCGGGTTCGAAACTACCAGGTCGTAGCCGGTGCCGGCGCCGTCCAGCCAGTCGGCTTCGATCCAGCGGACGGCCAAGCCGAGCCGCTGTGCATTGGCACGGGCAACCGCCAGGGCATCGGCGCTGGCATCCACCGCCGTGACCTGCGCATCGGGGCGGGCGTGCCGGATGGCCAGCGCGATCGCGCCGCTGCCCGTGCCGAGGTCGATCACGGACGGTGCCGTGCAGCCTTCCAGGCATTGCAGCGCCCAGTCGACCAGGGTTTCGGTGTCTGGCCGGGGCACCAGGACGCGGGCGTCGACCAGGAGGCCGAGCCCGTGGAACTCTTTCTCGCCGACCAGGTAGGCGACCGGTTCGCCGGCGACGCGGCGGGCACAGAGCTCGGCGAAGCGCAGCCAGGCGCTTTCCGCCAGCGCGTCCGTGTCGTGCGCCAGCAGCCAGGCGCGGTCGTCCAAGGCGCGGCCCAGCGCATGCAGCAGCAGCAACTGGGCATCGAGCCGCTCCACCCCCAGCGCCGCGGCGGCGGCGAGCATCTCTGCCGCGGTGGAGGGCGAATTCGAAACCGGCGGCATCACGCGGGCAGGCTCGCTTCCAGCTCCGCCAGCTGTTCGGCCTCGCGCGCCGACTGCAGCGCCGCCAGCACGTCGCCGAGGTCGCCTTCCATGATCGCCTGCAGCTTGTAGAGCGTGAGGTTGATGCGGTGGTCGGTGAGCCGGCCCTGCGGGAAGTTGTAGGTGCGGATGCGGTCGGAGCGGTCGCCGCTGCCGATCAGGCCTTTGCGCAGGGCGGCGTCCTTGGCCGCGCGCTCGCTGCGATCTTTTTCCTGGATGCGTGCCGACAGCACCTGCAGCGCCTTGGCCTTGTTGCGGTGCTGGCTGCGGTCATCCTGGCACTCGGCGACGATGCCGGTGGGGATGTGCGTGATGCGCACCGCCGAATCGGTCTTGTTGATGTGCTGGCCGCCGGCTCCGCTCGCGCGGTAGGTGTCGATGCGCAGGTCGGCCGGGTTGATCTGCACGGCCACCGTTTCGTCGGGCTCGGCCAGCACGGCGACGGTGCAGGCGCTGGTGTGGATGCGGCCCTGGGTCTCGGTCGCGGGCACGCGCTGCACGCGATGGCCGCCGGACTCGAAGCGCAGCTTGCCGAAGACCTCGTCGCCCGCGATGCGCACCACCACTTCCTTGTAGCCGCCGAGCTCGCTCTCGCTTTCGCTCACGATCTCGCAGCGCCAGCCGGTGCGCTCGGCATAGCGCGTGTACATGCGAAGCAGGTCGCCGGCGAACAGCGCCGACTCGTCGCCGCCGGTGCCCGCGCGGATTTCGAGGAAGGCGTTGCGCGCGTCGTCCGGATCCTTGGGCAGCAGCAGGCGCTGCAGCTCGTCCTCGAGCTGCAGCAGCTCGGCTTCGGCGCTCGCGATCTCCTCCTGCGCCATCTCGGCCATGTCGGCGTCGCCGAGCATCTCCCGCGCACCGGCCAGGTCCGATTCGCGCTGCAGGTAGCGCGCGTAGCGGCCCGCGATCTGCGTCACCTCGGCATGCTCGCGCGAGATGGTCCGGTATTGCGCCATGTCGGACATGATGTCCTCGCGTGAAAGCAGGAAGTCGAGTTCGCCGAGGCGTTGCGCGTAGCGCTCGAGTTGGTGGCGGAGAAAGGGTTTCACGAGAGGGGGCGGAAAGCGGGAAGAACGGGCCGCGCGATGCGCACGGCGGCGGGCATGGGTTGCGGCGTGCGCAACCGGCACGGCCGGCGTCGCTAACGCTCTTTGCGCAGGAAGAGCCGCGAGATGGCCTGCGCCGTGTGCTCGCGCGCGCTGGCGTCGCCGGCATGCAGCTCGGCCATCGCGCCGTGCAGCATCTTCTGAGTGAGGCCGCGCGACAGCGCCTCCAGCACGGCCTCGACCGGCTCGCCCTTGGCCAGCAGCTTGCGTGCGCGGGCCAGTTCCATGGCGCGCCATTCGTCGGTCTGGGCATTGAGCTGCTGGATCAGCGGCACGGTGCCGCGCTGGTCGAGCCAGTGCATGAAGCTGCGCACACCGGCGTCGATGATGACTTCGGCCTCTGCCACCGCGGCTAGGCGGCTGGCGTGGCCCTGCTGAACCACCTGCGCCAGGTCGTCGACCGTGTAGAGGTAGATGTCTTCGAGCGCCTTGACTTCGGGCTCGATGTCGCGCGGCACGGCCAGGTCGACCATGAACATCGGGCGGTGCTTGCGCAGCTTCAGCGCGCGTTCGACGGCGCCGAGCCCGATCAGCGGCAGGGTGCTTGCCGTGCAGCTCACGACGATGTCGAATTCGGCCAGGCGCTGAGGCAGGTCGGCCAGCCGCATGGCTTCGCCGCCGAAGCGCGAGGCCAGTTTTTCGCCGCGCTCGAGCGTCCGGTTGGCGATGACGATGGACTTCGGCTCCTTGGCCGCGAAATGGGTCGCCGCCAGGTCGATCATTTCGCCCGCGCCCACGAACAGCACGCGCGTCTGCTTCAGGTCCTCGAACAGCTGCGCCGCCAGCCGGACGGCGGCGGCGGCCATGCTGATCGAATGGGCGCCGATCTCGGTGGCGGTGCGCACCTCCTTGGCGACGGCGAAGGAGCGCTGGAACAGCTGGTTCAGCGTGCTGCCCAGCGCGCCGGCGGTTTCGGCGGCGCGCACGGCGTCCTTCATCTGGCCGAGGATCTGGGCCTCGCCCAGCACCATCGAATCGAGGCCGGCAGCGACGCGGAAGGCGTGGCGCGCAGCCTGGTCGTCGTGCAGCGCATAGGCATGCGAGCGCAGCAGGGCCGGGGCGACGCCGCCGCTCTGGGCCAGCCACTCGACCGTGTGGTCGAGCGCCAAGTGCTCGGCGGCGCAGTAGATCTCGGTGCGGTTGCAGGTCGAGATGATGGCGGCCTCCACGTCGGGATGCCGGTGGGAGCCGAAGGAACGCCGCAGGCTCTGCAGCGTGGGGGCAATCTGGTCGATCGCGAACGCGAACCGACCGCGCAGGTCAAGCGGCGCGGTCGTGTGGTTCAAGCCGAGAGCCCAGACTGACATAACCGGTGATTATAAAATCCGCCGCCGCCATAGGCCGCCGCATCCGCGGATGACCCGAAAACCGGCGGCCCCTTTGCCTTCGATGTCCGCGCTCGACCTGCTGTTCCATTTGCTCAACTTTGCGGCGCCGGCCTTCTTCGTCGCGCTACTGCTCGCAGTGCTGTTTCGGCTTGCCATGCACAAGCGCAGCACTGCGACCGGGTTGTGGACGCAGCTCGCCGTCAACTTCGCTGCCGGCCTGGCCGTGCTGATCGCCGGCCTGGTCTTCTTCGGCCGTGACGGGCAGATGGCGACCTATGCCGCGCTGGTGGCGGTCTGCGGCACCGTCCAGTGGTGGCTCCTGCGCGGCTGGCGCGGTTGAACCGAGCTTCGGCTCAAACCGGCAAGGGCGGCGTCGGCGCGGGCCGCGCCGGCGGCTCCGTCGGCGACATCACCATGGTGGGCACCGCCAGCGGCAGGCCGGCCGCCTTCAGCAGGTCGAGGATGGCGAAGAGCAGGTCGCTGCGCACCCCGCCGGCCAGGCGCGGGCTCTGCACGTAGGCGATCGCCTGGAAGATCAGCATGCCGTTCTCGATGCCCTCGAGCGTGACCGTGGGCGCGGGCGAGGGCAGCACGCCGGCATGATCTGCACAGGCCGCCAGCATCAGGTCGCGCGTGCGCTGGGCGTCGGTGTTGAGCGGCATCGGCAGGCGAATCAGCACGCGGCCCTCGGCGTTGGCCAGCGTCATGTTGCGCACGGTCTTGGTGATGAACTCCGAGTTCGGCACGATCAGCGTGGAGCGGTCGCCCAGCTGGATCTCGGTGGCGCGCACGTTGATGCGTCGCACATCTCCTTCGGCATTGCCCAGCACCACCCAGTCGCCGACCTTGACCGGGCGCTCGGCCAGCAGGATCAGCCCGGAGATGAAGTTCTGCACGATCGCCTGCAGCCCGAAGCCGATGCCGACCGACAGTGCGCTCGCCACCCAGGCGATGCGCTCGATGCCGATGCCCAGCGCCGACAGCGCGAAGGCGACCACCAGGATGCCGCCCACGTAGCCGAGCAGCGTCGTGATCGAGCTCTGCATGCCGGGCTCGAGCGCGGTTTGCGGCAGGTAGTGCGCCTCCAGCCACTTCTTGATCACGCGCAGCGCGACGAAGCCGACCGCCAGCACCGCGACCGCGCTGAAGATCGCGCCCGGCACCAGCTGGAACTCGCCGACCTTGAAGCCGGTACCGAACTGGCCGCTGCGCTGAAACACCTCGCCCGGCCCGGTGCCCAGCGGCGTGGCCAGCGCGATCAGCATGTAGAAGAAAAGCGCGACGCGGGCCAGGCCCGAAAGCACCACGGCCGCCTGGTCCAGCGTGCGCGGCGCGAAACCGAAGCTCTTCTGCAGCTTCTGGCCGAAGCTGCTGCGCGAGGCCACGGTGGCCATGAACAGGTCGTCGGCGAACTTGAAGAGCAAATAGAAGGCCGAGGCGACGATGCCAGTCCAGGTCAGCTGGTTGGCCAGGAAGCTGGCCAGCGCCACGTAGCCCAAGGCCACCAGCACCCAGATCACAACCACCGCCAGCGCCACGGCGCTCAGCAGGAAGCTGATCCACATCGGCCGCTCCGGCTCGGCGGGCGGCGCTTCGGCCTGCGGCTTGCCCCCCTCCGCGGCGGCCGCGGCATGCGTCGGCACGCCGCGGGGTTCGTGCAGGCGCAGCAGCATCGTGCCGATCAGCGCGGTCAGCGCGAGCGCCGTCACGACATGCGTCGCAACCGCGGCCGCGAAGCTGGCGTCCACCACGGCATTGACCTGGCTGGGCACCCAGACCAGCACCGCGATCAAGGCCGTGAGCCAGGGGAAGGGCGCCAGGCGCCTGGCCATGGAATCGGGGATGGGCGGCAGTCGCCACGAGGGCCGGCCGTTGGACAAGAGTGCGCGGCCCAGCCCGACCACAAAGGCGATGAAGATGATGGACTGCACCACCGCCTGGGCCAGCTTGCGGATCTGCGGCCCCCAAACGCCGTGGCGGTCCAACGTGGCGAAGACGCCCTGTGCCGCCAGCGCGATGAGCAGCACGTTGACGCCGACCACCGCGATCACTAGCAGCGAGCGGCGCAGCCGCCCGGCCGGCAGCACGCGCACGGCCAGCCGCATCAGGCCGCGTTCCGCCGCCCAGTTGCCCAGCAGCGCCAGCAGCAGCGCGACGCCCAGGCTCGCCAGCACTCCGATGCGGTGCTCTGGCGCCCGCGCGGTGTCGAAGCCGGCCAGCAGCTCGTCGCGAAGGCTGGCCAGGCGCTCCACGTCGGCGGGCCAGGCGTCGGCGATGTCGAACCAGAACTGGCGGCCGAGCGGCGAGGGCGCGCGCTCGGTGAGCTGGGCCTCGAACAGCGCGCGGCGCTTGGCCAGCAGCTCGCTGCCGCGCTGCTGTGCATCGACCGTGATCAGCCGCGCCAGGCGGATGTCGGCATCGAGCGCGTTGCGTTCCCTCAGCAGCGCGGCGCGCTGGCGGGTGATGTCGGGGTCCTCGGGCGGGGCGCCCGCGGCTGGCGGGTCCCCCAATTCGCCCAGCCGCGCATTGAGGTCGTTGAGCTGCCCGGTGCGCGAGGCGACGAACTTGTCGGCCTGGGCACCGATGGCGTTGATGCGGGCGATGAGCTCGCGCACCTCGGCGTTGGTCTCGACGGAGGCAGGGATGCGGTCGAGCTGGGCCCGCAGGTCGGCCACTGTGGCCTCCGGCGGGGCGGTGGTGCTCTGTGCAAAGGCGCCGCCGCAGAGGACGGCGGCCAGCAGCAGGGCCGCGAGGCGGTGCATCCAACTCATGGCTTCATCATAGAAGGGCTTCGCGCCGGCCCTGCGCGCCGGCTCAGGCCGCAGGACTGAAGCGGTCGACGCGGTCGGTGATGATGCCGTCGGTGCCGAGAGCGATCAGCCGCTTCGCCAACCACTCGTCGTTGACGGTATAGCTCAGCGCGCGCAGGCCGGCGGCGTGCACCTGCGCCACCGTGGCGGCATCCCACAGCGCGTAGTTGCAGACGACCGCGGCGCAATCGAGCCGGCGCGCGGTGTCGAGCCAGCCGTCCCGCAGCGTGTCGAGCAGCAGGCCGCGCGGCAGTTCGGGCTGGGCCGACCGCGCACCCTCCAGGGATTCGGGCGCGAAGGAGGTCAGGAGGGGCGGCGCGACGGCCGAGCCGGCCCACAGCCGCGCCGCGAGCTGCGCGACACGTCCGCCGGTGTTCAGTTCGACGCCCGGCGTCGGCTTGATCTCGATGTTGAGGGCATAGCTGTTGGCGAGGCAGAAGCGGATCAGGGCTTCGAGACTGGGCAGCGGCTCGCCGGCATAGCGGCGCGAATGCCAGGCGCCGGCGTCGAGCTGCGCCAGCTCCGACCATGCACGCTCGCCGGCGACGCCATGGCCGCTGCTGGTGCGTTGCAGCGTGCTGTCGTGCAACAGGAAGGGGACGCCGTCGGCGCTGAGCTTCGCATCGCACTCGAACATGCGGTAGCCGTGCTCGGCGCCGAGGCGGAAGGCGGCAAGGGTGTTCTCGGGAGCCAGCTTGCCGGCGCCGCGGTGGGCGATCCAGAAAGGGTAGGGCCAGGGGGTCATGCCGCGCGTTTGCCCGACCCGGCGTCGAACCAATGCAGCTTGTCCTGGCGCGCGGCAATCCGGACCGTATCGCCGGTGACCGGCGGCGTCTGGCTCTCGTCGGTGCGCATGATCAGCTGCTCTTCGCCGATGCGGCCGTAGATCAGCCGCTCGGCGCCCAGCAGTTCGACGTACTCGACCTGCACCGGCCAGCCGTCCGCATCGAGGGTCAGATGCTCGGGACGGATGCCGAGGATCGTGCCCGGCCGCACGCCGGGCGCGTGCTTCAGCAGGTTCATCGGCGGCGAACCGATGAAGCTCGCGACGAAGGTGGTGGCGGGGCGCGCATACACCTCCTCGGGCGTGCCGAACTGGTCCATCACGCCGGCGTTCATCACGATGATGCGCTGCGCGAGAGTCATGGCCTCGACCTGGTCGTGCGTGACGAAGAGCGAGGTGATGCCCAGCTCGCGGTGCAGCTTCTGGATCTCGAGGCGGGTCTGCGCGCGCAGCTTGGCGTCGAGGTTGGAGAGCGGCTCGTCGAACAGGAAGACCTGCGGCTGCCGCACGATCGCGCGGCCCATCGCCACGCGCTGGCGCTGGCCGCCCGAGAGCTCGCGCGGCTTGCGTTCGAGCAGGTGGCCGAGCTCGAGGATCTTGGCGGCCTTGTCCACGCGCGCCTTGATCTCGTCCTTGGGCACCTTCGCGATCTTGAGCCCGTACGCCATGTTGTCGAAATTCGACATGTGCGGATACAGCGCGTAGTTCTGGAACACCATCGCGATGTCGCGCTGGGCCGGCTCGATGTTGTTGACTACGCGGTTGCCGATCGCGATCTCGCCCGCGCTGATTTCCTCCAGGCCCGCGACCATGCGCAAGAGCGTGGATTTGCCGCAGCCCGAAGGGCCGACGATGACGACGAACTCGCCGTCGTTGACGTCGGCCGAGACGCCGTGGATGACCTGGTTGGCCTTGGCCCCGTGGCCGTAGCGCTTGATGACGTTGCGAAGAGAGATGGCAGCCATTGCGTCGTTTGCTTCTTTGTCGGTTACTTCTCGGTATCCACGAGGCCCTTGACGAACCAGCGCTGCATCAGCACCACCACGATCGCCGGCGGCACCAGCGCCAGGATGGCGGTGGCCATCACCAGGTTCCAGTCCACCGCTGCGTCGCCCGAGGCGATCATTCGCTTGATGCCGATCACCACCGGGTACATGTCCTCGCTGGTGGTGGCCAAGAGCGGCCACAGGTACTGATTCCATCCGTAGATGAACTGGATCACGAACAGTGCGGCGATCGATGTCTGCGACAGCGGCACCAGGATGTCCTTGAAGAAGCGCATCGGCCCGGCGCCGTCCATGCGGGCTGCCTCCACCAGTTCGTCGGGCACGGAGAGGAAGAACTGCCGAAACAGGAAGGTGGCAGTGGCCGACGCGATCAGCGGTATCGTCAGTCCCGCGTAGGTGTTGAGCATGTTGAGGTCTGCCAGCACCTTGTAGGTCGGCAGGATGCGCACCTCCACCGGCAGCATCAAGGTCACGAAGATCATCCAGAAGACGATCTTCTTGAACGGAAAGCGGAAGTACACGATGGCGAAGGCCGACAGCAGCGAGATCGCGATCTTGCCGATGCTGATGACGAGCGCCGTGACCAGGCTGATCCACATCATGCGGCCCACCACCACGCGCGCGCCCTGGGTGTCGGCGCCCAGCAGGGCAGCGCTGTAGTTCTCGAACATGTGGCCGCCCGGCAGGAGCGGCATCGGCACCCGCAGGATCTCGTCGCGCGTGTGGGTGGATGCGACGAAGGCCAGGTAGATGGGGAAGGCCACGATGGCGATGCCCAGGATCAGCACCACATGCGACAGGAAGGTGAGGCCGGGGCGGCGTTCAACCATGGTGTTGCCTCCGGGAAAGGGCGATGGATCGGGCGATCATCAGTACTGGACCTTCTTTTCGACGTAGCGGAACTGGATCACCGTCAGCGCGACGACGATCACCATCAGCACCACCGACTGCGCGGCCGAGCCGCCCAGGTCCAGCGCCTTGAAGCCGTCGTGCCAGACCTTGTAGACCAGGATCGCGGTGTCACGCCCTGGCCCGCCCTCGGTCGTCGCATGCACGATCGCGAAGGTGTCGAAGAAGGCGTAGACGATATTGATCACCAGCAGGAAGAAGGTGGTGGGCGACAGCAGCGGAAACTGGATCGTGATGAAGCGCCGAAGCGGCCCGGCGCCATCGATGGCGGCGGCCTCGATCAGTGCCTTGGGAATGGACTGCAGGCCGGCGAGGAAGAACAGGAAGTTGTAGGAGATCTGCTTCCAAACGGCGGCCACCACGATCAGCGTGAGGGCGTGGTTGGAGTTGAGCAGGTGGTTCCAGTCCATGCCCATGTAGCGCAGAAAGTACGACACCACGCCGATGCTGGGCGAGAACATGAATACCCACAGCACGCCCGCAATGGCCGGCGCCACCGCGTAGGGAATGATCAGGAAAGTCTTGTAGACCAGGCCGCCTCGCAGGATGCGGTCGGCGAAGATGGCCAGCATCAACGACAGCGCGATGCCGATCCCAGCCACCAGAACCGAAAAGAGCGCCGTGACCTTGAAGGACTCGATGTAGGCCGGGTCGTCGAACAGGGTCTGGAAGTTCTCCAGGCCGACGAAGGCGGTGGAGATGCCGAAGGCATCCTCCGACTGCATCGATTGCCAGATGGCCTGGCTTGCCGGCCAGAAGAAGAACACCAGGATCACCGCCATCTGCGGCGCGACCAGCAGCCAGGGCAGCCAGGCCGACCGGAAAAGAACGCGTTTCTCCATACCTCTCCAAACCCTCAACAACGAAACGCCCGCCCTCGGTTCTTCCAATGAGGGCGGGCGTGCGAGTCTACAGCGGCGCTCACCTCACCGGCAGGCACCCTCCTCGCTTGGCGGGGAGGGCAGGGTGGGGTGCCATTACTGCCGCGAAGCGAACAAGGGCGCTAGCCCTTGTTCGCTTTCTGGAAGCGCTCGAGTTGCTCGTCGCCGCGCTTGACGGCGGCGTCGAGTGCCTCCTTGGCGCTCCTCTTGCCGCTCCAGATCTGCTCGGTTTCCTCGTCGACGATGGTGCGGATCTGCACGAAACTGCCCAGGCGGACGCCGCGCGACTTGTCGGTGGTCTTGCGGATCATCTGCGTCACGGCCACGTCGGTGCCCGGCTTCTCCTTGTAGAAGCCCGAGGCCTCGGTCAGCTTGTAGGCGGCCGTGGTGATGGGCAGGTAGCCGGTGCGTTTGTGGCTCTCGGCCTGCACCTTGGTGTCGGACAGGAAGTTGAAGAAGCTGGCCACGCCCTTGTAGTGGTCGGCCGGCTTGCCGGACATCACCCACAGGCTGGCGCCGCCGATCACCGTGTTCTGCGGTGCGCCCTTCACGTCAGGGTAGTAGGGCAGGGTCGAGATGCCGTACTTGAACTTGGCGTCCTTGGCCACGCGGGCATACAGACCCGACGAGCCGGTCATCATCGCGCACTCGCCGGAGGGGAAGGCGGCGTCGGCCGTGTTGTTGCGGCCCTTGTAGACGAAGGTGCCGTCCTTCGACATCTTCGCCAGGTTCTCGAAATGGCGCACTTGCAGCGGCGAGTTGAAGGCCAGACGTGCACTGGTGCCGCCGAAGCCGTTGTTCTGCGTCGCGTACAGGGTGTTGTGCCAAGCCGAGAAACTTTCCAGTTGGGTCCAGCTCATCCAGCTCGTGGTGAAGGGGCACTTGTGGCCGCTGGCCTTGAGCTTGTCGGCCGCCGCCATGACTTCGGGCCAGGTGGTGGGCGCCTTCTCAGGGTCCAGGCCGGCCGCCTTGAAGGCATCCTTGTTGTAATAGAAGATCGTGGTCGAGCTGTTGAACGGGAAGCTCAGCATCTGGCCGTTCGGCGCCGTGTAGTAACCGGCGACCGCGGGCACGTAGACGCTGGGATCGAACTTGGCCCCGCCCGAGCTCATCACTTCGCCCACCGGCTTGATGGCCCCCTTGGAAGCCATCATGGTCGCGGTGCCCACCTCGAACACCTGCAGGATGTCAGGTGCATTGCCCGAGCGGTAGGCGGCGATGGCGGCCGTCATCGACTCATCGTACTGGCCCTTGTAGGTGGCCACGACCTTGTAGTCCTTCTGGCTCTCGTTGTATTGCTTGGCCAGGTCGTTGACCCATTCGCCGAGCGGGCCGCTCATGGAATGCCACCACTGGATCTCGGTCTGCGCCATCGCCGGTGCGAAGAGGGTTGCCGCAAGCGCCGATGCCACGGCGAGCGTTTTGAATCGCATGAAGACTCCTGAAGAAAAAGAAAGCGCGAATGCTAGGCGGCACGTATGACACGGCAGCGTCACATTTGTCGCACGCGCTTCAGGGGTTCACCAGACGGGGAAACCCTTTTCAGGGGCATGGCCGGCAGCGGGTGCTTGCTGCATTGCACCATGCTAGCATCGCCCTCCGTTTTTTCTGGCCCGTCGCCGGGGCTTCCATGAGCAAGACCTCCCTCGACAAGAGCAAGATCAAGTTCCTTCTGCTCGAAGGCATCCATCCATCGGCCGTCGATGTGCTGCGGGCCGCGGGCTACTCGAATATCGAGACGCTGGCCGGTGCGCTGCCCGAGGCGGAACTCAAGGCCCGCATCGCCGACGTGCACTTCCTGGGCATCCGCTCGCGGACTCAATTGACGGCCGAGGTATTTGCCGCCGCGCAGAAGCTGGTCGCGGTCGGCGCCTTTTGCATCGGCACCAACCAGATCGACCTGGATGCGGCGCGCGAGCACGGCGTGGCGGTCTTCAACGCGCCTTACTCCAACACGCGCTCGGTGGCCGAGCTGGTGCTGGCCGAGGCCATCCTTCTCTTGCGCGGCGTGCCGGAGAAGAGCGCGGTGGCGCATCGCGGCGGCTGGCTCAAGTCGGCCGAGAACGCCTTCGAGATCCGCGGCAAGACGCTGGGCATCGTGGGCTACGGCTCCATCGGCGCGCAGCTGTCGGTGCTGGCGGAGGCGCTCGGCATGCAAGTCGCCTTCTATGACGTGGTCACCAAGCTCCCGCTGGGCAACGCGCGCCAGGTGCGCGACCTGCACGATCTGCTGTCGCAAAGCGACATCGTGACACTGCACGTGCCCGAGACCCAGGCCACGCAATGGATGATCGGTGCGCCCGAACTCGCCGCCATGAAGCCCGGCGCAATCCTGATCAATGCCTCGCGCGGCACCGTGGTCGAGATCGATGCGCTGGCCGAGGTGCTCAAGCAGAAGAGGCTCCTGGGCGCCGCGATCGACGTGTTCCCGGTCGAGCCGCGCAGCAACAAGGACGAATTCCAGTCGCCGCTGCGCGGGCTGGACAACGTGATCCTCACGCCGCACATCGGCGGCTCGACGATGGAGGCGCAGGCCAACATCGGCCTCGAGGTGGCCGAGAAACTGGTGAAGTACAGCGACAACGGCACCTCGACCTCCTCGGTCAACTTCCCCGAGGTGGCGCTGCCGGCGCATCCGGGCAAGCATCGGCTGCTGCACATCCACCGCAACGTGCCGGGTGTGCTGTCCGATATCAACCGCGTGTTCGCCGAGAACAAGATCAACATCGCCTCGCAGTTCCTGCAGACCAACGAGAAGGTGGGCTACGTGGTGACCGACATCGATGCCGCCTATTCCGACCTGGCACTCGAAAAGCTGGCGAAGGTGCCCGGCACCATCCGCAGCCGAGTGCTGTTCTAGGCGCCCGGGCAAGGCCCCCGGGCCTGACTTAAAATCGAGCGCCCTGGTTCATGGGCGCGCAGCGCCCGACCGAGGCCACTCCCCCGATGAATGCTCCGACCGCGTTGACGGCGTTGTTGTCGCAGGCCGAAGAGCCCGCGCGACTGCGTGAGATCCCTTACAACTACACGAGTTTTTCCGATCGCGAGATCGTGATCCGCCTCCTGGGCGAGCGCGGCTGGGAACTGCTGCAGACGCTGCGGGCCGAGCGCCGCACCGGCCGTTCGGCGCGCATGCTCTACGAGGTGCTGGGCGACATCTGGGTGGTGCAGCGCAATCCCTATCTGGTCGACGACCTGCTGGACAACCCGCGCCGTCGCGGCCAGCTGGTCGATGCGCTCAACCACCGCCTGTCCGAGGTGCAGAAGCGCCGCACCCCGAACGCGGCCGCGCAGCGCGACGCGCTGGTCGGCGAGCTCACCGCGCTGGTGGCCCAGGCGGTGCAGGCCTTCGACACCATGTTCCGCGACGTCGCGGCGCTCCGGCGCAAGGCCACGCGCGCGCTGGGCCGGCTCACGGCCAAGGACAACATCAAGTTCGACGGCCTCTCGCGCGTGTCGCACGTGACGGATGCGACCGACTGGCGGGTCGAATACCCCTTCGTCGTGCTCACGCCCGACACCGAGGCCGAGATGGCCGGGCTGGTCAAGGGCTGCATCGAGCTGGGGCTCACCATCATTCCGCGCGGCGGCGGCACCGGCTACACCGGCGGCGCGATCCCGCTGACCTGGAATAGCGCCGTCATCAACACCGAGAAGCTCGAGGCCATGACCGAGGTCGAGATGGTCTCGCTGCCCGGCCTCGAGGCTCCGGTGCCCACCGTCTGGACCGAAGCCGGCGTGGTCACGCAGCGGGTGGCCGATGCCGCCGAGCGCGCGGGCTTCGTGTTCGCGGTCGACCCCACCTCGGCCGAAGCCTCCTGCGTCGGCGGCAATGTCGCGATGAACGCGGGCGGCAAGAAGGCCGTGCTCTGGGGCACCGCGCTCGACAACCTGGCCTCCTG
The DNA here is from genome assembly GCF_057656935.1 of Variovorax sp. Soil_C_33. NCBI lineage: Bacteria > Pseudomonadati > Pseudomonadota > Betaproteobacteria > Burkholderiales > Comamonadaceae > Variovorax > Variovorax sp. Soil_C_33. The sequence goes on from NZ_JBDGJK010000006.1 coordinate 137,568, forward strand.
GCGCATGGTGACACCCGAGGCCGAGTGGCTGGAAGTCACGCGCATCGGCCACAACCTCGGCAAGATTCACGACGCCGACAGTGCCGTCTTCGAGCTGCAGTACTTCGCGGCCGACGGCAAGACCCGGCTGCGCAACGAGCGGCTCGAGATCGTCGGCAAGACCTTCCGCAAGGAAGGCCTGGGCAAGGACGTGACCGACAAGTTCCTCTCGGGCCTGCCCGGCATCCAGAAGGAAGGCTGCGACGGCCTCATCACCAGCGCGCGCTGGGTGGTGCACCGCATGCCGGCGCACACGCGCACGGTCTGCCTGGAGTTCTTCGGCAATGCCAAGGACGCGGTACCCAGCATCGTCGAGATCAAGGATTTCATGTTCGCCGAGCAGAAGCGCTCCGGTGTGCTGCTGGCAGGCCTGGAGCACCTGGACGACCGCTACCTCAAGGCGGTCGGCTACGCGACCAAGTCCAAGAAGCACGGCGGCCTGCCGAAGATGGTGCTGTTCGGCGACATCGCCGGCGACGATGCCGATGCGGTCGCGCGCGTCACCTCCGAAGTGGTGCGCATTGCCAACTCGCGCAGCGGCGAGGGCTTCATCGCGATCAGCCCCGAGGCGCGCAAGAAGTTCTGGCTCGACCGCAAGCGCACGGCTGCGATCAGCAAGCACACCAACGCCTTCAAGATCAATGAGGACGTGGTGATCCCGCTGCCGCGCATGGCCGAGTACACCGACGGCATCGAGCGCATCAACATCGAGCTCTCGCTTCAGAACAAGCTCGCGCTCGCCGACGAGCTCGAGGCCTTCTTCACGCGCGGCAACCTGCCGCTCGGCAAGAGCGACGATGCCAGCGAGATTGCGTCGGCCGAGCTGCTCGAAGACCGCGTCGCGCAGGCGCTGGCGCTGGTGCGCGAGGTGCGCGCGCTCTGGCGCGGCTGGCTGGAGCAGGTGGACACGCTGTTCCCGCAGCTGCAGGACCATTCCCTGCGCGCGAGCTGGAGAACGCAGATCCGCGCGCCGCTTGCGGCCATCTTCAGCGGCGCCGAGTTCGCGCCGATCCTGGCCGAGTGCAATGCGATCCACCAGCGCGTGCTCAAGGGCCGCGTCTGGATCGCGCTGCACATGCACGCCGGCGACGGCAACGTGCACACCAACATCCCAGTCAACAGCGACAACTACGAGATGCTGCAGACTGCGCATGCCGCGGTGGCCCGCATCATGGTTCTGGCGCGCAGCCTCGACGGCGTGATCTCGGGCGAGCACGGCATCGGCATCACCAAGCTCGAATTCCTTTCCGACGAAGAACTGCAGCCTTTCACCGACTACAAGAAGCGGGTCGACCCGGAAGGGCGCTTCAACAAGGGCAAGCTGCTGCGTCCGATGATCGGCGACGGCGGCCCGCTGCATGCCGACCTGACCAACGCCTACACGCCGAGCTTCGGCCTCATGGGCCACGAGTCGCTGATCATGCAGCAGAGCGACATCGGCGCCATTGCCGACAGCGTGAAGGACTGCCTGCGCTGCGGCAAGTGCAAGCCGGTGTGTGCGACCCACGTGCCGCGTGCCAACCTGCTCTACTCGCCACGCAACAAGATCCTCGCGACCTCGCTGCTGGTCGAGGCTTTCCTGTACGAGGAACAGACCCGGCGCGGCGTCAGCATCAAGCATTGGGAAGAGTTCGAGGACGTGGCCGACCACTGCACGGTGTGCCACAAGTGCCTGACGCCGTGCCCGGTCGACATCGACTTCGGCGACGTGTCGATGAACATGCGCAACCTGCTGCGCAAGATGGGCCAGAAGTCCTTCCGTCCCGGCAATGCGGCGGCGATGTTCTTCCTCAACGCCACCAATCCGCAGACCATCAAGATGATGCGCACCGGCATGGTCGACATCGGCTTCAAGGCGCAGCGCCTGGCCAACGACCTGCTGCGCGGCCTCGCGAAGAAACAGACCGCGGCCCCGCCGGCGACGTTGGGCCCGGCGCCGGTCAAGGAGCAGGTGATCCACTTCATCAACAAGAAGATGCCGGGCGGCTTGCCCAAGCAGACCGCGCGCGCGCTGCTCGACATCGAGGATGCCGACTACGTGCCGATCATCCGCAACCCGAAGGCGACCACCTCCGAGACCGAGGCAGTGTTCTATTTCCCGGGTTGCGGCTCGGAGCGTCTTTTTTCGCAGGTGGGACTGGCCACGCAGGCGATGCTGTGGCACGCCGGCGTGCAGACCGTGCTGCCGCCCGGCTACCTCTGCTGCGGCTACCCCCAGCGCGGCAGCGGCCAGTACGACAAGGCGGAGAAGATGATCACGGACAACCGCGTGCTCTTCCACCGCGTGGCCAACACGCTGAACTACCTCGACATCAAGACCGTGGTGGTGAGCTGCGGCACCTGCTACGACCAGCTGCAGGGCTACCAGTTCGACAAGATCTTCCCGGGCTGCCGGATCATCGACATCCACGAGTACCTGCTCGAGAAGGGCATCACGCTCGGCGACGCTGGCGTTGGGGGTTACCTGTACCACGACCCCTGCCACAGCCCGATGAAGCTGCAGGACCCGCTGAAGACGGTGAGGGCGCTAGTCGGCGACCAGGTCCTCAAGAACGACCGCTGCTGCGGCGAATCCGGCACGCTCGGCGTGACGCGCCCGGACATCTCGACGCAGATCCGCTTCCGCAAGGAGGAGGAGCTGAAGAAGGGCGAGGCCGCACTGCGCGACAGCGGCATGGTCGCGCCCAAGGCCAACGTCAAGATCCTCACCAGCTGCCCGAGCTGCCTGCAGGGCCTGAGCCGCTACGGCAACGACCTGAACAACGGCCTGCTCGAGGCCGACTACATCGTGGTCGAGATGGCCAACAAGATCCTCGGCGACGACTGGATGCCCGAGTACGTTGCGGCGGCAAACCAGGGCGGCATCGAGCGCGTGCTGGTATGAGTGCCGTCGCGGGCTGTCCTTTGTGCGACGACACCGGCGGCCGCTTGGTTTTCGAGGCGGCGAAGTTTCGCGTCATCCATGCGGCGGAAGCGGGCTTTCCTGCGTTCTATCGCGTGGTCTGGAAAGACCACGTGGCCGAGTGGTCCGACCTGAGCGCCCAAGACCGCGCGCTGTGCATGGAAGCCGTGACCGTGGTCGAACAAAGCCTGCGCGATGCGCTGGCGCCGGTCAAGATCAACCTCGCGGCCCTGGGCAACATGGTGCCGCACCTGCACTGGCACGTGATCGCGCGCTTCGATTGGGACCCACGCTTTCCGGGCTCGGTCTGGGCCGAAGTGCAGCGCGAGCGCGATCCGGAACGCGAGGCCGGAATCGAGGTCAAACTACCGGCGCTGGAACGCGAGATGGTCCAGCGCCTGGCGACTAGGAGTTTTTGATGGCAGGTTTGCAAGCCGGCGCACCGACGCCGCAATCGATCACCGTGCACAACCAGTCGCGCGTGCTGGAGGTCGGTTTTTCCGACGGCGCCACCTTCCGCATCCCCTTCGAGCTGATGCGCATCTATTCGCCCTCGGCGGAAGTGCAGGGGCACGGGCCGGGCCAGGAGGTGTTGCAGACCGGCAAGCGCAACGTCGGGCTGCTGGACCTGCAGCCGGTCGGCAACTACGCGGTGCAGCCGAGCTTCTCCGACGGCCACGACACCGGCATCTTCTCGTGGGACCTTCTGTACGAGCTGGGCGCCAAGCAGGACGAACTCTGGGCCGAGTACGAGCGGCGTCTGGCCGCGGCGGGCGTCGACCGCGACGCGCCGATGGCCGACAAGGGCGGCCACGCCTGCGGCAGCCACTAAACGGTCGGGCGCGCCGTCCTTCGGCCGAAAGCAACGAATGACCGCCGTCGTCGCGGGGTCGTCGGCTTGATGTGAACGCTTCCGGCCTAACATCGGGTGCATGAGCAGTACCCATTTCGGTTTCGAGACGGTCGAGGAAAGCGACAAGGCGCAGCGCGTGCGCGGCGTGTTCGACTCGGTCGCGACGCGCTACGACCTCATGAACGACCTGATGTCGGCAGGCCTGCACCGTGCCTGGAAGGCCTACACGATCATGGTCGCCAATGTGGGCGAGGGCTCGAAGGTGCTCGACATCGCGGGCGGCACCGGCGACCTCGCGCTGGCCTTCGCGAAGAAGGTGGGCATGAGCGGCGAGGTGGTGCACACCGACATCAACGAAGCCATGCTGCGCACCGGCCGCGACCGCTTGCTCGATGCCGGCGTCGCGCTGCCCACGCTGGTTTGCGATGCCGAGAAGCTGCCCTTCCCCGACGATCACTTCGATGTCGTGAGCGTCGCCTTCGGCCTGCGCAACATGACGCACAAGGATCTTGCGCTGAAGGAAATGAACCGCGTGCTCAAGCCGCGCGGCAAGCTGCTGGTGCTCGAGTTCTCCAAAGTCGCCAAGCCGCTTTCGAAGGCCTACGACTGGTATTCGTTCAAGGTGCTGCCGCTGCTCGGCAAGGTGGTGGCGGGCGACGATGCGAGCTACCGCTACCTGGCCGAGTCGATCCGGATGCATCCCTCGCAGGAGGAGCTCAAGACCCTCATGAAAGAGGGCGGTTTCGGACATGTGGACTATCACAACATGACCGGTGGCGTCGTCGCCCTGCATGTTGGAATCAAGTGCTGATGAAGTAATTTTTTGCCGAAAGAGGAGACGTCATGAAAAGTTTTTGGTCCGTTTTGCTGGTGTGTGCGCTGGCGGCCGTGAGCATCGATGCCGACGCACGCCGCCTGGGCGGCGGAAAGTCGGTCGGCAAGCAGTCGGGCAACGTGACGCAGCGTGAAGCCACGCCCACTGCGCCGGCCACGCCTGGCGCCCCCGCACAGAACGTCAACAGCGCTGCGGCCAAGCCGGCCGCGGCCGCGCCCGCTGCGGCGGCACCCAAGCGTCCGTGGGCCGGCATGCTCGGCGGCCTGGCCGCCGGCCTCGGCCTGGCCTGGCTTGCGCACTCGCTCGGCCTGGGCGCAGCCTTCGGCAATGTCCTGCTGATCCTCCTGCTGGTGGTCGCGGCGGTGGTCGTGTGGCGCATCTTCGCGGCGCGCTCGCGTGCCAACGGCGCATCGCGCAGCGGCGGCTTCGCCTTCCAGGGCGCGGGCCATCCCGCCAACGCGACAGCGCCTTCGCAGTACAGCCCGAACAACGTCGGCAACGACGCCTCCGCCCGTCCGTGGGAGCACAACACCGCCGCCTTCGATGCCAGCTCGGCACAGCAGCCCGACCACCCGGCCGAGCGCAGCACCGGCGGTTCGTCGATGGCGGGCGCGGCAGCGGCCGGCGGCAGCCTGATCGGTTCCGCCTTGGGCGGTGCGCAGTCCTGGGGCATTCCGGCCGGCTTCGATGCCGACGGCTTCCTCGCTGCTGCCAAGCGCAACTTCGTGACGCTTCAGGACGCCTGGGACCGCGCCGACATCGGCACCCTGCGTTCGATGATGACCGACGGCATGGTCGGCGAGATCCGCCAGCAGCTGGCCGAGCGCGAGAACCACACGGGCGGCCAGCCGAACAAGACCGAGGTCGTGATGCTGGACGCCAAGCTGCTGGGCATCGAGGAACTGCCCGATGCCTACCTGGCCAGCGTCGAGTTCTCCGGCATGATCCGCGAGGACGTGTCCTCCGGCCCGAGCCCCTTCCGCGAGGTCTGGAACATGACAAAGCCGACCAGCGGCACGAGCGGCTGGCTGGTGGCGGGCGTGCAAGCCCTGCAGTAAGAGAGACCTGCCCGGCGGCCGCCCGCCGGGCCGCGCCCCGAGTCGCCGCCGGAGGCGGCGCCCCTTCAGCCCGTCCAAGCCTGCGCAAGCAGGCTTGGAGCTGCGGGCTTCAGCCCCTCCGGGGGTGGAGTTACACGGAGCGAAGCGCAGTGAAAAGCCGGGGGCAAATAGTTCATCGGGAATAATGGGGACATGGTCACACCATCGTCCCCATTTTCTTTTCTCGAGGACTTCGTCAACCGCGTCGGCAGCCGCCTGCAGCCGCCGGATTGGGTCGTCCACGAGGTCCAGCACCGCGCCGTGCTGTTTCTCAACCACGTGCTGCAGCAGGAACCCGAGGCTCAGCAGCGGCTGATGCGCCAGCAAGGGCGTGTGGTCCAGTTCGAATGGCGCTTCGTCACGATGAAGTTCGTGGCCACGCCGGCCGGCCTGCTTGACCTGGCGCCCGCGGACGCCCTCTCCGAGCTCACGCTCGCGGTGACCGAGGAATCCCCATTCGGCCTCGCGCGGGCCGCGTTTCGCGGCGACAAGCCGCCGGTGCGCATCGAAGGCGACGTGCAACTGGCGGCCGAGGTCAACTGGCTGGTCGACCACGTGCGCTGGGACGTCGAGGATGACCTGGCGCGCCTGATCGGCGACGTTCCCGCCCACACCATTGCCACCGGCGCCCGGCGCGTGGTGGCGGCACTGCGGCAGTTCGTCGGTGAGCGCGGCGGCAAGGCCGCCGGGCCCGCAGGCCCCGAATGAGGCGTTTCTACCGCGGCATCGTCATCGTCCTGGTCGCGCTGCGCTACGGCCTCGACGAGCTTGTGCTCACGAGCTTCCAGAAACCCTGGCTGCGCGTGGTGGCGCGCGTCGTCTCCGTCGGCCGCAATCTCGACGCGCCGCGCGGCCAGCGCCTGCGCGAGGCGCTGGAGAGCCTGGGGCCGATCTTCGTGAAGTTCGGGCAGGTGCTGTCGACGCGGCGCGACCTGCTGCCGTCCGACATCGCGGACGAGCTGGCCTGGCTGCAGGACCGCGTGCCGCCCTTCGATTCGAAGGTGGCGATCGCGACCATCGAGCGCGCCTTCCGCCGGCCGGTCGGCGAGATCTTCGTGCAGTTCGACGAGACGCCGGTGGCCAGCGCCTCGATCGCGCAGGTGCATTTCGCGACCATCCGCGATTCCGGCGGCGCCGTGCGCGAGGTCGCGGTCAAGGTGCTGCGGCCCGGCATGCGCAGCGTGATCGAGAAGGACCTGGAGCTCATGGCCATGATGGCCGCCTGGGTGGAAGGATTGTCGACCGACGCTAAGCGGCTCAAGCCGCGCGAGGTGGTCGCAGAGTTCGACAAGTACCTGCACGACGAGCTCGACCTGGTGCGCGAGGCCGCCAACGCCGCCCAGTTGCGGCGCAACATGAGCAAGCTCGAACTGGTGATGATTCCCGAGATGCTCTGGGACTTCTGCCATCCCGAGGTGATCGTGATGGAGCGCATGAAGGGCGTGCCCATTGCTCAGCTCGACCGCCTGCGGGCCGCCGGGGTCGACATCCCGAAGCTGGCACGCGACGGCGTCACCATCTTCTTCACGCAGGTGTTCCGCGACGGCTTCTTCCATGCCGACATGCATCCGGGCAACATCCAGGTCAGCCTGGATCCGGCCACTTTCGGGCGCTACATCTCGCTGGACTTCGGCATCATCGGCACGCTGACCGAGTCCGACAAGGAGTATTTGGCGCAGAACTTCGCCGCCTTCTTCAGGCGCGACTACAAGCGCGTGGCCGAGCTGCACCTCGAGAGCGGCTGGGTGCCGGAGGGCACGCGCATCGACGAGCTCGAGGGCGCGATCCGCACCGTGTGCGAGCCTTACTTCGACCGGCCGCTGAAGGAGATCTCGCTCGGCATGGTCCTGATGCGCCTGTTCCAGACCTCGCGCCGCTTCCATGTCGAGATCCAGCCGCAGCTGGTGCTGCTGCAGAAGACCCTGCTCAACATCGAGGGCCTGGGCCGCCAGCTCGATCCCGAGCTGGACCTCTGGCACACGGCCAAGCCCTTCCTCGAGAAGTGGATGAGCGACCAGATCGGCCCGCGCAAGCTGCTGGAGCAGCTGCGCGCCGAGGCGCCGCGCTACGCCAAGCTGCTGCCCCAGCTGCCTCGGCTTCTGCACGATTTCCTGGAAAATCGGCCGGCCGACCACCGGCGCGAACTGATCGAACTGCTGGCCGCTCAAAAGCGGACCAACCGGCTTCTGCAAGCCATCATCTACGGTGGCATAGGTTTTGTATTGGGGTTGATCGCGATGCAGGTGCTGGTGCGCGTGCGTCTTTTCTGAGAGGAGATTTCGTCGTGCTGCTGACCCTGGTCATCGTCTACCTGCTGCTCACGATCGCCGTCGGCCTGTATGCGGCCAAGCGCGTGAAGAACACCACCGACTTCGCGATCGCCGGGCGCCATCTGCCGCTCTACATGATCGTGACCACGACCTTCGCCACCTGGTTCGGCTCCGAAACCGTGCTCGGCATCCCTGCCAAGTTCATCGAAGGGGGCCTGAACGGCGTGGTGGAAGACCCGTTCGGCGCCGGCACCTGCCTGATCCTGGTCGGGCTCTTCTTCGCCGGCAAGCTCTACCGCATGACGCTGCTCACCATCAGCGACTACTACCGCGAGCGCTTCGGCCGCACGATCGAGGTCGCCTGCTCGCTGATCATCATGCTGAGCTACCTCGGCTGGGTGTCGGCGCAGGTCACGGCGCTGGGGCTGGTGTTCAACCTGCTCTCGGGCGGCGTCATCAGCATCCCGATCGGCATGGTGATCGGCGTGGTCTCGATCCTGGCCTACACGCTCTTCGGCGGCATGTGGTCGGTGGCGGTGACAGACTTCATCCAGATGATCATCCTGGTGCTGGGCCTGGCGGTGATCGCCATGTTCGCCGGCAACATGGCCGGCGGCGCCGACAAGGTCATCGCCTTCGCTTCCAGCAAGGACCTGTTCCGCTTCTGGCCGGAGCCGAATTTCAAGGACATGGTCTTCTTCTTCGCGGCCGCGATCACCATGATGCTCGGCTCGATCCCGCAGCAGGACGTGTTCCAGCGCGTCATGTCGGCCAACAGCGTGAAGGCCTCGACGCGCGGGCCCGTGATCGGCGGCATCGCCTACATCCTGTTCGCCGCCGTGCCGATGTTCCTGGTCGCGAGCGCGCTCCTGATCATGCCGGAGCAGACCGCGACGCTGCTGAAGGAAGATCCGCAAAAGGTGCTGCCGACGCTGGTGCTCGAGAAGATGCCCTTCGTGATGCAGGTGTTCTTCTTCGGCGCGCTGCTGTCGGCCATCAAGTCGACGGCCTCGGCCACCCTGCTGGCGCCGAGCGTGACCTTCACCGAGAACATCTGGCGCCAGTTCCGCCCGGCGGGCAGCGACAAATCCAACCTGATGACGATGCGCATCACGGTGCTGCTCTTTAGCGCCGCGGTGCTCGCCTATGCGATCCGCATGCAGGGCACGCCGATCTACGAGCTGGTCTCGGGTGCCTACCAGGTGCCGCTGGTGGGCGCCTTCGTGCCGCTGGTCTGCGGCTTGTACTGGCAGCGCGCGACGACCCAAGGCGCCATCGCGGCGGTGGTGCTGGGCATCGGGGTCTGGCTTCTGTTCCTGGCCATGCCCTGGGGCGAGCAGTTCCCGGCGCAGCTCGCCGGTGTGCTGGCGGCCTTCGCCGGCATGTTCGCCGGTTCGCTGGCGCCGCAGTGGGTCTCCAACACCCGCACGCCGCACCGGCCGCTGGCTGTCGACCCCGCCTGAGCCGGGAGGGGCGGCGCTTATAATCGAGGGCTTTGCGAGCGGCCGCCGGCCGCTCATCCGCGCCCCCCAACCCATGCCAATCTACGCCTACAAATGCAGCGCCTGCGGCTTTGCCAAGGACGTGCTGCAGAAACTGTCCGATGCGCCCTTGACGGAGTGCCCGAACTGCCATGCCAGCGCGTTCAGCAAGCAGCTCACCGCCGCCGGCTTCCAGCTCAAGGGATCGGGCTGGTATGTGACCGATTTCCGCGACGGCGCAGGCAACAAGAAGGGCGCTGAAAAGGGCGCCGGCGACGCGGGCGCGCCGGCCGACGGGGCTGCCGCCAAGCCTGCCGACACCTCGGGTGCGCCGGCAGCAGCGGCCGCTGCCCCTGCCGCATCTCCCGCACCGGCTCCGGCGCCTGCCGCCGCCAAGAGCGACTGACTTGAGCCGATACACCATGCTCGCGCTGCGCAAATGGCTGCTTTCCGGCTTGCTGGTCATCGTGCCGCTGGCCATCACGCTCGGCGTGCTGAACTGGATCATCGGCACACTCGACCAGACGCTGTGGCTGCTGCCGGAAGCGTGGCAGAAGTGGCTGTACGACCACAAGGTGCGCGGCCTGGGCGTGCTGTTGACGCTGGCGATCCTGCTGGCGGTCGGCGCGATCGCCAGCAATTTCGTCGGCAAGCGCCTGCTGGGATGGGGCGACGCCGTGGTTCGCCGCATTCCGGTGGTGCGCTCGATCTACTCCAGCGTCAAGCAGGTATCGGACACGCTGTTCTCCGAGAACGGCAATGCCTTCCGCACCGCGGTGATGGTGCAATGGCCGCGCGAAGGCGTGTGGACCATCGCGTTCGTGACCGGGGCGCCCGGCAGCGACGTGGTGGAACACCTCGGCGGAGGCGACTACCTCAGCGTCTACGTGCCGACCACGCCCAACCCGACGGGCGGCTATTTCGTGATGCTCAAGCGCAGCGACTGCATCGAACTCAAGATGAGCGTGGACGACGCGCTCAAGTACATCGTGTCGATGGGCGTGGTCGTTCCCGGCGGCCCCGCAACCATCGCGATCAAATAAAACGCGCCACTGTCGGCGCCGGAATCCACCTATGGCCATGCGTTCTCACTACAGCGGTCTCGTGACCGAAGCCCTGCTGGGCCAAACCGTCACCCTGTGCGGGTGGGTTAACCGCCGCCGCGACCACGGCGGCGTGATCTTTATCGACCTGCGCGACCGCGAAGGCTACGTGCAGGTGGTGTGCGACCCCGATCGCGCTGCCACCTTCGCCACCGCCGAAGGCCTGCGCAACGAGTTCTGCGTACAGGTCACCGGCCTGGTTCGCGCGCGGCCCGAGGGCACGGTCAACGAGAACCTGAAGAGCGGCAAGGTCGAAGTGCTGTGCCAGGAGATGAAGGTGCTCAATCCTTCCGTCACGCCGCCCTTCCTGCTGGACGACGACAACCTCTCGGAAACCACCCGCCTCACGCACCGCGTGCTGGATCTGCGCCGCCCCGCGATGCAGCGCAACATGATGCTGCGCTACAAGGTCACGATGGAGGTGCGCAAGTTCCTCGACGCCAACGGCTTTATCGACATCGAGACGCCGATGCTCGGCAAGTCGACGCCCGAAGGCGCGCGCGACTACTTGGTGCCGAGCCGCGTGCACGACGGCTGCTTTTTCGCGTTGCCGCAGTCGCCCCAGCTCTTCAAGCAGCTGCTGATGGTGGCCGGCTACGATCGCTACTATCAGATCGTCAAGTGCTTCCGCGACGAAGACCTGCGCGCCGACCGCCAGCCCGAGTTCACGCAGATCGACATCGAAACCTCGTTCATGGCCGAGGAAGAGATTCGCGAGATGTTCGAAGGCATGATCCGCAAGGTGTTCCGCGCGGCCGCCGAAGTCGAGCTGCCGCCGTTCCCGGTCATGAGCTATGCGGACGCGATGTTCAAGTACGGCTCCGACAAGCCCGACCTGCGCGTCAAGCTCGAATTCACCGAACTGACCGACGTGATGCGCAACGTCGAGTTCAAGGTCTTCGCGCAGGCCGCCGGCACCCCCGGCGGCCGCGTGGCGGCGCTGCGCGTGCCCGGCGGCGGCGCCGAGGGCGGCCTGTCGCGCGGCGACATCGATGCCTACACCGAGTTCGTCAAGATCTACGGCGCCAAGGGTCTGGCCTACATCAAGGTCAACGACGCGGCGCAGGGACGCGAGGGCCTGCAGAGCCCGATCGTCAAGAACCTCAACGATGCCTCGCTGGCCGAAATCATCGCGCGCACTGGTGCGCGCAACGGCGACATCCTGTTCTTCGGCGCCGACAAGGAAAAGATCGTCAACGACGCCATCGGCGCGTTGCGCGTGAAGATCGGCCACAGCGCCTTCGGCCGCAAGAACGGCCTGTTCGAAGACCGCTGGGCGCCGCTGTGGGTGGTCGACTTCCCGATGTTCGAGTTCGACGAGGAAGGCCAGCGCTGGTCGGCCGTGCACCATCCCTTCACCGCGCCGAAGGACGGCCATGAAGACCTCATGGATACCGCGCCCGAAAAGTGCATCGCCAAGGCCTATGACATGGTGCTCAACGGCATCGAGATGGGCGGCGGCTCGGTGCGTATCCACCGCGAGGAGGTGCAGAGCAAGGTGTTCCGCGCGCTCAAGATCAGTGCCGAGGACGCCCAGAACAAGTTCGGCTTCCTGCTCGACGCGCTGCAGTACGGCGCACCGCCGCACGGCGGCATCGCGATCGGCCTGGACCGGCTGGTGATGCTCTTGAGCGGCGCGGAGTCGATCCGCGACGTGATCGCCTTCCCCAAGACCCAGCGCGCGCAGGACCTGTTGACGCAGGCGCCGAGCCCGGTCGACGAGAAGCAGCTGCGCGAGCTGCACATCCGGCTGCGCAACGCCCAGCTGGTCGCCTGAGCGGACCGGGGCGCATGAGCCACCGGGCCGCCCCCAAGGTGAATACCGAAGCGCGCGGCGCGAAGGTTGGTGAGTGAACGGGCGGCCCTGGAAGATTCCCGAGTCGGTGCTGGTCGTGATCCACACGCCGGCGCTCGACGTGCTGCTGATCCGGCGTGCCGACGCGGATGACTTCTGGCAGTCGGTCACCGGCAGCAAGGACCTGGCCGAAGAGCCGCTCGCGCTGACCGCGGCGCGCGAGGTAGCCGAGGAGACCGGCATCGATTGCGGCGAAGGCAGCGCGCTCGCCTCGCAGCTTCGCGACTGGCGGCTGCAGAACATCTACGAGATTTACCCCCGCTGGCGCGCGCGCTATGCGCCGGGCGTCACCCACAACACTGAGCACCTGTTCGGCCTCTGCGTGCCCGAGCGCCTGACGCCGCGCCTGGACCCGCGCGAACACACGGCCTGGCGCTGGCTGCCCTACCGCGAGGCGGCCGACGCCTGTTTTTCCCCTTCGAACGCCGAAGCGATCCTGCTGCTGCCACAATTTGCGCAATGAACGCGCCGACCAACAGCATCCGGGTGGCGACCTACAACATCCACAAGGGTGTGCAAGGCATCGGCCCCACGCGGCGCCTCGAAATCCACAACCTGGGCCATGCCATCGAGCAACTCGACGCCGACATCGTGTGCCTGCAGGAAGTGCGCAAGATGAACCGGCAGGCCGCCGCCCGCTTCAGGCACTGGCCCGAGCTGCCGCAGGCCGACTTCCTCGCGCCCGAGGGCTACACGGCGGTCTACGAAACCAACGCCATCACGCGGCACGGCGAGCACGGCAACGCGCTGCTCACCCGCTGGCCGGTGCTGCGCAAGACCCACCAGGACATCTCCGACCATCGCTTCGAACAGCGGGGGCTGCTGCACGTGGCGATCGACGTCGAGGGCCGGCCGGTGCATGCCATCGTGGTGCACCTGGGCCTCATCAAGGGCAGCCGCGTGCGCCAGGTGGCGCTGCTGCGGGATTTCATCGAGCGCGAGATTCCGCCCGGCGAGCCGCTGGTCGTGGCTGGCGATTTCAACGACTGGGGCGCGCGCATGCGCTACGCGATGAACGCCATGGGACTGCGCGACACCAGCGACCTGCGCGGAGCGCGCACACTGACCTATCCCTCGCGCCTGCCGGTGACCCAGCTCGACTTCATCTACGGCCGCCAGGTCGAGCCGGTCGCCACCACGGTGCCGCGCGGGCCGATCTGGGCGCGCATGTCCGATCACCTGCCGCTGGTGACGGATTTCGTGCTATCAAAACAATAGCTTTGCGCGCAGGCGGGAAGCGCGCTGCAGGGTCATTCGTCCTCGATACATTCACTGTTAGGATGCCGCCATGCTAAGGAAAACCGACGCCGCAGAGCGCCCCGACGAGGGGGCCGATGACGAGGGCACGCCCGTATCCGTGAAGATCCGCGAGCGCCTTCTGGCCGCCCGCAAGCGCTTCCATGCCAACGACAACATCGCCGAGTTCATCCAGCCCGGCGAACTCGAGCGCCTGCTCGACGAGGTCGAAGTCAAGATGAAGCGTGTGCTCGAAAGCCTGGTGATCGACCTGGACAACGACCACAACACCGACAACACGGCTCGTCGCGTCGCGAAGATGTACGTCAACGAGGTGTTCAAGGGCCGTTACGTGGCCCAGCCCTCGCTCACCGAATTTCCGAATGCCGAGCACCTGAACGAGCTCATGATCGTCGGCCCGATCACGGTGCGCAGCGCCTGCTCGCACCATTTCTGCCCGATCATCGGCAAGCTGTGGATCGGTGTCATGCCCAACGAGCAGACCAACGTGATCGGGCTGTCGAAGTACGCGCGGCTGGCCGAGTGGGTGATGAGCCGGCCCCAGATCCAGGAAGAAGCCGTGGTTCAGCTGGCCGATCTGATCCAGGAGCGCACGCAGCCCGACGGCCTGGCGCTGGTGGTCGAGGCGGAGCACTTCTGCATGCAGTGGCGCGGCGTCAAGGAGATGGACAGCAAGATGATCAATTCGGTGATGCGCGGCGCGTTCCTGAAAGACTCCAACCTGCGGCGCGAATTCCTTTCCCTTCTTCCCCGCCGGAGTTGAACGCCATGCTCGTACGACTTCTCTATGCGAGCCGCGCCGTCGATACCAGTCCCGGCGCCATCGAAGCGATCCTCGCGCAATCGCGTTCGCACAATACCGCATGCGGCATCACAGGCATCCTTTGCTACGGCGCAGGCGTGTTCCTGCAGGCCATCGAAGGCGGGCGCATGGCGATCAGCGAGCTGTACGGCCACATCCAGCGGGATCCCCGCCACAAGGACGTGGTGCTGCTGCACTACGAAGAAATCTCCGAGCGCCGTTTCGGCGGCTGGACGATGGGGCAGGTCAACCTGTCCAAGCTCAACGTCTCGACCTTGCTCAAGTACTCGGAAAAGCCGGAGCTCGACCCCTATTCGGTCTCGGGCAAGGTATCGCTTGCGCTGCTCGAGGAACTGATGGCCACCGCCGCCATCGTCGGCCGGCACTGAGCCGCGCGCGGCGGCCGAGGCTGCATTCGGCATGCTGCTGCTGGGCTGCGATTTCTCGAGCGCACCGACTTCGCGCAAGCCCATCGTGCTCGCGCTCGGGGCCGCGCAGGAGGGCGGCGTCCGGCTCTCGCGGCTCGAATGCTTCGCGTCGCTCGACGCCTGGCGCCAATGGCTGGCGGACACGCCCGAGTGGGTCGGCGCCTTCGACTTTCCCTTCGGCCTGCCGCGCGAACTGGTCGCGCAGCTCGGATGGCCGCCGCAATGGCCGGCGCTCATCGCGCACTACGCCGGCCTGAGCCGCACCGGGATTCGTGAGACCTTCGCTGCGTTCTGCGCGGCGCGCCCCGTCGGCGGGAAGTTCGCGCACCGCGCAACGGACGGCCCCGCGGGCTCCAGTCCCTCGATGAAATGGATCAACCCGCCGGTCGCCTTCATGCTGCACGCCGGCGTGCCGCGGCTGCTCGCGGCAGGTGCCGCCTTGCCGGGACTGCACGTGCCGGCAAGCGGTGGCATGGCGCGTATTGCGCTGGAGGGCTATCCGGGGCTTCTCGCACGCGAGCTGATCGGGCGGCGCAGCTACAAGAGCGACGTTGCCGCTGGCCAAAGCGCGCAGCGGCGCATGGCGCGGGTCGATCTGCTTGTCGCGCTCGAAGGAGGTTCCACTCGCCTCGGCCTGCGTCTCTTCCTCGGCGATGTCGAGCGCGATCAACTGCTGGCCGATGCCAAGGGCGATTGCATGGACGCGGTGCTCTGCCTCGTGCAAGCCGCCTGGGGCGCGGCCCGCAAGTCGAGCGTCGGTCCGGGCTACGGCCTGCCGGCGGCGATGGACCCACTGGAAGGCTGGATTCTCACCGCCTGAAGTCCTACAGCAGATCAAGCCGGCTTCGGCGCGCGATCGCCAGTCGGGCTCGCTAGATTGGTTTCAGTGGTTCGGTCGAACCACTCGTTCATCCATCTTGCAAAGGAAGCGACATGAACAAGGACCAAGTGGCAGGCCGCGTCGACCAAGCCAAGGGCAAGCTCAAGGAAGCGGCCGGCAAGGTCGGCGGCAGCGAGAAGCTGCAGAGCGAAGGCGTGGTCGAGCAGGCCGGCGGCAAGGTGCAAAGCACCTATGGCGATGCCAAGGAGAAGGCCAAGGACGCCATCAAGCGCGGCGCGGACAAGCTCTGACGCCTATTCATTCGATCGACAGGAGTTTTCCAGATGATCCAACCCAATCCGACTTTCAAACGTGCTCCGACCTGGCTGGCGGCGCTCATGCTGGCGGGCGGCGCTCTGGCGCTCGGCGGTTGCAACAAGGGCAGCAACGAGACGGCGGGCGAAAAACTGGATTCCGCTGTCGCGAAGACCGAGCGGGCCGGTGCAGACGCCAAGGCCAAGACCGAGTCTTCCGCTGCGGGGGCGAAGGAAGCCGCGAAGGACGCGGGAGCCGCTGTGGCGACCAGCGTCGACGACGCTTCGATCACGGCCGCTGTCTCGGCCGGCCTCGCAAAGGACCCCGACCTGAGCGCAATCAAGATTGACGTCGATACCAAGGGCGGGATCGTCATGCTCAAGGGACCGGCGCCCAACGCAGCGGCCAAGTCGCGTGCCGAAGAGATCGCCAAGAACGTGAAGGGCGTCACCTCGGTCGACAACCAGCTGGAAGTGAAGTCGTAGACAGGTCGCCTCGCCTCGCTCGCAACCCAAGAAAAAGCCCGGATAACCGGGCTTTTTCTTGGGTTGCCTGCGCCGCGCTCAATGGCCGAGCCAGTCCTTCAGCTCGTCGGCGTGCTCTTCTTCGTCGGTAAGAATTTCTTCGAGCATGCGGCGCGTCGTCGGGTCCTTGTCGCCGATGAGCGAGATCATCTGCCGATAGGTCTCTATGGCGATGCGCTCGGCCACCAGATTGGCCCGCACCATGGCCTGCAGGTCCAGGGCTTCGTCGTATTCGGCGTGGCTGCGGTCGAGCAATGTCCTGGGATTGAAGTCGGGCTCGCCCCCGAGCTGCACGATGCGTTCTGCGATCTTGTCGGAATGGGCGGACTCTTCGTTCGCATGCACGAGGAACTCTTCGGCGATCGCCGGCGAGGCCACGCCGTTGGCGGTGAAGTAGTGGCGCTTGTAGCGCAGCACGCAGACCAGTTCGGTGGCCAGCGCGTCATTGAGCAGCTTGACGATGTCGTCGCGCCACGGGCCGTAGCTGGGCGTCACGGCGCCGTCGTCGAGATGCTGAGAGGCCGCATCGATCGCGGCTTGGTCGAGCGTCAGATGTTCCGGACGCTCCTTGATTGCCGTATTCATTCCGAATCCTTTCGTGGGGGGCTTGGGTTCTTGTGCATCAACGTCGTCACCATGTCTGCCACATCCGAGGTCTTGAGGACGGCAGCGAGTACCGCAGTGATCGACAGCAGCCGCCAGGGTTTGGCCAGCACGATCAGCGCGCCGGCAGCTGCCGCCGCGGCCATCAGCTTGACCGGCTGTTCGCGCGCATAACGATCTAGCAGCGGCCGCGCCAGCTGGCCGACCGCATTGGCCGGATGCCTGCGCCACCACCGCTGCGTGACCCTGCGCGCCATCGATATCCAGGGGACTTGGTCGAAGATGCCGGTGTGCCGTTGCATGGCCGACGGCGAGGGTTCCTCGATCTCGGCTTCACTGCCCCGGAGCTCATGAACAAGGGCGCGGCGCGAGATCGCGAGCCTCTGCTGCGGCGTCAATTCGTGCCGTTCAACGCCCATGACGTTGTCCCGCCATGTGGAGCGCCCGCGCGTCCGCGTCGAGTTGGGCCCTCAGATCGTTGAAACCATGAAACTCGCTTGGTCGCGAAGCGAAATAAGCTGAGACGATGGCCACGAGCACTGCGACGCCCGGGACGATGACCAGCACCCAATGGAAGCCATGAAGCACACCGAGCATGATGGCCATGCCGATCAGGCCGAGGGCAAGCATCGCGCTCACCGCCGCGAGCACGCCCGCAACGGCCCGCGCGATCAGTCCCCGGCTCGCTTCAGCCGCCTCGTCCTTGATCAACGCCGCATAGTTGCCGAGGTGTTCGGCAATCAACCCCGGATGCCCTAGCACCGTGGAGAAAATGGGATGAAGCATGGTGCTGCAGACAGCGGTGGAGGCGGCGGAATTTCAGATCAATAGTCGTCCCGGCTGCGGCGGCTAGCGAGGACGATCAGTGCCGTGATGGCGGCGCCGGCTGCGGCGGCGACAAGCACGGAGCGAACCGGCTGGTCGGCGATGTACTTGCCCGTGACGTCGGCGGCTTGCTCGAAGCGGCGTTGCGCACGCGCGCTGGTTGTCGACGCGGCATCCAGGCCGCGCTGGACCGCCTGCTGCACACGTGCCGCGATCTGCTCCACCGCGGGCTCCGCGTCGCGGCGCAGGTCACGAACCTTCTCTCCGGCGGCGTTCACTGCGTTCTGCGCGTAGGCGCGCGTGGTGTCGATGGCGTCAGCGGCGGTCTGGCGCGCCTCTTCGGCGATCTGCGAAGGGGTCTTGGTGGGTGTGTTCATGAAAATAGTCCTTCCGGGAGATTGTTGTAAGAACCTGCTCATCGTAACGACGCTGTCATCGTCGCATCAAGCCCGCGATAAAGCTGGCCAGGGCCAGGACGATGAAGATCACGAAAAGTATTTTCGCGATGCCGACGGCGCTGGCTGCGATGCCGCCGAAGCCGAACAGCGCGGCGATCAGGGCGATGACCAGGAATACGACTGCGTAGTACAACATGTTGAACTCCTTTTGGAGGATGGTCTCGTCGTTGTGAATGGCGGCCGGTTCCGAGGTTGAAAACGGTGTGGGGATTCACGTTAAGTGGGGGGGCGCCGAAGGCCTGTCAGCAGCAGCGGCCTGGGGGCGTAGGAGAGGGTCGAATCACGGCCGGCCCGCTCTCGAGCCGCGTATTCAGGCTACTTTGGAGGAAGCAGCCTGGGAGGCGGGGAGCATCGCGCTCAGGCGCGTTCCCCGGCCGATCGCCGACGAAACGGTGAGCTTGCCCTTGGCAGCCTCGACGCGATGCCGCATGCCTGCCAGGCCATGGGATGAAGGCCCGGTGCGGCGGACGTCGAAGCCCTTGCCGTTGTCGGCGACTTCCACGATCACGTGGTTGCCGTAGTTCTTCATGACGATGCTGGCTTCGGTCGCCTGGGCGTACTTGCTGATGTTGGTCAGGCTTTCCTGGACCATGCGATAGATGGTGAGCTGATCTGCTTCGTTGAGCACCACCGGCTCGAGCACCATCTCGATTTCCATCCCCGAGCGCTCGGCGAATTCGCGGCCGAGGATTTCGAGCGAAGCGACGAGCCCGAGGTTGGCCAGCGACGAGGGTCTCAGGTCTTCGATGATCCGGCGCTTGAGTGCGATGCCGCTGTTGAGGAGCTCGTTCAGATGCTGCAGCCGCTGGATTGCGTCCGGCAAGTCGGCGAGCCGGGACTTCAGGCGCGCCACGTCGAGCTTGGCCGCGGTCAGCAGCGAGCCCAGCTCGTCGTGCAGCTCCCGCGCCAGGAAGCCGCGCTCGTTTTCCCGCACCTGCTGCAGGTGAGTGGCGAGCTCGGCCAGCGTCGCGGTGCGTTCGCGCACCTCGTCCTCCAGGGCATTGCGTTCGCGCTGCAGCGCCTCCTGCTGCCGCTCGCCGGCCGAGCGCAGCGCATGGGTCTGGCGCAAGTACAGGTAGAAGGCCACAAGCCCAGCCAACGCCACCAGCCCGATGCCGATGCGTGCGAAGTGCAGCGACTTCGCGATCTGGACCTGCCCCAGCATCAGCGCCTCGTTGCTGATCGAGATCAGTTCGCCGGCTTGCTGGCGGATGGCTTCCATCTCCTCGCGGCCGACGTCGGTCGTGATGACGAACTTCCAGGCATCGTCGTTGCCCTCGCGTCGCAGCCGCACGCTCATGTCCATCTCCGCGAGCTTGCGCGCGACGTGCTTCGAGAGCTGGGTCAGGCGCGCAGTCTCGGCGGGCTTCCCGGCATAGAGCACCTGCAGGGCGGCCAGTTGACCATCCACCTGCTTCACGGCGACGTCATACGGCTCGCGATAGCGCGCTTCCCCCGTCAACAGATAGCCGCGCTGGCCCGTTTCGGCATCGATGATGTTTTGCAGCAGTTGGTTGAGCACCAGGCGCACGCGCTGCGCCTCGCCGACGTCGGTCAGCGCACGGGTCGACTGGCGGTAGCCCGCCTCGTTGATGCCCACGAGCACGAGGGCGGCGAGCGTCGCGAGCGTGAGGCCGAGGGCCATCTTCGGGAAAGCTAACCAGCGCATGGGGTCTCCGCGAGACGCGGGCGGTTCAAATTCGGGAATAATTGACGTGGATCAGGGGGCGGCATGCCGCGACGCAAGAAACCGCGAAACGATAAAGAAGGTACCAGATGATCAAGATCGGAATTGTGGACGACCACGCCATCGTGCGCTCCGGCTTGCGCCAGTTCTTCTCGGAGCACGTCGACCTGCGCGTTGCGGGGGAGGCGGCCAGCGGACGCGAAGCGATCGAACTCGTGCGCACCACGGAGCTGGATGTGCTCGTGATGGATCTGTCGATGCCCGGACAGAGCGGGATCGATGCCCTGGCGATGATCCGCGCCAAGGCGCCGGACGTCGGCATCCTCATCCTGAGCGGCTACCCCGAGGAGCACTACGCGATGAACCTGATCCGCCAGGGCGCGAGCGGCTATCTCAACAAGGAGTGCGATCCGATGGAGATCGTGAACGCGATCCGCACCATTTCGCTGGGTCGCCGCTACATCACGCCGGCCGTGGCCGAACTGCTGGCGCGCCAACTCGACCGCAAGGACGACGCGGCGCCGCACGAGCAACTGTCGGAGCGCGAGTTCCAGGTGTTCCTGAAGCTGGCCAAGGGCGAAACGGCGGGCGACATTGCCAAGACGCTCTCGCTTTCCGTCAAGACCGTCAGTACCTACCGCACGCGCCTGATGGAGAAGATGAATCTCTCCTCCAACAGCGACCTGACGTACTACGCGCTGAAGAACAAGTTGATCGATTGAGATTCCGGCGGCGGCTCCATTCCTGCGGGGCTGCCGCGTGCTGGAAAAGACCATCGGTCGCGATGCGCGGCTTCAGCTCGAGCTGGACGGCTGGCGAAGCGCGGAGGACTGCTCGATGCAGAAATCGATCAGCGCATCGATCTCGTTCGACTTGTCGAACACGGCGTCGACACCGAACTGGGCGCAGCGCTTGCGTATGTCGGGGGTGGCGTAATTGCTGAGCACCACCACTTTCTGGTCGGGCCGGCGCGACACGCAAGCCTGCAGCACGCCCAGACCGCTGCCTTGCTTCAGGAACAGATCGACGATGGCCAGCTCCCATTGGTCGTTGTTCTCGCTCAGCCAGCGGACTGCTTCCGTCTCGGTCTCGGCGAAACCAACGGCCGAGATGCAGGTGAGTTCCTCCAGAGTACCGACGAGATTCTCGCGGATCGTGACGTTGTCTTCGACGATGTAGGTTTTCAATCTGGGGTCCATTGGAGAACCGGCGCGTCTCTGGGGCGATCGAGCCCCGTGGATCGTGGTCCACGCGAAGGCTCATTCGCAAAATGCTACAAATCAACAGCCCCCGCATCATGCAGCGTTCGGCGCCCTGCGGCTGTAGGCTTGTTCTTACGACAGCGAATGATTTCCGGCCGTAGGCTTTGCCGCACAGCGGCTGCGGTCGAGCGCCGACCCCGGTGCCGGATGCGCCCGGCTACCCTCGATCCCGATGCGGATCGCTCCATGGGCTGCGCATCTTTCTCCAACGGAAGGCGCCGAGATGAACATCGTGTGGAACTACGTGGCCGTGGGCCTCCTGACCCTGGCGGCCGCCGCAGTCGTGGTGATCGGCGAGACCGCGAACGCCGAACTGAAGCTGGCTGAGGCAGCGAAAAACGCCGCCGCGGTTGGCGTCACCGCCATCTGCTTCCTCGCGTCCCCCGCATCCATCACTTCGACGCCGGACAAGTAGATGCCGCCGTGACCCCGACCCCCGCCCCCACGCCGCGCCGCTCGATCTGGATCAAGCTTGGCGCAGTGCTGCTGGGGCTGATCGCGGCCTTCCTGCTGGCGCTGGCGTTCTTCCCCTGGGACGCGCTGCGGGAGCCGATCAACCGCTACGTCAGCGACAAGACCGGCCGCAAGTTCGAGATCACGCGGCGGCTGGACGTGGATCTCGGCTGGCGCGGAGCGACCGTCAAGCTCGATGGCATCGAATTCGCCAATCCTTCCTGGGCACGCGACCCCTACCTCGTGCGGGCGCAGAGCGCCGAACTGGAGCTCAGGCTGTGGCCGCTCCTGGCGCGCAAGGTCGTGATTCCCCGCCTGGCCCTGGTTTCACCTTCGCTGGGCCTTCAATTGGAAGAGGACGGGCGTCGTACCTGGGCGCTGGGCAAGGACACCTCGGATGATGCAACGGTGCCGAAGATCGGCCTCCTGCAGATCGACGGCGGCGGGCTCGACTTCCTTGCCGAGCATTGGGGCGTGGACCTGCATGCCGATTTCAGCTTCGACACCAGCCGTGGTGACATGCCGCTCAGCTACCGCATCAAGGGCCGCTACCAGCGCCAGCCGCTCACGGCAGAGGGCCGCACCGGCAACGTGCTGCAGCTCAACGCGGCGGGCCAGCCGCCGTTCCCGCTCGAGATCAGCGCGGCCGCGGGCCAGACCCGGCTGAAGGCGCAAGGCACCGTGGCCGAACTCGCCAGCCTGGACGGCGTCGACGCCCGCTTCGAACTCAAGGGCCAGAACCTCGGCGATCTGTACGGACTGCTCGGCATCGCGCTGCCCCAGACTTCTCCCTACGCCCTCAGTGGCGACCTGAAAAAGCGCGCCAAGCTGTGGGAGGTGCAAGGCCTCAAGGGCAAGCTGGGCCTTTCCGATATCGGCGGCGACATGCAGTTCGACCAGGCACAGAAGCCGCCCTACCTGGCGGGCAGCCTGCGCTCGCGCGTGATGGACATGGATGACCTCGGCCCGCTGATCGGCCTGCCGCCGACCGAGCGTTCGGCCAAGGCGATCGACGGCGTCGCGCCACCGCCCACCGTTGCCCAAGTCAAGCGTGCACGCCGCGATCCGGGGCGCAAGGTGCTGCCCACTGCCACGCTGGACTTCGAGCGCCTGCGCGCCATGAATGCCGAGGTGAAGTACGTGGCCGATCGGATCCAGAACGTGCGCCAGCTGCCGCTCGACAAGGGCAGCGTGCAGGTGAAGCTGAAGGACGGCGTGCTGATGCTCGACCCGCTCGATTTGGGCGTCGCCAACGGCAGGCTGGCCGGCGCGATCCGCATCGATGCCACGAAGAACCCGGCCGACATCCGCGCGAAGCTGGACGTGCGCGCGATGCAGCTCAACCGCCTGATCCCCAAGGTCGAGACTCTGCGCACCAGCTTTGGAAGGCTCGACGGGCGGATCAACCTATCCGGGCGCGGAAACTCGGTCGCGAGCTGGCTCGGCACCTCCTCCGGGGACGTGGCGGCCATCACCGGCCGAGGGCAGTTCAGCAACCTGCTGCTGGAGTTCATGGGCCTCGATGGCGGCGAGATCATCAAGTTCCTGCTGCGCGGCGACCGGAACGTCGTCTTGCGCTGCGCCGCGGTCGCCTTCGATGTCGACAAGGGCGCGATGTATGGCCGCAGCATGGTGTTCGATACAGAAGACACGGTCTTCAACATGAGCGGCAGTGCCAGCCTCGCCAACGAGACGCTGGACTTCGTGGTCCGGCCGGAGCCCAAGGACAGAAGCATTCTTTCGCTGCGCTCGCCGCTGCTCATCGGCGGCACCTTCGCTTCGCCCACCGCCGCGGTCGAAGCGGGCCCCCTCGCGACACGCGGCATCGCCGCCCTGGCGCTCAGTGTGATCAACCCCTTGCTCGCCCTCGCCGCGACCGTCGAAACCGGCCCCGGCGTCGATGCAGATTGCCAGGACGTGCTGGCCCAGGCGAAGAAGCCGGCCTCGCGGGAGGCTGCCGCCGGCGCTGCCAAGGCGAAGAAGCAGTAGCTTTTTTTCAGCCGGCGCCCGGGCGGTGTCCGCACACGCTGCAGCCCAGATCGCGCGCCACCTGCAGGGTGTCGAAAGCCGTCCGGCGCCCGTCGAACATCAGCAGGCTGCCGGCCAGCGAAGGGGCTATGCCGGCCAGGAGCTTCAGGGCCTCGCCGGCCTGCAGGGTGCCGATGGCGCCGACCACCGGCGCGAACACGCCGAGCACGGCGCAGCGCGTTTCCTCGAAGTGGGCATCCGGCGGGAACAGGCAGGCGTAGCAGGGCGAGGCCGGATCGCGCGTGTCGTACACGCTCAGCTGGCCGTCGAAGCGGATCGCCGCGCCCGCCACCAGCGGCTTGGCATGGGCGACGCAGGCCCGGTTCACCGCATGCCGGGTGCCGAAGTTGTCGCTGCAGTCGACCACCACGTCGGCCTCGGCGACCAGCCGGGCGAGCAGCGCATCGTCGGCGCGCAGCCGATGCGTTTCGATGCGGATGTCCGGATTGATGCCGCGCATCGCCTCGGCCGCCGATTCGACCTTGGGCATGCCCACCCGTGCCGTGTCGTGGGCGATCTGGCGCTGCAGGTTGGTGAGATCGACCTCGTCGTCGTCGACCAGCGTGATGCGGCCGACCCCGGCCGCGGCGAGATAGAGCAGCACCGGCGACCCGAGCCCGCCGGCACCGATCACCAGCGCATGGCCCGCACTGACGCGGACCTGGCCGTCGATGCCGAACTCTTCGAGCAGGATGTGGCGCGAATAGCGCAGGAGGTCTTGGTCTTCCATGCGCTGCGCGGTCGATCGCCGGGTCGAGGGCTCCCGCGGGAGCCGCCCCGGGATCAGTTCTCCTTCTTTTCTTCCTTGTTCTCGACGATCACTTGCGTCTTGCTCACCAGCACGGGCTGGCCCTTGAGCCGGTTGAAGGCCTGCATGAGCGGGAAGTCCTTGTCGGTGCCGAACTCGGGCACCTTGCGGTCCTGCGGCGGCTTCTTGGCTTCTTCCTCGAGCCGCTTGCGGGCCTCGTCGCGGGCCTTTTCACGCTCGGGATCCTTGTTCTCCGGGCCCTGGCCGCTCGCCAGGTGCTTCTCGAGGTCGGCCTCGCGCATGCGCAGCGCGGCGAAGGGGCTGCCTTCGGCGCTTTCGTCGACCAGAACGTTCGGCACGATGCCCTTGGCCTGGATCGAGGTGCCGCTCGGCGTGTAGTAGCGCGCCGTCGTGATCTTGAGGCCGGTGTCGGGGCCGAGCGGGCGCACCGTCTGCACCGAACCCTTGCCGAAGGTCTGGCTGCCCATCACGATGGCGCGCTTGTGATCCTGCAGGGCGCCGGCCACGATCTCGCTGGCGGAAGCCGAGCCTTCGTTCACGAGCACCACCAGCGGCACCGTCTTGAGCGCAGCAGGAAGGTTGCGCAGCGGATCGCTGCCCGCGCGCCGCTGATAGAACTCGGGTGCAGCCTTGTAGACCGACTTGCTCTCCGCCAGCTGGCCGTCGGTGGACACGACGGTGACGTTCTCGGGCAGGAAGGCGGCCGAGATGGCCACCGCCGCGTCGAGCAGGCCGCCCGGATCATTGCGCAGGTCAAGCACCATGCCCTTGAGATTGGGTTCCTGCTTGTAGATCTCGTCGACCTTCTTGACGAAATCGTCGACCGTGCGTTCCTGGAATTGCGACAGGCGGATCCAGCCGTAGCCCGGCTCCATCACCTTGCCGCGCACCGACTGCGTGCGAATCTCTTCGCGCGTGATGGTCACCGGGAAAGTGCGGTTCTCGTCCTTGCGGAAGATCGTGAGCAGCACCTTGGTGTTGGCTTCGCCGCGCATGCGCTTGACGGCCTCGTTGAGCGTGAGTCCGCGCACGGCGGTGTCGTCGATCTTCGTGATCAGGTCGTTCGGCTTGAGGCCGGCGCGGAAGGCGGGGGAGCCCTCTATCGGCGACACCACCTTGATCAGGTTGTCCTCCTGCGAGATCTCGATGCCCACGCCGACGAAGCGGCCCGTGGTGCCCTCGCGAAATTCCTTGAAGGATTTCTTGTCGAAATATTGCGAATGCGGATCGAGCCCGGCGACCATGCCCGAAATCGCATCCGAGATGAGCTTTTTCTCGTCGACCGGCTCGACATAGTCGCTCTTCACCATGCCGAACACCGCAGCGAGCTGCTGCAGTTCTTCCAGAGGGAGAGGGGCCAGAGAACCTCGTGCAACAGTTTGCAACGAGACGGTGGTCAGCGCGCCGGCCACGGCGCCGGCTGCAACCCAGCCGGTGATTTTCAATTTCTGGCCCATGTGTAAACGTCCTTGTCGCCTGTCGAATCCAATATACACAGCTTGGAAGCAAGTTGTCTGCCGGGGTTCCGCGTACCCGTCGAAGCTGCAGCGGTTTTCGTCACGCCTTGCCCTGCGCAGCCACGGCAGCCACGGCTTTTTCGGCCGCTGCCGCGTCGCCGAGGTAATAGTGCCGCAGCGGCTTGAGTTCGTCATCCAGCTCGTAGACCAGCGGAATGCCGTTCGGGATATTGAGGCCCACGATATCGTCGTCGGAGATGCCGTCGAGGTACTTCACCAGCGCGCGGATCGAATTCCCGTGCGCCGCCACCACCAGGCGGCGTCCGGCGCGGATAGCCGGCGCCATCGATTCGTTCCAGAAGGGCAGCACGCGCGCCACCGTGTCCTTGAGACACTCGGTCAGCGGCACCTGCTCCGTGGCCAGCTTGGCGTAGCGCACATCGCTGCGTTCGCAGCGCGGATCGTTCGGCTCCAGCGGCGGCGGCGGGGTGCTGTAGCTGCGGCGCCAGACCAGCACCTGCTCGTCGCCGTACTTCTTGGCGGTTTCGGCCTTGTTGAGGCCCTGCAGCGCGCCATAGTGGCGCTCGTTCAGCCGCCACGAGTGCACCACCGGCAGCCAGGTGCGGTCGAGTTCGTCGAGCGTATGCCAGAGCGTGCGGGTGGCGCGCTTGAGCACGCTGGTGTAGGCGACGTCGAAGTCGTAACCCTCGGCCTTCAGGAGCCGCCCGGCCTGCTTGGCCTGGTCGATGCCGGTGGCCGTCAGGTCGACGTCGGTCCAGCCGGTGAAGCGGTTTTCGAGATTCCAGGTCGATTCGCCGTGGCGGATCAGTACCAGTTTGTGCATGGGGGAAGGCCTTTGGAACGCGAGCGAAAAGTCGACATTCTAAAATCCGGGGTTTGCTACTCAAGGAACACCGTGAAATTCATCGTCGACAACTGGATGCTGATCCTGATCGCGCTCAGCTCGGGTGGCATGCTGGCCTGGCCGCTGCTGCGCGGCGCCACCGCCGGATCGCTCACGGCCCAGGGGGCGGTGCAGCTCATCAACCGTGAGCGGGCGGTGGTGGTCGACGTGCGCGAACCCGAGGAGTATGCCGCGGGCCACGTGACCGGTGCGAAGAACGTGCCGCTCAACCAACTCGAGGAAAAACTCGGCGCCGCCGTCAAGAACAAATCGGTGCCGCTGCTTCTGATGTGCGCCACCGGGGCGCGGGCCCAGCGTGCGGTGGCGATGGCCAAGAAACTCGGCTACGAGCAGGCCCAAGCCGTGGCCGGCGGGCTCAAATCCTGGAAAGAAGCTAACCTGCCTGTTGAAAAGGCCTGAACTTCCCCCGACATGAGCACGATGCAAGCCGTCAAGATGTACACCACCGCCGTTTGCCCCTATTGCATTCGAGCCAAGCAAATCCTCAAGGCCAAGGGTGTCGAGCAGATCGAGGAGATTCGCATCGACAGCGATCCACAGGCGCGCATCACGATGATGAACGCCACCCAGCGGCGCACCGTGCCGCAGATCTTCATCGGCGACACCCATGTCGGCGGCTGCGACGACCTGATCGCGCTCGACGGCCGCGGCGGCCTCATGCCGTTGCTGCAAGGCGCCTGAGGCCACGGGGCGATAATCGTCCCTTTCATCCCATTCTCCAGCCCGCTCTCGGGACCTTCTCCCCGGCGGGCGTTGTTTTGACCCTCGAAAGTTCAGCCATGGCCGACCAGCAAGCCCAAGATCCCGTCTTCCAGATCCAGCGCGTCTATCTGAAAGACCTGTCGCTCGAGCAGCCCAATTCGCCGGCCATCCTTCTGGAGCAGGAGCAGCCGACCGTCGACATCCAGCTCGGCGTCGATGCCCAGCCGGTGACCGACGGCATCTTCGAGATCACCGTCTCGGCCACCGTGCAGACCAAGATCCAGGACAAGACCGTGTTCCTGGTCGAGGCCAAGCAGGCCGGCATCTTCGAGATCCGCAACCTGCCCGAAGACCAGATGGGCCCGATCCTCGGCATCGCCTGCCCGCAAATCGTCTACCCCTACCTGCGCGGCAACGTGGCCGACGTGATCCAGCGCGGCGGCTTCCCGCCGGTGCACCTGGCCGAGATCAACTTCCAGGCCATGTTCGAACAGCAGCAGGCCCAGGCGGCGGGCCAGCCCTCGCCGATCGTCACGCAGTAAGCGCAACGCAACTGCGCCGCCGCCGATGAAGATCTGCGTGCTCGGCGCCGGTGCCTGGGGCACGGCGCTGGCGGTCAATGCGGCCGGCCGCCATCCGGTCACCCTGTGGGCGCGCGATGCGGCCCAGGCTCAGGCCATGTCGGCGGCGCGCGAGAACCAGCGCTATCTGCCCGGCATTGCGCTGCCTCCATCGCTCGCCATCCGCGCTGGCGATGCGCTCGGCGCGCTGGCGGGCGCCGATCTCGCTATCGTCGCGACGCCGATGGCGGCCTTGCGCGAACAGCTCGTGCTCTTGCGCGACGCCGCCTGTCCGGTGGCCTGGCTTTGCAAGGGCGTCGAGCCGGCACGCGCCGACCCGGACGCCGTGGGCCTGCTGGGGCACGAGATCCAGGCCGCCGTCGCGCCCCATCTGATAGCCGGCGTGCTGAGCGGTCCCAGCTTTGCGCAGGAGGTGGCACAGGGTCGTCCCACGGCGCTGGTCGCCGCCAGTTTCCACCCGCAGCTGCGCGATGCGCTGGTGGCGGCCTTCCACGGCCCGACCCTGCGCGTCTATGCCAACGACGACATCGTGGGCGTCGAGGTCGGCGGGGCCGTCAAGAACGTGCTGGCGATCGCGACCGGCCTGGCCGACGGCCTGGCGCTGGGCCTCAATGCGCGCGCCGCGCTGATTACCCGCGGCCTGGCCGAGATGACGCGCTTCGGCGTCGCGCTCGGCGCGCGCGCCGATACCTTCATGGGGCTCTCCGGCCTCGGCGACCTCGTGCTCACGGCCACCGGCGATCTCTCGCGCAACCGCAAGGTCGGCCTGCTGCTGGCCCAGGGCCGCACGCTGGCGCAGGCGGTGGACTCGCTGGGCCACGTGGCCGAGGGCGTCTACTGCGCGCGCACCGTGGTGCAGCGCGCGCGCCATCTGGGGGTCGAGATGCCGATCGCCGACAGCGTGGTGGCACTGCTCGATGGCCGCGTGCGGCCGGCGGAAGCGGTCGCCGAACTGATGGGGCGCGAGCCCGGCGTCGAATCAATCTGAACAATGGACGACATCTTCGATTTTTCTACCGCCCGTGTGGCCGAGCTCGCGCAGGCCGATGCCACGCGGGCGCTGCGCGAAGACGCCGGCGACGGCGACCTCACGGCCGGCTTGGTGCCCGCCGGCCGCCGTGCCACAGCACGGGTTCTGCTGCGCGAGGCCGCCGTGCTGTGCGGCGCACCGTGGGTCGAGGCCGTCGTGCGCCAACTCGACCCGCAGGCCCGCATCGTGTGGCAGGGCGCGGAAGGCGCGCATTGCGCGGCCGACCAGACCGTGCTCGAAATCTCGGGCGATGCGCGGGCCTTGCTCACTGCCGAGCGCACCGCGCTCAATTTCCTGCAGCTCCTGAGCGCCGTCGCGACGCGTACCGCCACCTATGTCGAAGCGGTCCGCGGCACGCGCGCCGCCATCGTCGACACCCGCAAGACACTGCCGGGCCTGCGACTCGCGCAGAAGTACGCGGTGCGCGTCGGCGGCGGCACCAACCACCGCATCGGCTTGTACGACGCCATCCTGATCAAGGAAAACCACATCGCCGCCGCAGGCGGCGTCAGCGCTGCGCTGCAAGCCGCGGCGCGCGTGGCCGGCCGGGCGAAATTCGTCGAGATCGAGGTCGAGACGCTGGACCAGCTCGACGAGGCGCTGACCCAGGGCGCGCGCATGGTGCTGCTGGACAACATGGACCTTCCCACCCTGCGCGAAGCCGTGCGCCGCAACGAGGCGGCCGGAAAGACCCGCGCCGTGTTGGAGATCTCCGGCGGGGTCACACTCGAAAGCGTGCGTGCCCTGGCCGAGACCGGCGTCGATCGCATCTCGGTGGGCGCGCTGACCAAGGACATCAAGGCAGTCGATTTTTCGATGCGCTTCTAGATAGGCTCACCCCCAGGCTTGCCCACTTCGTGTGGCCGCCAACCCCCTCACCGGGGGCAACACCAGCGGCCCGGCAAAGCCGGTTCCGCGGTGTTCCTGGAAGGAACGGACATTTTGCGCAACTGGTAATGGATCAGCCATGGCTACTGCATCTTCCACCGTTATCGATGTCGACTACGAGCAGCCGGCCGAAGCCGGCGTCGCCTGCGACACGCGCCATGCCTGGGCCCGCGTTCTGCCCGAGCCGGCGCCGGCCGAACGCGAAGCGCTCAAGCAGCGCATCCGCCGCCTGCTGCGCGAGCGCGATGCGGTGATGGTCTCGCATTACTACGTGCATCCCGACCTGCAGGACCTGGCCGAGGAAACCGGCGGTCTGGTGAGCGATTCGCTCGAGATGGCGCGCTTCGGCCGCGACCATGCGGCGCGGACGCTGGTGGTCTCAGGTGTGCGCTTCATGGGCGAGACCGCCAAGATCCTCTCGCCCGAGAAGCGCGTGCTGATGCCCGACCTCGACGCCACCTGTTCGCTGGATCTCGGCTGCCCGGCGGATGCCTTCGGCGCCTTCTGCGACCAGCACCCCGATCGCACCGTGGTGGTCTACGCCAACACCAGCGCGGCGGTGAAGGCGCGGGCCGACTGGCTGGTCACCTCCAGCTGCGCGCTCGACGTGGTGCGTGCGCTGACGGCCGAGGGCCGCAAGATCCTGTGGGCGCCCGACCGGCACCTGGGCGACTACATCCGGCGCGAAACCGGAGCCGACATGGTGAGCTGGGAAGGTGCCTGCATCGTGCACGATGAATTCAAGGCGCTCGAGCTCGAACTGCTGAAGGAGGCCCATCCGCGGGCCAAGGTGCTGGTGCATCCGGAAGCTCCGGCCGACGTGATCGCGCTGGCCGATGCGGTGGGTTCGACCTCCGGCATCCTGGGCGCGGCGCAGCGCATGGACGCCGCCGAATTCATCGTCGCCACCGACAGCGGCATGCTGCACAAGCTGCGCACGCTCAATCCCGGCAAGATCTTCATCGAGGCGCCCACGGCCGGCAACGGCGCCACCTGCAAGAGCTGCGCGCACTGTCCGTGGATGGCGATGAACGGCCTGGCCGATTTGGCGCGCGTGCTCGAAACGGGTGCCGGGGAGATCCATGTCGACCCTGCGCTGGGTCTTCGCGCTCGCGTGCCGATCGACCGCATGCTGGCCTTCACGGCCGGGCTCAAGAACGGCCAGCCGCCCGGCAGCCTGATTGCCGGCATCGGCGCTGCCTGAGCCTCAGGCGCCGAGCTCCAGCGTGCAGGCGTCGCCCAGCGCGTCGCGCCAGACGCGCACCCGCGAGGGCGGCGTCCGCATGTCGGCCAGCGCATGGGCAATGAACAGGCAAAGGTTTTCCAGCGTGGGGATGCCCAGGCCGGGCACGTCGTCGAGCAGGTGATGGTCGAGCCGTTCGCGCACCGCCTGCAGGTGTTCGCGCAAGAGGCCGAGGTCGATGACCATCCCGGTGGCCGGATCGAGCGGCCCGCTGACGGCGACCTCCGCGTGGTAGGTGTGGCCGTGGATGCGGCGGCTGCCTTCGGCGTCGATCTCGCGCCTGAGGGTGTGGGCGGCGTCGAAAAAGAAGCGCTGACTGACGGTGAGTTGCTGGGTAGACATCGGTTGCGGGGTGCGGACCTCAGCGGATCCCAGTCAATTTGTGGGTCTGCAGGCTCAACCGCCAGCCGGGACGGCGCATGCAGGTATCGATGCACAGGGCCGTGTTCTCGGCCTGTGCCGGGCCGTCCATCGGCTGCAGGAAGCGGTGCGCGAAGCGGCTGCCGGCCTGCAGCGCCTCCAGGTCGAGACCGGGCTGCGGCCACACCACCTTGAGTTCCTGTCCCGTGCGCTGGACCCAGGGCGCGCCGGCCTTCGGGCTGATGCAAAGCCAGTCGATGCCTTCGGGCGCAAGCACGGTGCCGTTGCTTTCCACCGCGATCCGGAAGCGGCGCGCGTGCAGGGCGGCGATCAGCGCGGCATCGACCTGCAGCAGCGGTTCGCCGCCGGTGAGCACGACCATCCGGTGCTCGGCGTCACCGGCCGGCCATTGCGCGGCGACGGTGTCGGCGAGCAGTTCGGCGCTCGCGAACTTGCCGCCCAGGGTGCCGTCGGTGCCGACGAAATCGGTGTCGCAGAAGCGGCAGACGGCGTCGGCGCGGTCGCTTTCACGGCCGCTCCACAGGTTGCAGCCGGCGAAGCGGCAGAACACGGCCGGCATGCCGGCCTGGGCGCCTTCGCCCTGCAGGGTGTAGAAGATTTCCTTGACGCTGTAGCTCATGAAGACTCAGAGGTCGATCTCCAGGTTGTCGATCAGCCGCGTGGCGCCCAGGCGGGCCGCGGCCAGCGCAACCAGCGGCTCGCCGGGCGCCGGCGCCTGCAGGTCGGCGCGGCGGCGCAGCACCAGGTAATCGGGCTGCCAGCCGCGCTCTTTCAGGGATTGCAGCGCGCGCGCCTCGATCGCGGCCAGGTCGCGCTCGCCCGAACGCAGCGCATCGGCCATGGCCTGCAGCGCCTTCGACAACTGCACCGCCTCCGCGCGCTCGGCCTCGCTCAGGTAGCCGTTGCGCGAGGACAGCGCCAATCCGTCATCCGCACGCCGGGTCTCGCCGCCCACGATCTCGATCGGCAGCGCGAACTGCCGCACCATGTGGCGGATGACCATCAGCTGCTGGTAGTCCTTCTTGCCAAACACCGCGACATGCGGCTGCACGCAGGCGAAGAGCTTCATCACCACGGTGCAGACGCCGACGAAGAAGCCGGGCCGGAAATGGCCTTCGAGGATGTCGGCCAGCGCCGGGTCCGGATGCACCTTGCAGGTCTGCGGCTCGGGGTAGAGCGCCTTCTCGTCGGGCGCGAACAGCACATCGCAGCCGGCCGAGCGCAGCTTCTCGCAATCGCTCTCCCAGGTGCGCGGGTAGGTGTCGAAGTCCTCGTGCGGCAGGAACTGCAGCCGGTTCACGAAGATGCTGGCCACGGTGACGTCGCCCAGCGGCCTGGCCTGCTGCACCAGGGCCAGATGGCCCTCGTGCAAGTTGCCCATGGTGGGCACGAAGGCGGGGCGCTGGAAACGGGCCAGGTGCTTGCGCAGTTCAGGAATGGTGTGTGCGATGTGCATGGTCGTCATGTGCCTACCAGGCGTGAAGTTGGTCGTCGGGAAAGCTGCCGTCCTTCACCGCGCGCACATAGGCTGCAAGAGCCTCTGCGATGCCGGACGCATCGGCCATGAAGTTGTGCACGAACTTCGGCATCTTGCCGAGGTTGATGCCCAGCATGTCGTGCAGCACCAGCACCTGGCCGGCGGTGCCGCGGCCGGCGCCGATGCCGATGGTGGCGCAGTGCTTCAGTTCGGCCGTGAGCTCGGCGGCCAGCGCGGCCGGCACCATCTCCAGCACCAGCATCGCGGCGCCCGCGTCCTGCAGCGCATGGGCCTGCTGCTTGAGCAGGGCTGCCGCTTGCTCGCCCTTGCCCTGCACGCGGTAGCCGCCCAGCGCGTGCACCGTCTGCGGCGTGAGGCCGAGGTGCGCGCACACCGGGATGCCGCGCTCGACCAGGAAGCGGACGGTCTCGGTGGTCCAGCCGCCGCCTTCGAGCTTGACCATGTGGGCGCCGGCCTGCATCAGCACCGTGGCGCTGGCGAGGGCCTGCTCGCGCGATTCCCGGTAGCTGCCGAAGGGCAGGTCGGCGATCAGCCAGGCCGTGCCCTGCACGCGGCGCAGCCCGCGAAAGACGCTCTCGGTGTGGTAGCGCATGGTGTCCAGCGTCACGCCCACGGTGCTGTGCAGGCCCTGGCAGACCATGCCCAGGGAGTCGCCGACCAAGAGGCATTCGACGCCGGCCGCATCGGCCATGGCGGCGAAGGTGGCGTCGTAGGCGGTCAGCATGGTGATCTTCTCGCCGCGCGCATGCAGCTCCGCCAGGCGCGGCAGGCTCAGCGGTTTGCGCAGCGACGGCGGGGACGCGGGCGGCAGGGTGCCGTAGGGGGTGGCGGCGTTTGGCATGGTGTGCTTCTCAACAATGGCGCAGCGCGCCGCAGGTTCGAACCGGGCGGCGCCTCAAGCGGCCGGCGGCACCAGGATCGTGGGCGCCGCGGGCGCGGCGAGCGAAGGATAGTCGCGGCTGAAATGCAGGCCGCGGCTCTCGCGCCGCGCCTGCGCCGAGCGCACGATGAGCTCGGCCACCTGCACCAGGTTGCGCAGCTCCAGCAGGTCGCGCGTGACATGGAAGTGGGCATAGAACTCGTGGATCTCGGCGGCCAGTAGCGCGATGCGGTGGGCGGCGCGCTCCAGCCGCTTGTTGGTGCGCACGATGCCCACGTAGTCCCACATGAAGCGGCGCAGCTCGTCCCAGTTGTGCGAGATGACCACGGTCTCGTCGGCATCGGTGACCCGGCTGTCGTCCCAGGGCGGCAGCTCGGCGCCGGCGTGCGCCTGTGCCTCGGCGATGGCCAGAGCAGCCGCGCGCGCGAACACCATGCATTCGACCAATGAGTTGCTGGCCAGCCGGTTGGCGCCATGCAGGCCGGTGCAGGCGGTCTCGCCGATGGCGTAGAGGCCCGGCACGTCGGTGCGGCCGCTCAAGTCGCTCAGCACGCCGCCGCAGGTGTAGTGCGCGGCCGGCACCACGGGAATGGGCTCGCGCGTGATGTCGATGCCCAGCTCGGCGCAGCGCGCGAGGATGTTGGGAAAGTGCTCCTGCAGGAAGGCCGGGCTCTGGTGCGAGATGTCCAGGTGCACGCAGTCCAGCCCGTGCTTCTTCATCTCGAAGTCGATGGCGCGCGCCACCACGTCGCGCGGCGCGAGCTCGGCGCGCGCGTCGTGCGCGGGCATGAAGCGGGTCCCGTCGGGCAGTTTCAGCAGGCCGCCTTCGCCGCGCACCGCCTCGCTGATCAGGAAGGACTTGGCATGCGGGTGGTACAGGCAGGTCGGATGGAACTGGATGAACTCCATGTTCGCCACCCGGCAGCCCGCGCGCCACGCCGCGGCGATGCCGTCGCCGGTGGCCGTGTCGGGATTGGTGGTGTAGAGGTAGACCTTGCCGGCGCCGCCGGTGGCCAGGATGGTGTGCGGCGCGCGGAAGGTGATCACTTCGTCGGTCGCCTCGTCCAGCGCATAGAGGCCCAGGCAGGCCGGGTCGGCCAGCCCGAGCTTGCGGCCGGTGATCAGGTCGACCAGCGTGTGTTCCTCGAACAGCGTGATGCCGGGCGTGCGGCGCACGATCTCGATCAGCGTGCGCTGCACCGCGGCGCCGGTGGCGTCGGTCACGTGCGCGATGCGGCGCTGGCTGTGGCCGCCTTCGCGCGTCAGGTGCAGCTCGCCGTTCTCGAGCGAGAAGGGCACGCCGAGTTCGCGCAGCCAGGCAATGGCCTCGGGCGCATGCTCGACCACGAAGCGGGTCGCGGCCAGGTCGCAGAGGCCGGCGCCGGCGACCAGGGTGTCGTCCACATGGGACTGCAGGCTGTCGCCCTCGCCCAGGACGGCCGCGATGCCGCCCTGCGCCCACTGGCTGGAGCCGTCGTTCAGCGCGCGCTTGGTGAGCACGGCCACGCGATGCGTGGGCGCCAGATGCAGCGCGGCGCTGAGGCCGGCGAGGCCGCTGCCGACGATCAGGACGTCGAAGTCACGCGATGCCATGGAAGGAGGGTCGGGAAGAAGGTCAGGCGGGCGAGTAGGCGAGCCGCACGTAGATCGGCGCGAAGGCCTCGGCCTGCGTGATGTCGATCAATGTTTCCTTCGCGAGCTCGAGCATCGCGATGAAGGTCACGATCAGCACCGGCACGCCGCGCGTCACGTCGAACAGCTTCTCGAACTCGACGAACTGCCTCCCCTGCAGGTGGCGCAGCACGATGCTCATGTGCTCGCGCACGCTGAGCTCCTCGCGCGAGATCTTGTGGTGCTGCACGAGCTTGGCGCGCTTCATGATGTCGGCCCAGGCCTCGCGCAGGTCGACCACGTTCACGTCGGGAAAGCGCGGCTTGAGCGACTGCTCGATGTAGACCTGCGCCTTCCAGAAATCGCGCCCGGCCTGCGGCATCGCGCTGATCGATGCAGCCTGCAGCTTGGCCTGCTCGTACTCGAGCAGGCGGCGCACCAGTTCCGCGCGCGGGTCCTCGACCTCCTCGCCGTCCGCCGACTTCTTGGGCGGCAGCAACATGCGCGACTTGATCTCGATCAGCATCGCCGCCATCAGCAGGTACTCGGCCGCGAGCTCGAGGTTGGTCTGGCGCACCTGGTCCACATAGGTCAGGTACTGGCGCGTCAGCCCCGCCATCGGGATGTCGAGGATATTGAAGTTCTGCTTGCGGATCAGGTAGAGCAGCAGATCCAGCGGCCCTTCGAAGGCCTCCAGGAAGACCTGCAGCGCCTCGGGCGGGATGTAGAGGTCGTTCGGCAGCGCGAACAGGGGCTCTCCGTAGAGCCGGGCGAGCGCGACCTGGTCGATCACCTCGGGCATCGCGGCGATCGGCGGCGCGTCTTCGTCGATGACGTCCTCTGCCTCCACGGCGCGGGCATCGTCGCCCGCCATGGTGGCCCGGGAATGCGCTACAGGCCGGATGGGCACTTGTTACTTCACGCGCGTCTGGTAGACGTAGGGCTGCTGCGGCACATTGGCCTGGCCGTACTCCTCGAGCGCGTCGCGGTCGAGGTGCTTGTCCCACAGCAGCGCGCGGCCGGCGCGCTGTTCGGCCTCGAGGGTTGGCTTCTTTTCCTTCATCTCTTCGATGAAGTTCGTGATCTCGGAGGTGTAGTGGGGGCGGGCGAAGATGGACATGGGGGTTTGGACCTTTGCGGCGAATTTTACCGGGGCTCAATCCCGGTCTTCCCGCACCGGTGGATTCCTCATTGTTGGAGGGGTCGCCATGCGCTAGCGTGGCGGCTCCCCAACACCATAAGGAGATTGCTCATGCGCCGACTTTCGCTGTACCTCGTTTCGACGGCCGCGGCGGCCATTGCACTGGCGGCCTGCAGCGGCATGACCGGTACGCCGCAAAGCAAGATGAGCTTCTTCCTCACCAGCGCGAACCCCGGCAAGGGCGCCGATTTCGGCGGCCTCGCGGGCGCCGACCGCCATTGCCAGAGCCTGGCCGCGAGCGCGGGTGCCGGCGGCCGGACCTGGCGTGCCTACCTCAGCAGCAGTGCCATGGCGGGCACCCCGGCAGTCAATGCGCGTGACCGCATCGGCCGCGGCCCCTGGGTCAACGCCAAGGGCGAGCAGATCGCCAGCAGCGTGGACGACCTGCACGGCCCCAGCAACAAGCTCAACAAGCAGACGGCGCTGACCGAAAAGGGCCAGATCGTCAGCGGGGGCGGCGACCCCGTCAACCTGCACGACATCCTGACCGGCTCGTCGCCCGACGGCCGTGCCGTGAGTAACGACAAGGACAACACCTGCGGCAACTGGACCAAGAGTGGCGAAGGCTCGGCCATCGTGGGTCACCACGACCGCAGGGGGCTGGACGACAGTGCGCCCGCGAAGTCCTGGAACTCCTCGCACCCCACCCGCGGCTGCAGCCTGGAGGCGCTCAAGACCACAGGTGGCGGCGGTCTGATGTACTGCTTCGCGCAGAATTGAACGGTGCAAGGACGAAACAGACGAAATGGCAAGACCGCCGCGGTGGCCATTTTTCTGGCCACCGCGCTTTGCCTGACCGGCTGCGACCCGCAGCGCATCAGTGAGCTGGAGGAGGGCGTGTCGACCGAGGCCGACGTTCGGGCCCGCTTCGGCCAGCCGGAAAACATCTGGGACGCGCCGGGCGGCCGTGTCTTCGAATACAACCGCCAGCCCGCGGGCCAGAAGAACTACATGATCACCATCGGCGCCGACGGCAAGATGAGCGCGCTGCGCCAGGTGCTCACGCCCGAGAACTTCGCCCGGGTGCAGCCCGGCATGGCGATGGAAGACCTGCGCAAGCTGCTCGGCAAGCCGGCCAGGCGCACGCCGTACCCGCTCAAGAACGAGACCGCCTGGGAATGGCGCTGGCTCCAGCCGCCGAATTCGCCGATGGTGTTCGTTGCCACGCTCAATGACGACCAGCGCGTGGTGCGCTCCGGTTCTTCGCCGGACCGAAGCACCGAAGCCAATTCGAACTAGTGTGCGGCCTGGCCGGGTGCGCCCGAGGTGATCTCGTCCGCGAAGCCCGAGCGCACGATCACTTCGAGCGGCTGCGGCTGCAGCGACTCGATGCGCAGCACGCCGTCGCGCGCCAGCACCGCCTTGTGCAGCTGGCGCAGCGCGTCCAGGCCGGTGGCGTCGAGCGAAATCAGCTGCATCGCATCGAGCACCACCGTCATGCCGCGCGGGGCCCGCTCGACCGCCTGCACGGTCGGGTCCAGCTTGGCGGCGGCGCCGAAGAACAGCGCGCCGTAGAGCCTGAAGGTCAGCACCGGCGGCTGCAGCGACACCATCTCGACGCTGAACAGCGTGCTCATGCGCCGGATGAACAAGGCGCAGGCCAGCACGATGCCCGCCTGCACCGCCACCGTCAGGTCGAACACCACGGTGAGGAAGAAGGTGCCGAGCATCAGGAACCTGTAGTGCTGGCTGAAGCGGCGCAGCATGTAGGGCGAGAACTCGCGCCATTCGCCCATGTTCCAGGCCACGAACACCAGGATGCCGGCCAGCACCGCCAGCGGCACGTGCTGCGCGAGCGGTGCCGCCACCAGCACCACCACCAGCAGCGTGAGCGCGTGCACGATGCCGGCGATGGGCGAGCTGGCTCCGGCGCGCACGTTGGTCACGGTGCGTGCGATGGTGCCGGTGGCCGGCATGCCGCCGAAGAAAGGGGTCACCACATTGGCGATGCCCTGCGCCATCAGTTCCTGGTTGGGGTCGTGGCGAGGCTGGCCGCTGGCCTGGTCGGCCACGCGCGCGCACAGCAGCGACTCGATGGCGCCGAGCAGCGCGATGGTGATCGTGGGCGTCACCAGCTGCTTGACGGTTTCCCACGAGAAATCGGGCAACGCGAAGCCTGGCACGCCTTCGGGAATGCCGCCGAAGCGCGTGCCGATGGTCTCCACCGGCAGGCTGAAGCCCCAGGACACCAGCGTCAGCGTGACCAGCGCGACGATCGGCCCCGGCATGCGCGAACCGGCACGCACGGCGCGCAGCTCGGTCATGCGGCCCAGCACCAGGTGCACTGCGTAGCCGAAGCGCGTCTTGTCGTGCAGCAGTTTCGGCCAGGCGAACAGGCCGATGAGGCAGACCAGGCCGAGCCCGAAAGCGTAGAGATTGAAGCTGCCGAGGTTCGTGGCCAGCGTGTGCAGCTGGGAGAACATGTCGGCCGGCATCTTCTCGATCGAGAGGCCGAGCCAATCCTTGAGTTGCGAGATCAGAATCAGCGCCGCGATGCCGTTGGTGAAGCCGATCACGATCGACACCGGCACGTAGCGGATCAGGTTGCCGAGCCGGAACAGCCCCATCAGCAGCAGCAACACGCCGGCGCAGGCGGTCGCGATCAGCAGGTTCGCCACGCCGTAGCGCTCGACGATGCCGTAGACGATCACGATGAAGGCGCCGGCCGGCCCGCCGATCTGCACTGCCGAGCCGCCCAGGGCCGAGATCAGGAAGCCCGCGATGATCGCGGTCCAGATGCCGGCCTCGGGCTTGAGCCCGGAAGCGATCGCGAAGGCCATCGCGAGCGGCAGCGCCACGATGCCCACCGTGGCGCCGGCGCCGAGGTCCTTGAAAAAACGTTGCCTGTCGTAGCCGGCCAGCGCGTCGATCAGTCGGGGGCGGAAGTGCGCAAGCTTCAATGGCGAGGTCATGACGCTATTGTGGATGCGCCTTTTTCGCTCAGCGATCTTCGCTGTCGGGCAGCACGGCATCGGCCGTGGCGCCCACTGCCTTGCCCGCGATGCGGGCCGTGCCGATCGCCGCATCGGCCGCCAGGCCGACCGCGCCGGCGCCCACGCTCACCGCCGTGCTCGCGACGCTGACCACTGCGCAGCCGCCAAGCGGCAGGCCGAAGGCCAGGATGAGGGCGGCGATGAGGACGCAGCGGTTCATGAGCGGCGCTAGCGTACCCGCATGCCGGGTGTTGCGCCACTCGTCGGCTCGAGCACGTAGATGCCCGGCTGGGCCTTCTCGTCCGCATGGCTGGCGGCCAGCACCATGCCTTCGGAGATGCCGAACTTCATCTTGCGAGGCGCGAGGTTCGCGACCAGCACCGTGAGCTTGCCGACCAGCTGTTCGGGCTCGTAGGCCGAGGCGATGCCGGAGAAGACGTTGCGGGTCCTGCCCTCGCCGGCATCTAGCGTCAGATGCAGCAGCTTGGTCGAGCCTTCGACCTTTTGGCAGGCCACGATCTTGGCGATGCGCAGGTCGATCTTGGCGAAGTCGTCAATGGTGATGGTCGGGGCGATGCCTTCGCCGCCGGGCAGGGCGGTGGCGGGAGCGGCTTCCGGGGGCGGCTCGGGCGGCTCGAAGAGCTGGTCGAGCTGCTTGGCGTCGACGCGCTGCATCAGGTGCTTGTACTCGCCGATCGGGTGGCCCGAAGGCAAGGGCGCATGAACGTCGCCCCACGCCAGCGGATCGATCTTCAGGAATTCTTCGACGTTCCTGGCGAGCGTCGGCAACACGGGCTTCAGGTACAGCGTCAGCAGGCGGAAGGCCTCGATGCAGGCCGAGCACACGTCGTGCAGCCGCGCCTCCTGGCCTGCC
Source organism: Variovorax sp. Soil_C_33 (assembly GCF_057656935.1). NCBI lineage: Bacteria > Pseudomonadati > Pseudomonadota > Betaproteobacteria > Burkholderiales > Comamonadaceae > Variovorax > Variovorax sp. Soil_C_33. The sequence continues at coordinate 178,438 of NZ_JBDGJK010000006.1, forward strand.
TGCTTCGCGAGCTCCCACGGCTTGTTGGCGTCGACGTACGCGTTCACGTGGTCGGCAAGGGCCATGATCTCGCGCAGCGCGCGCGCGAAGTCGCGGCTGTCGTAGAGGGCGCGGATGTTCTCGGCCTCGAGGCGCAGTACCTCCAGCACATGCAGGCCGTCGCTGCTGACCTGCCCCAGCCGGCCGCCGAAGCGCTTGGCGACGAAGCCGGCCGCACGGCTCGCGATGTTGATGTACTTGCCGATCAGGTCGGCGTTCACGCGGGCGATGAAGTCGTCGGGATTGAAGTCGACGTCTTCCACCTTGGCGTTGAGCTTGGCCGCGATGTAGTAGCGCAGCCATTCGGGGTTCATGCCGATCGAGAGGTACTTCAGCGGATCGATGCCAGTGCCGCGGCTCTTGCTCATCTTCTCGCCCGAGACGGTGATGAAGCCGTGCACGTTGACCTGGCTCGGCGTCTTGAGGCCGCTGAACTGCAGCATGGCGGGCCAGAAGAGCGTGTGGAAGTAGACGATGTCCTTGCCGATGAAATGCACCTGCTCGACGGCAGGATCGGCGACGAACTCGTCGAAGCTCTGCGAGGTGCGCGAGGCCTCGTGCCAGTGATGGGCGGCCTGGCCCTTGTCGAAATGGTTCTTCAGGCTCGCGAGGTAGCCCACGGGCGCATCGAGCCACACGTAGAAGTACTTGCCCGGCGCGTCGGGAATCTCGATGCCGAAGTAGGGCGCCTCGCGCGAGATGTCCCAGTCGGCCATGCCGGCCTCGAACCACTCGCTGGCCTTCTTCGCCATCTCGGGCTGCAGCTTCCCGTCCTGCGTCCAGGTCTTCAGGAAGTCGACCACCTTCGGGTCCGACAGCTTGAAGAAGAAGTGCTCGGAGCTGCGCAGCTCGGGCGTCGCGCCGGTGAGCGTCGAATAGGGGTTGATCAGCTCGGTCGGCGAATAGACGCTGCTGCACACCTCGCAGGCGTCGCCGTACTGGTCCTTGGCGTGGCACACCGGGCATTCGCCCTTGATGTAGCGGTCGGGCAGGAACATGCCCTTCACCGGGTCGTAGAACTGCTCGATGGTGCGCGTGGCGATCATGCCGCCGGCCTTGAGCTTGCGGTAGATGCCCTGGGCCAGCTCGGTGTTCTCGGTGCTGTCGGTCGAGTGCCAGTTGTCGAAGCGGATGTGGAAGCCGTCGAGGTATTCCTTGCGGCCGGCGGCGATCTCGCCGACGAATTCCTGCGGCGTCTTGCCGGCCTTTTCGGCCGCGATCATGATCGGCGCGCCGTGCGCGTCGTCGGCACCCACGAAATGCACCATGTGGCCCTGCATGCGCTGGAATCGCACCCAGATGTCGGCCTGGATGTATTCCATGATGTGGCCGACATGGAACTTGCCGTTGGCATACGGCAGGGCGGTGGTGACGAAAAGCTTGCGCTGGGACATCGGGGAGGCGCTTTCTGGGGGGACGAGGGAGCCGGCGGGAGGGGCATTTTAGGCGGCCGGGCGCCGCTGATAGATTCCGCGGGACATGAAGCACGCCGTCTTCTTCCGCAACCTCAACCTGGGCCGGCCGAATTGCCCGACCCGGGCGCAGTTCGAAGCCGCCTTCCTGGCGGCCGGTGCCGGATCCGCTTCTTCCTTCCTGACCAACGGGACGATGGTCTTCGAGGCCCGCAACAAGACCGCCGCGCGCAAGGTGCTGCTGCGGTCCTGCGAGGCGCTCGCAATCGAATGCGGCCTGCGCGAGCCGGCCTTCCTGCGCAGCGTGGATCACCTCGCCGAGCTGGTTGCCCTCGATCCCTTCGCGTCCGTCGATCGCGACAGCGTCTACGAAGTCTGCGTGAGCTTCCTTCATCCGAAACACATCGCGCTGCCTGCGCTGCCGCTGGTATCGAAGCGCGAGGACGTCGAAGTGCTCCACGCCACCGAGGGCGAAGCCTTCAGCATCAGCCGCGTCGTCGGCAACACGCCGGGCAGCCCGAACGCCTTCCTCGAAAGGCTGCTGGGCGCGCCGGCGAGCACGCGGGCCTGGAAAACGGTCGTGCGGCTGGTTGACAAGCATTGCTGAGCCGCCTGGCAAACCAACCGTGGGTGCGGTGTGGTGACAAAAGGCACACATTAGGCTAGGATGCCGGGATGAAGTCTTTTCGGTGGAGCCCGGAGAAAAACGACATGCTCAGGGCAGATCGAGGAGTCTCTTTCGAGAGCATCGTTGTCGCTATCGAATCGGGCGGCTTGCTGGATATCCTGGCCCACCCCAATCAGGTGAAATATCCGAAGCAGCGAGTACTCGTCGTGGCTTATGACGGCTATGCGTATTTGGTGCCGTTTGTCGAAGAGGAAGACTGTTTCTTCTTGAAGACCGTCATCCCGAGCCGCAAAGCGACACGCGACTACTTGAATACGGGTGAATCAGATGCAGAACATTGACGACAACGAAAGCGAAATTTCCAGCGCCTACGACAAGGGAAAACTCAAGTCGGTCGCCACCAAGAGCGAGCTTGCCAAGTTCAAGGCGGTGGCGCGGGCCACCGCCATCAAGGATCGGCGCGTCAATATCCGCCTTTCCTCCGGCGACTTGAACGACATCCAGGTCAAGGCCCTCGAAGAAGGCATGCCCTATCAAACCTTGATTGCCAGCGTGCTTCACAAGTACGTCACGGGCCGCCTGGCAGAGCAGCCCGAACGCACCACTCCCTCGCCGCGCGCCGCCGCGCGCAAGCGGCGTCCCAGCTCCGCGAGTTGACTCGGTCATGACTCCGACCCTCCCCACCCTGTCCCTGATCGAAACCCGCGTGCTCGGCGTCCTGGCCGAGAAGCAGCGCACCGTGCCCGACAGCTATCCGCTGACCCTCAATGCGCTGGTGGCCGGCTGCAACCAGAAGACCAGCCGCAACCCGCTGATGGAAGCCACGGACACCGACGTGCAGGCCGCGCTCGACAGCCTCAAGGGCTACAGCCTGGTCATGGAAACCAGCGGCGGGCGCGTCTCGCGCTATGAGCACAACATCGAGCGGGTGCTGCGCGTGCCCTCGCAGTCAGCCATCCTGCTGACGGTGCTGATGCTGCGCGGGCCGCAGACCGCCGGCGAGCTGCGCATCGCCTGCGAGCGCATGCACAACTTCGCCGACATCTCCTCGGTCGAGGCTTTTCTCGACGAGCTGGCGGCGCGGCCGGCCGGCGCGCTGGTGGTGAAGATGCCGCGCCTGCCCGGAGCACGCGAGAGCCGCTGGGCCCATCTGCTCGCCGGCGAACCGCCCGAGAGCACGCCGGAGACCCGCACCGCGAGCGGTCCTCAGGATGCCTCGCTCGGCGAAGTGGCGGCGCTGAAACTCAACGTGGCGCGGCTCGAGGCGGAGGTTGCCGCGCTCAAGACGCTGACGGCGCGGATCTGCTCCGAGCTCGGCATCGCCAACGACGGCTGAGCTTCAGACCTCGTCGCGCACAGCGGAATCCGAAGCCAGCGCCTGCTCGACCACCTCGCGTGTCAGCGTCGGCGCAAAGGATTCGATGAAGGCATGCACATAGCCGCGCAGATAGGCGCCGCGCCGCACCGCGAGCTTGGTCAGGTTGATGCCGAACAGCGGGCCGGCATCCAGCGCGCGCAGCTGCGTGTCGCGCTCGGCCTCGTAGGCGACGCCGGCGACGATGCCCACCCCCATGCCGAGCTGCACATAGGTCTTGATCACGTCGGCGTCCATCGCGGTCAGCACGATGCTGGGCGCGAGGCCCTCATCCTCGAAGGCGCGGTCGATCTTCGTGCGGCCGGTGAAGCCGGTGTCGTAGGTGATGAGCGGATGGCGCGCGAGCGCTTCGAGCGTGAGCGGCGCATCGAGCAGCGCGTGCCCCGGCGGCACGATCACCGAATGCGTCCAGCGGTAGCAGGGCAGGGCCACGAGCTGCGGATAGTCGCCCAGCGCCTCGGTCGCGATGCCGACGTCGGCCTCGCCGTCGATCAGCATCTGTGCGATCTGCTTGGGCGAACCCTGGTGCAGGTGGAGCTTGACGCCGGGGAAGTGGCTGCGGAACTCCTGCACCGCCACCGGCAGCGCATAGCGCGCCTGCGAATGCGTGGCGGCGACCGAGAGCAGGCCGCTTTGCCGTGCCACGAATTCCTGCCCGGCATGCCGCAGGTTGCTGCTCTCCATCAGCATGCGCTCGATGATCGGCAGCACATGGCCGCCGGGTTCGGTGAGGCCGGTCAGGCGCTTCCCGGCACGCACGAAGAGCTCGATGCCGAGCTCTTCCTCGAGCTCGCGGATCTGCCGGCTCACGCCGGGCTGGGAGGTGTGGAGCGTGTGCGCGACTTCGGTCAGGTTGAAGCCGCAGCGCACGGCTTCGCGCACCGAGCGCAGTTGTTGGAAGTTCATGGGGCTCGAACGGAGAACGCGCCGCAAGGGGCGTGGCGCGCCATTGTCCGCAGCGGCCTCGAATCAGGGAACGACCGATTCGTTGATTCCAAATAATCAACTCATCTAACCGTTTGCAGAGAACGACAGGTCGAAGGTGGAACGCACCTCCAGCGGCTGCTTGATGAGTCCGACCTGGTGATAGAAGTCGGCGGTGCCCTGCTGGTCGGCGATCACCCGCGCATCGACGGGTACCCACTTCTGCTGGCGGCGCTCGAACTGCAGCTTCGCCGCATCGGCCGGGATGCCGATGATCCGCGCCAGCGTGGCCGAGAAGGCATCGACGTTGCGGTACGACCAGCGCTGCGCGCGCACCACCCGCTGCAGAAAATCCTGCAACACAGGCCGCTTGACGGCGATCGCGGCGTCGGTCGCGGCCAGGTAGCTCAGGCCCGGCAGCAGGCCGCGGCCGCTCGCCAGTACGCGCGCGTGCCTGCTGGTTTCGGCCAGCGCGGTGTAGGGTTCCCAGGTGGCCCAGGCATCGACCGAGCCTTGCGTCAGCGCGAGCTTGGCGTCGGCCGGCGCGAGGAAGCGCAGGTTCACGTCCTCCGGCTTGAGGCCGGCCGTCGTGATGGCCTTCAGCGTGATGTAGTGGCCGATCGAGCCGCGGTTGGTCGCGATGCTCCTGCCCTTGAGATCGGCGGCGGTCTTCAGCGGCGAGTCGGGCCGCACCAGCACGGCGGTGCCGTACGCATCGGAACGGTTGGCGCCGATCGCCTTGACGCGCGTGCCGGCCGCGAGCGCGAAGACAAGCGGCGCATCGCCAATCGGGCCCGAGTCCACGGCTTGCGCATTGAGCGCCTCGGCCAGCGGCGCGGCGGCCGGGAACTCGGACCACTGGATGTCGTAGCTCAAGCCTTCGAGGCTGCCGGCCGCTTCGAGCAGCGCGCGCAGGCCGCCCTTCTGGTCGCCGGCCTTGAGCACGGGGCGCGATTGCGCGTGCAGCGCGACGGCGGGCAGCGCCAGGCTGGTGGCGCCGGCGAGCGTGTGGGTGATGAAGCGGCGGCGGGATGCGTGGGTCATGTCTGTAGAGGATTCAGGGATCACTGAAGCAGTTCAGGCTCGGCCTCGACCAGCCCTTCGTAGAGGCTTTCGAAGGCATGCAGCGCGCCTTCGGGTCCGCCGATCTGGCCGTGCGTGTGGCGTGCGACGGCCTCGGCTATCGGCTGCGGGGTGCCGGCCGCTTCGGCGAGCAGTTGCGTGTGGCAGGCGTTGTCGAGCGCGATGTACCACCAGGCCGCGGCCTCGACCGTGGGGCCGGCCGTCAGGATGCCGTGGTTCTTCAGGATCGCGCCCTTGCGCTCGCCCAGCGCCTTCGCGATGCGCAGCCCCTCGCTCTCGTCGACCACCATGCCGGTGAAATCGTCGAAGAGCGCGAGGTCGTCGTGGAATACGCAACTGTCCTGCGTCAGCGTGTCCAGCTTGCGGCCCAGCGTCGACCAGGCCTTGCCGTAGGTCGAATGCGTATGCGCGGCCGCGATGATCTTCGGGTTGTATTCGTGGATCGCCGCATGGATCGCGAAGGCCGCCTTGTTGAGCGGCCGCTCGCCGATCACGGTCTCGCCCTTCGAATTGACCAGCAGCAGGTCCGACACCTTGATGCGCGAGAAGTGCACGCCCAGCGGGTTGACCCAGAAATGGTCGCTGAGCTCCGGGTCGCGCGCCGTGATGTGGCCGGCCAGCCCCTGCGCGAAGCCGAAGCGCGCGAACAGGCGGAAGGCACCGGCCAGCCGCTCCTGCCTATGGCGGCGCTCGGCTTCGATGCTGGTGCGCGGCGCGGGCGGGTCGAACCAGTATTTCTGCTGCGGATTCGGGTTGAGCCGAAGTCGCTCGGCGGGGCGGTCAATGGATAGAACGGCGCTCATGCTCATGCCGCCTTGCGTTGCGCGGCCACACGTTGCGCCACCAGTTCGCGCGTGCGCGGAATCAGTTCGCGGCCATAGTCGATCGCGTCTTCGAGCGGATCGAAGCCGCGGATCAGGAAGGTGGTCACGCCGAGCGCGTGATAGTCGAGCAGCGCATCGGCCACTTGCTCGGGCGTGCCGACCAGCGCGGTGCTGTTGGAGCGTCCGCCGATCTCCTGCGCGACCGCGGTCCACAGCCGCTTGTCGAGCCGCGTGCCTTGCTCGGCCGCGGCCAGGAGGCGCTTCGCACCCTCGCTTTGCTGCGGGCCGCCGCGGCCGAAGCCCTGCACCACGCGCAGGCGGCGGGTTTCGGCCAGGATGTTGTCGGCACGTTCCCACGCCTTGGCCTCGGTCTCGGCGAGGATCGGTCGGAACGAGACCGAGAAGCGCACGCTGCGCCCATGCTTCGCGGCCTCCGCGCGCACGCGGCCCGTGAGCTCGGTCGCCTGGGCCAGCGATTCGCCCCACAGCGCATAGACGTCGGCATGCTTGCCGGCCACCGGAATCGCGGCTTCCGACGCGCCGCCGAAATACACCGGCACGTGCGGCCGGCCGTTCGAGGTCTGCGCCGGCTTCACTTCGGAGAACGCATCCTTGAAACGGTAGTGCGCACCCTCGTGGTCGAAAGGCTTGTCGCTGGTCCAGACCTTGCGCAGCACCTCGAGGTACTCGTCGGTGCGTGCATAGCGCTGGTCGTGGTCGAGCCAGTCGCCGTCTCGCTTCTGCTCCTCGTCGGAGCCGCCCGAGATGTAGTGCACGCCGAGCCGGCCGCCGCTGAACTGGTCGAGCGAGGCGAACTGGCGCGCCGCCAGCGTCGGCGCCACGAAGCCAGGGCGGTGTGCCAGCATGAAGTGGATGCGCTCGGTGACCGAGGCGGCATAGGCCACGGTCAGCGTGGCATCGGGGCTGGTTGAATGGTGCGGCACCAGCACGCGGTCGAAGCCGGCCGCTTCGTGCGCCTGTGCGAAGGCGCGCACGTAGTCGCGGTCGATCGCAGGGCCGCGCGCGGGATGGATCTCCGAGACCTTCTGGGCCTGGATCATGCCGATGAATTCGATGTGGCTGTCGCTCATGGGTGTTTCTTCCTTCGATGCAAAAAGTGGTCAGGCCGGGTTGTTGTTGCGCGAGAGGGCGGCGGCGAAGCTGCGGTCCCACAGCGGCGCCACCTCGGCCGGGCCGTCGAGCACGCCGAGCTTCTGGAAGGTGTCGGCCACCTCCTGGTGGCTGCGCACCGCCGCGCTGGTGACCGGGCCCAGCGCGTAGTCGTTGCTGCGGCCGTTGAAGAGCTCAATCAGGTCGCTAACCGGCACCCGCGTCTCGGCCGACTGCGCCTTCGCGTAGGCGAGGTAGTTGCCGTTGGCCCAGGCATAGGCGCGCTGCAGGCGCTGCAGGAAGTCGGCGATGGCGGCATGGCGCAGCGGATCGTCCACCGCGCGCGGATTGGCATAGACCGGGAAATTGCCGGAGAGGTAGCCCTTGCCGGTCTTGATGGTGCGGGCGCCGTACTGGGTGCGGGCCAGCTGCCCGTTGTAGCCGTAGATCGCCCAGGCATCGAGGTCGCCGCGCGCAAAGGCCGAGAGCCCATCCGCCGGGCTCAGGTTGATGGCCTGGATGTCGTTGAAGCCGAGGCCGACCTCGGCCAGCTGCTTGCTCAGGTAGTAGTGCGCGGTGGTGGCGCGCACGTAGCCGACGCGCTTGCCCTTGAAGTCGGCGATGGTCCTGATCGGCGCGTCCTTGCGCGCCAGCGTGGCCTGGTTGTTCAAGTCTTCATGGATCACGGCGACGAAGCGCACCTTGGCCTTCTGGCGCGCCGCGAAGGTGGCCGGTATCTCGCTGCCCGAGCCCAGGTCCAGCGCATCGCCCTGGATGGCCTCGATGTGGAGCACGCCGTTGTTGAGTTCGCGCCAGTCGATCTTGTAGGGCGTCTTGCCCTGGCCCGAGGCCTCGATCAGCGGGCGCCAGAGGCCCTTGTAGGTGCCGATGCGCAGCGTGAGGCCGGAGAGATCGGTGCTGCCGGCGGCCTGCGTCCACCGGCTGGCGGCACCGAAGGCCGCGGCCGTGCCGGCGGCTTGCAGCCATTGCCGGCGCGACCAGGCGGAAGGGATGGATGTCATGGAAAGCGCTCTTCTGGTGGACCTTGAGGAGGCGTGACCGTAATGCGCGCCGCGGCCGAAGAGAACGCAGGAATGCGAGTTTGGATATGCGGGATTCGTCCTTCCCCGCGCGCGGCGCGGCGCTTAAGGTGCCGGCCATGAGCTCCCAAGTCCTGCGCCGCCTGCCGGCCGACCCCGCAACGGATGCCGCGCTGCTGGCCCGCCTGTCCGCCCTGTTTGCCGAGACCGCTGCCGACCACGACCGGAGCGGCGCCTTCCCGCGCGAGAACTTCGCCGAGCTGCAGGCGCAGGGGCTGATCGGCCTGGTCGCGCCGCAGGCCCACGGCGGCGGCGGCGCCTCGCTGGCGGCTGCGCGCCGCGTGCTCGCCGCCGTGGCCTGGGGCGAGCCGGCAACCGCGCTGATCCTCACCATGAGCTGGCTGCAGCAGCATGCGATCGGCCGCACCGACAGCCGCTGGCCGGCCCACCTGCGCGAGCGCGTGCTGCGCGATGCGGTGCGCGAAGGTGCGCTGATCAATGCCTTGCGCGTGGAGCCCGCGCTCGGTTCGCCGGCACGCGGCGGCCTGCCTGCCACCATGGCGCGGCGCGAAGGCAACCAATGGAGGATCAATGGCCACAAGCTCTACACCACCGGCATCGAAGGGCTGACGTGGCTCGCGGTCTGGGCTCGCACCGACGACGAGGCGGCGCCGCGCACCGGCTTCTTCCTGGTGCCGCGCAGCGCGCCCGGCATCCGCGTGGTGGCCAGCTGGGACCAACTGGGCCTGCGCGCCTCGGGCAGCCACGAGGTGCTGTTCGAGGAGGTCGCGATCCCGCTCGACCACGCAGTCGACCTGCGTGCGCCGGCCGAATGGGCGTCCGATGCCGGCAGCCAGACCGATATCGACGCCCATGCCACGCAGCAGGCCTGGATGGTGGTGCTCTTGGGCACGCTCTACGACGCGGTGGCGCGTGCCGCGCGCGATTGGCTCGTCGGCTTCCTGAACCGGCGCGCGCCGAGCTCGCTGGGCGCCTCGCTCGCGAGCCTGCCGCGCGTGCAGGAGCACGTCGGCGAGATCGAGGCCCTGCTGCGCAGCAACCGCGTGCTGCTCGACCAGGCCACGGCCGAGGTCGACGCCGGCCATGCGCCTGCCGCCACCGACAGCGGCCTCTTGAAGTACACGGTCACGAACAACGCCATCCGTGCCGTCGAGCTCGCGCTGCAGCTCACCGGCAACCACGGCCTCGCGCGCCAGAACGCGCTGGAGCGCCACTACCGCGACGTGCTGTGCAGCCGCATCCACACGCCGCAGAACGATGCGATCCTGGTGGGGGCGGGCAAGGCGGCGCTGGGGGTGCATGCATGAGCTCGCGCCGTCACTTGCTGAAGCAGGGCGCCGCACTCTCGCTGGCCGGCCCGCTGCACGCGCTGGGGCAAGGCCGCGCGACCACGACCCTGGTGCTCGGCGACCAGGCCGGCGGCCTGCGTGCCCTGTTCGAAGCTTCCCGCGCGCTCGAAGGCGCGCCCTTCCAGTACCGCTGGGCCAACTTTCAGGGCGCGGCGCCGCTGTTCGAAGCCCAGCGCAGCGCGGCCGTCGACACCGCGGTCGCGGGCGACCTGCCGGTGCTCGCCGCGGCGGTGGGCAGGACGCCGCTCAAGATCGTCGCCACCCGCGTCGGCAAGCCCGAGGCGCTGGGCATCGTCGTGCAACCTGACTCGCCGCTGCGCCGTGTCGCGGACCTGCGCGGCCAGAGCGTCGTGGTGTCGTCCGCGCGCGGCAGCATCTCGCAGTACCAGCTCTACGGCGCGCTCGAAGAGGCGGGCGTGAAGCGCGACGAAGTCAACGTGCGCTTCGTGCTGCCGACCGATGCCGCGGCCGCCTTCGCCTCGCGCCAGATCGACGCCTGGGCCGTCTTCGACCCCTACTACGCGATCGCGCTGCAGCAGGGCGGGCGCGTCCTGCGCGACGGCCGCGGCATCAACACCGCGCTGGCCTTCATCACCGCGAGCGAGCCGGCGCTGGCCGATGCCGCCAAGCGCGCGGCGATCGCCGATTTCCTGCAGCGGCTGGGCCGCGCCGGCGAATGGGCCAAGGCCAACGCAGAGGCCTACGCCAGGGTCTACGCCGATCTCACTCGGCTGCCGCTCGAGACCTCGCGCACCATCACCGCCCGTGCGGCGGTCACCGGCCGGCCCGTCAGCGAGGCCGATATCGTCGCGCTGCAGGCCGTGGCCGACCGCTCGGCGCGCGACGGCATCCTGCCGCTGCGCGTGGACGTTCGGGCCATCACCGACGCGCAGGTCTGGAAGCCGGCCGCGTGAGCGCGCTGGCGCCGCTGCGCGAGTTCGTGGTCGACTTCGGCCGCCTGCTCGACACGCATCCCGACGAGCCGCGCATCCTGGAGGAGGGCGGCGCGCTGCTGCGCCGGCTGGTGGCGCGCGATGACTGGCTGCCCGATGCGTATGCCCAGCCGCACCCGGAGCGCTACCAGCAGTTCCTGCTGCATGCCGATTCGACCGAGCGCTTCTCTGTCGTCAGCTTCGTCTGGGGCCCGGGCCAGGCGACGCCGGTGCACGACCACACGGTGTGGGGGCTGATCGGCATGCTGCGCGGCGCCGAGTACAGCCAGGGTTATCGCGAGCGCCATGGCGAGCTGCGTCCCGCGGGCGAGCCCCTGTGGCTGGCGCCAGGCGACGTGGAGGCGGTGTCGCCCCGCATCGGTGACGTGCACCGCGTGCACAACGCCTACGACGACCGTGTGTCGATCAGCATCCATGTCTACGGCGCCAACATCGGCGCGGTGCGGCGCCATACTTACCCGGCAGGCGGCGGGCGCAAGCCCTTCGTCTCGGGTTACTCCAACACGCAACTGCCCAATCTCTGGGACCAATCCGCCGAACTCCGCCATCCATGACCGACACGCTGTCCTTTGCCGCCGTGCGCGCCCACCTGCTTGCCGGCGACGAGATCGCCTTGCTCGACGTGCGCGAGGAACATCCCTTCGCGCAGGCCCATCCGCTGTGGGCCGCGAACCTGCCGCTGTCGCGCATCGAGCTCGATGCCTGGCGCCGCATCCCTCGCCGCGACACGCGGATCGTGGTTTATGGCGAGCACGAAGGCGTCGACCTCGCGCCGCTCGCCGTCGAGCGACTCGCTGCGCTCGGCTACACGCAAGTGCACCTGCTGGAAGGCGGGCTCGAAGGCTGGCGCAGCGCCGGCGGCGAGCTGTTCCGCGACGTCAACGTGCCGAGCAAGGCCTTCGGCGAACTGGTCGAGCACCAGCGCCATACGCCCTCGCTTTCGGCCGAGGAAGTGAAGGCGCTGATCGATGCCGAAGCCGACGTGGTGGTGCTGGATGTGCGCCGCTTCGACGAATACCAGACCATGAGCATCCCGACCGCGACCAGCGTGCCCGGCGCCGAGCTCGTGCTGCGCGTGCGCGAGCTCGCGCCCGACCCGGCCACGCGCGTGATCGTCAATTGCGCGGGCCGCACGCGCAGCATCATCGGCAGCCAGTCGCTGGTGAACGCGGGCATTCCGAACCCGGTCGCGGCGCTGCGCAACGGCACCATCGGCTGGAAGCTGGCCGGGCAGGTGCTCGACCGCGGCGCCGCACGGCGGGCGCCCCAAGCGAGCGAGGCGAACCTTGCCGCGGCGCGGACTTCGGCGGAAGACGTGGGGCGGCGCGCCGGCGTGCGCTGGATCGAGCTGGACGCACTCGCCACGCTCGAAGCGCCGGGCCGCACGCTCTACCGCTTCGACGTGCGCACGCCCGACGAATACGAGGCCGGCCACCTGCCAGGCTTCGCGAGCGCACCCGGCGGGCAACTGGTGCAGGAGACCGATCACCACGTGCCGGTGCGCGGCGCGCGCATTGTGCTGGCCGACGACGATGGGGTGCGGGCGCCGATGACCGCGTCGTGGCTGGCGCAGATGGGGTGGGAGGTGTACGTGCTGGCGACGCAGCCTGCGTCGGCGTACAGCGAGCGCGGCGCGGCATCGGCCGGAAGCGGATCGGCTGGCCCCGCGTCGCCGCAGACCGGCCGTTACCGCCGGCCCTACGAAGGCACCGACGCGCCGCCCGAGGCGATGCAGGCCTACCTCGATTGGGAATTCGGCCTGGTGGCGCAGTTGGAGTCCGACGGCACGCATGGCTTTCGCGTGCTCTGAATAGGTGCCGCAGCGCGGCGGACTAGACTATCTGCCATTAGGAGTTACCAATGGCAGTTACCCAGGCGGCGCTCACCGAAGCGCTCAAGACCGTCCTCGACCCCAACACGGGCAAGGACTTCGTCAGCACCAAGGCGCTGAAAAACCTGCAGATCCAGGAGGGCGATGTCTCCTTCGACATCGAGCTCGGCTACCCGGCCAAGAGCCAGGTGCCGGCGATGCGCAAGGCGCTGGTGGCGGCGGCCAAGGGTGTGGCCGGCGTGGAGAACGTGTCGGTCAATATCGCGACCAAGGTCATCAGCCATGCCGTGCAGCGCGGCGTGCAGCTGATGCCCAACGTCAAGAACATCATCGCCGTCGCGTCGGGCAAGGGCGGCGTGGGCAAGAGCACCACCGCGGCCAACCTGGCGCTGGCGCTGGCGGCCGAGGGCGCCAGCGTCGGGCTGCTCGATGCCGACATCTACGGGCCCAGCCAGCCGATGATGCTGGGGATCGACCGCCGCCCCGAGAGCGAGGACGGCAAGACCATGGAGCCGCTGGAAAACCACGGCGTGCAGGTCATGTCCATCGGCTTCCTGGTCGACCAGGACGAAGCCATGATCTGGCGCGGCCCGATGGCCACGCAGGCGCTGGAGCAGCTCCTGCGCCAGACCAACTGGAAGGAGCTCGACTACCTGATCGTCGACATGCCGCCCGGCACCGGCGACATCCAGCTGACGCTCTCTCAGCGCGTGCCGATGACCGGCGCGGTGATCGTGACCACGCCGCAGGACATCGCGCTGCTCGACGCCAAGAAGGGCATCAAGATGTTCGAGAAGGTCGGCGTGCCGATCCTGGGCATCGTCGAGAACATGGCGGTGCACGTGTGCTCGAACTGCGGCCACGTCGAGCACATCTTCGGCGCCGAGGGCGGCAAGAAGATGGCAGCCCAATACAACATGGACTACCTCGGCGCGCTGCCGCTGGACATCAACATTCGCCTGCAGGCCGACAGCGGCAAGCCGACGGTGGTGGCCGACCCTGACGGCGAGGTGGCCGGCATCTACAAGTCGGTCGCGCGCCGCGTGGCGGTCGGCATTGCCGAAAAGGCGAAGGATTTCTCCGCGAAATTCCCGACCATCACGGTCAGCAAGAACACCTGATCCAGCGCCCATGAACCTGCTCGCGTCCATGCGCTACCTCAGCGCGCTGCACGAGCACCGCCACTTCGGCCGCGCCGCCCAGGCCTGCCACATCACGCAGCCGGCCTTGTCGAACGCGCTGCGCGCGCTGGAGGCCGAGTTCGGGGTCGTCATCGTCAAGCGCGGGCGGACCTATTCCGGGCTGACGCACGAGGGCGAGGCCGTGCTGGCCGCGGCGCATCGCATGCTGCACGAGAACGAGGTGCTGCAGCAGCTGCTCAAGAGCGAGGAAGACCGCCCGCGCGGCAACCTCCGCATGGCCGCGGTGCCGACCGCGATGCCGATGCTGGCGCGCTTCGCGGGACGGCTGCGGGCGCGCCATCCGGGCATCGTGCCGACCGTGCTGTCGATGAGCTCGCTCGAGCTCGAAACCGGGCTGGAGAACCTGTCGCTCGACCTGGCCCTCGGCTACACGGAGCGCATGCGAAGCGGCGAGGTCAAGCTCACGGCCTGGCCGCAGAGCATCGAACACTATTACCTGGTGCGCCGGTCGGCGAGCGCCGGCCAGCCCGCGCTGCAGTTCGGCGCGCCGATCGCCTGGGCCGAGGCGGGGCGGCTGCCCCTGTGCCTGCTGACGCCGGAAATGCACAACCGCTCCATCGTCGACCAGGCCTTCGCCGATGCCGGCGTCACGGTGAAGCCGGCCATCGAGACCAATTCGGTGCTCACGCTGGCGCTCAGCGTGAGCGCCGGGGACGTCTGCGCCGTGCTGCCCGGCGGCATGGTCGATGCCGTGCGCAGCCATGGCGAGCTCGAGGCGCTGCCACTGGTGGCGCCGGAGGTGCGCACGCCGATCGGCTTCATGACGCAGACCGCCGTGCGGCCCTCGCGCGCCCTCGATGCGGCGCTGGCGCTGGTGCAGAGCCCGGCGTGGCAGCAGGAAGTCGCGGCGCACAGCGGAGCGCTGCGGGGGTAGTCCGGCGGCGCCGGTGCGCTGCACCATTTCTTTATTGAATCGCCCCATGTGCGGATTCAATTTGCCGAAAGCCGCCAGGGGCGCGACATTCGGGCCAGGCCGTGCCTTCGCGCGGCGACACAGTCCGCACCGACTGCCGAGGCAATGAACTACCCAGGCACCCAGAACGCCGTCCAGGCGATTCCGCTGGCCACCCCCGACCAGCTGCGCGAGCGCATCCGCCGCAAGAGCAAGCTCAAGGGCCGGCAGCCCGAGACCGATGCGCTCGCGGAGGTGCGCGCGCTCATCGGTCCGCGGCCCGATGACGGCTGGCGGCGCGACCTGCTGATCGAGCAGCTGCACCTGCTCAACGATGCGCACGGCGGCCTGCACGATCGCCATCTGGTGGCGCTGGCCTCGCTCATCAACGTTCCGATGGCCGAGGTCTACGAGGTCGCGACCTTCTATCACCACTTCGAAGTGCTGCGCGGCGACGAGCAGGCACCCGGGCTCACCATTCGCGTGTGCGACGGCCTGGCCTGCGAGCTGGCCGGTGCGCAGGACCTGCTCGCGCGGCTGCCTGCGCTGCTGGGCGCGGCCGGCCGCGACGACGTGCGCGTGATCTCGGCGCCCTGCATCGGCCGCTGCGAGCAGGCACCCGCCGCGGCGGTGCACCAGCGTGCCGTGCCGCTGGCGACGACGGATCGGGTGCTGCAGGCGCTGGATGCCCGGCCGGCAGCGCGCGAGACCTTCAATTTCGTGCCGGCGGGGCTGGCCGAGAAGAGCGTCTCGCCGCCGCCCGAGGGCATCGCAGAGATCCCTGCCTTCACCGACTACGCCACCTACCGCGCCAACGGCGGCTATGCGCTCGCGGCCGCGCTGGTCAACGGCGAGCACGATGCCGAGGCCGTCATCAAGGCGATGGAAGACTCGGGCCTGCGCGGCCTCGGCGGCGCGGGATTCCCGGCTGGGCGCAAGTGGCGCATCGTGCGCGAGCAGCCGGCGCCCCGGCTCATGGCCGTCAACATCGACGAGGGCGAGCCCGGCACCTTCAAGGACCGCACCTACCTCGAGCGCGATCCGCATCGCTTCCTCGAAGGGCTGCTGGTGGCGGCGCAGGTCGTGGGCACCGAGGCCTGCTACATCTACCTGCGCGACGAATACCACGATTGCCGCCGGCTGCTCGAGGCCGAGCTGGCCGAGCTCAAGGCCGATCCGCCGTGCGTATTGCCGCGCATCGAGCTCCGGCGCGGCGCCGGCGCCTACATCTGCGGCGAGGAGTCCGCGATGATCGAGAGCATCGAGGGCAAGCGCGGCGAACCGCGCATGCGCCCGCCCTACATCGCGCAGGTCGGCCTGTTCGGCCGACCGACGCTGGAGCACAACTTCGAGACGCTCTACTGGGTGCGCGACATCGTCGAGAAGGGCCCGCAGTGGTTCAGCGGCTTCGGCCGCCACGGGCGCAAGGGACTGCGCAGCTTCAGCGTCAGCGGGCGCGTCAGGAACCCGGGCGTCAAGCTCGCGCCGGCCGGCATCACGGTGCAGGAGCTGATCGACGAATACTGCGGCGGCATGCTGGACGGCCACACGCTCTACGCCTATCTGCCGGGCGGCGCCTCGGGCGGCATCCTGCCGGCCTCCATGAACGACATCCCGCTGGATTTCGACACGCTGCAGCCCTACGGCTGCTTCATCGGCTCGGCCGCCGTGATGGTGCTGAGCCAGCATGACCGCGCACGCGACGCGGCGCTGAACATGATGCGCTTCTTCGAGCACGAGAGCTGCGGCCAGTGCACGCCCTGCCGCGTCGGCACCGCCAAGGCGGCGGCGCTGATGCAGGTGCCGGTGTGGGACAACGCCACGCTGGAAGACCTCGCGCAGGTCATGGGCGACGCATCTATCTGCGGCCTCGGGCAGGCCGCGCCCAATCCGATCCGCTGCATCCAGAAGTACTTCCCCGAGGAGATCGCGTGAACGCTCCCACACGACTTGCCGAAGTGATCCCGCAGACCATCGAGTTCAAGCTCGACGGCCGCGCCGTCCAGGCCTTCGAAGGCGAAACCATTCTCCAGGCCGCTCAGCGCCACGGCGTCGACATCCCGCACCTTTGCTACAAGGAGGGCTTGCGCCCTGACGGCAACTGCCGCGCCTGCGTGGTCGAGGTGAAGGGAGAGCGCACCCTGGCGCCGAGCTGCTGCCGCAACGCGACGGCCGGCATGGAGGTGCAAGCCAACAGCGAGCGGGCGCTGAAGAGCCAGAAGATGGTGGTCGAGATGCTGCTGTCCGATATGCCGGACCGCGGGTACAAGTGGAACGACGAAGAGGGCGGCCCATCCGGCGGCCAGCACGGCGAGCTCAGCGAATGGGCCGAGCGCCTCCACATCGAAGTCCGACCCGAGCTCAAGGCCCTGCGCCGCGAGCAGCCCAAGTCCGATGTCTCGCATCCCGCGATGGCGGTCAACCTCGACGCCTGCATCCAGTGCAACCGCTGCGTGCGTGCCTGCCGCGAGGAGCAGGTCAACGACGTGATCGGCTACGCAATGCGCGGCAGCGATTCGAAGATCGTGTTCGACCTCGACGACCCGATGGGCGACAGCACCTGCGTGGCCTGCGGCGAATGCGTGCAGGCCTGCCCGACCGGCGCCCTGATGCCGAAGACGCGGATCGGTTCGCAGCAGGTGGATCGCAAGGTCGATTCGGTCTGCCCCTTCTGCGGCGTGGGCTGCCTGATCACCTACAACGTGAAAGACGAAAAGATCGCCAGCGTCGATGGCCGTGACGGCCCGGCCAACCACAGTCGGCTCTGCGTCAAGGGCCGCTTCGGCTTCGACTACGCGCACCACCCGCAGCGCCTGACCAAGCCCTTGATCCGCAAGCCCGGCGCGCCCAAGGACTTCAACGACGCGCCGCGGCCCGGCGACTGGCACGACGCCTTCCGCGAGGCCAGCTGGGAAGAGGCACTCGCGCTCACCGCCGGCAAACTCAAGAGCCTGCGCGACACGCACGGCAAGAAGGCGCTGGCCGGCTTCGGCTCGGCCAAGGGCAGCAACGAAGAGGCCTACCTGTTCCAGAAGCTGGTGCGCACCGGCTTCGGCAGCAACAACGTCGACCACTGCACGCGGCTGTGCCATGCCTCCAGCGTGGCGGCGCTGCTGGAGGGCGTGGGCTCGGGCGCGGTGAGCAACCAGGTCAACGACGTGGAGCATGCGGACCTGATCTTCGTCATCGGTTCCAACCCGACCGCCAACCATCCGGTGGCCGCCACCTGGATGAAGAACGCCGCCAAGCGCGGCGCCAAGATCGTGCTGGCCGACCCGCGCGTCACCGACATCGGCAAGCATGCGTGGCGCACGCTGCAGTTCAAGGCCGACACCGACGTCGCCATGCTCAACGCGCTGATCCATGCGGTGATCGACGAAGGCCTGGTCGACGAGGCTTTCGTGCGCGAGCGCGCCAGCAACTTCGAAGCGCTGCGCGAGAACGTCAAGGGCTACAGCCCCGAGGCGATGGCGCCGATCTGCGGCATCCCGGCCGAGACGCTGCGCGAAGTGGCCCGAGCCTTCGCCAAGGCGAAGGGCGCGATGGTGCTGTGGGGCATGGGCATCAGCCAGCACGTGCACGGCACCGACAACGCGCGCTGCCTGATCGCGCTGGTCACGGTCACAGGCCAGATCGGCAAGCCCGGCTCGGGCCTGCATCCGCTGCGCGGCCAGAACAATGTGCAGGGCGCGAGCGATGCGGGGCTGATCCCGATGATGTTCCCCAACTACCAGCGCGTCGACAACCCGGGCGTGCATGCCTGGTTCGAGAACTTCTGGGGCATGCCGCTCGACGAGAAACCGGGCTACACCGTGGTCGAGATCATGCACAAGGCGCTGGCGCCGGACAGCGATCCGCACAAGATCCGCGGCATGTACATCATGGGCGAGAACCCGGCGATGAGCGACCCGGATCTCAACCACGCACGCCATGCGCTCGCGAGCCTGGAACACCTGGTGGTGCAGGACATCTTCATGACCGAGACCGCCTGGCTGGCCGACGTGGTACTGCCCGCCACCGCCTGGCCCGAGAAGACCGGCACGGTGAGCAATACGGACCGCATGGTGCAGCTCGGCAAGAAGGCGCTGAACCCGCCCGGCGATGCCAAGCCCGATCTCTGGATCATCCAGCAGATCGCCCAGCGCATGGGCCTGCAATGGAACTACGAAGGCGAAGAGTCCGGCGTGGCCGCCGTCTACGAAGAGATGCGCCAGGCCATGCATGCCGTCATCAGCGGCATCACCTGGGAGCGGCTGCAGCGCGAATCCAGCGTGACCTATCCCTGCCTCAGCGCGGAGGATCCGGGCCAGCCGACCGTCTTCATCGACGACTTCCCGACCGCCGACGGCCGCGTGAAGCTGGTGCCGGCCGACATCATCCCGGCCGACGAGCGGCCTGATGGCAAATACCCCTTCGTGCTGATCACCGGGCGGCAGCTCGAGCACTGGCACACCGGCAGCATGACGCGCCGCGCCACGGTGCTCGATGCGCTGGAGCCGATGGCGACGGCCTCCATGAACCAGGGCGACCTGGAGTCGCTGGGCCTGCAGGCGGGCGACGTGGTCACGATTCGCTCGCGCCGCGGCGAGGTCGCGATCCATGTGCGCCGCGACGACGGCACGCCGAACGGCGCGGTGTTCGTGCCCTTCGCGTACTACGAGGCGGCAGCCAACCTGATGACCAATGCGGCGCTCGATCCCATGGGCAAGATCCCGGAGTTCAAGTACTGCGCGGTGCAGGTACTGCGCGGCGGCGAGCCCGTGGCGGCGGCTGGCTATGGGACCGGGGCAGTGGCAGCGGTGGAGGCGGCGACGGCGCGCTGAGAGCGGCTCGGGGTGTGACATTTTTGGCATATCGAGCGTCTTTCTGACGCCGGAGGTCGCGCCGTGGCCGGGCATGCCAGGCGCGGCCCTGCGCAATGACCTTGGCTCGAATGACTGGCATATATGTTGCTGGCTGTTACTTATCCAGCACATTCACAACGCCAAGTCAAACGTGGATCAGACAAAAAACGACAACGACATTTCATTGGATCGCCGCCTCTTCTGCGTGGGCGCGATGAGCTTCGCAGCCCTGGGAACTGCGGCCTGCGGGGACGGCGGGAGCGGCGGGTTCGCGAGTACGGGCACGCTCGGCGCGTCGTCGCAGAACGCGGCAACTTCGGCGGCGACGTCGAGCGCAGGTGCTGCGTCCGAGCCCGGCACGAACTCGACCACGCCCTCGACTACGCAAGCGCGCAAGTTCACGCATCCCGGCCTGCTGCACACCGAGGCCGATTTCGAGCGCATGCGCCTGAAGGTCGCGGCCGGTGCCGAGCCCTGGCTGAGCGGCTGGAATGCGCTGATTTCCAACGGCCGTTCCCAGCTCGGCGCTTCCCCGCGCCCGCTGGCCATCGTGATCCGCGGCGGCGAAGACTCGAACTTCGCCCAGATGTACATCGACATCGCGCGCGCCTATCAGCTGGCATTGCGCTGGAAGGTCTCCGGGGACGTGCGCTACGCCGACCGGGCGGTGGTGTTCCTGAATGCCTGGTCGTCCACGCTGACCGCGATCCACGGCAACGCGGACCGCTTCCTGGCCGCAGGCATCTACGGCTACCAGTTCGCGAACGCGGCCGAGATCATGCGCTCCTACGCGGGCTGGGCGGCGAGCGACCTGGCGCGCTTCCAGAACATGATGCTCACGGTGTTCTATCCGCTCAACCACAGCTTCCTCGTCAACCACAACGGTGCCCAGATCACCAACTACTGGGCCAACTGGGACCAGTGCGCGCTGGCGTCGATGCTGGCCATCGGCGTGCTGTGCGACCGGCAAGACATCTACGACGAGGCCCTCGGCTACTACAAGTCCGGCCAGGGCAACGGCGCGGGCCTGCAGGCGGTCTACCACGTCCATCCGGGCTATCTCGGCCAATGGCAGGAGAGCGGCCGCGACCAGGGCCACTGCACCCTCGGCATCGGTCTGGCGGGTGCATTCTGCGAGATGGCGTGGAACCAGGGCGACGACGTCTACGGCTACGAGAACAACCGCTTCCTCGCCGGCGCCGAGTACGTGGCGAAGTCCAACCTGCGCGATGCGACCAGCGCCTTCTACACGGTGCCCTTCTTCACCAACATCAACAGGCAGGGCACCCAGTCCGTGCTGTCGACGGGCGGGCAGGGGCACCAGCGCGTGGTCTGGGAGAGCGTGTACAACCACTACGCCAACCGCCTCGGCATCGCGACGCCCTATGCGGCGATGCAGGCGGCCCAACTGCGCCCCGAGCGGGACGGCGGCAACGGCGATCAACTCGGTTTCGGGACCCTGACCTTCTCGCGCGACCCCATCGCGACGCGCGGGCGCCCGAGCGGCCTGACGGCGCGGGTGCGCGGGCCGCAGGTGCTGCTGTCGTGGTGGGGCTGTACGGACGCGCTGAGCTACACGGTCAAGCGCGCGGCCAGCGCGGGCGGTCCCTACACCACCATCGCCGCCGGCATCACCGACACGCTGACATTCATGGACGGCACCGTCATCCCCGGCGCCGTGTACTACTACGCGATCGTTGCGGTGAATGCGGCAGGGGAGAGCGCGGCATCGAACGAGGTGCGGGCGGCGATCAAGCCCGAGTTGCTGCTGCAGAAGAAGACCGACGACGGCACCAACGGCCACGCCACGCTCGCCGCCGGCCTGGTGAAGGATCTCGGCGACTTCACGATCGCGACGAAGGTGTACCTGGACAGCGCCGCCACCTGGTCGCGCGTCTTCGACTTCGGCTCCGGCCCGCGCCGCTACATGATGCTGACGCCGCGCAGCAATGCCGGCACGGTCCGCTATGCGATCTCCACGGTCCACGGCTACAACGAGCAGCTGATCGACGGCAGCGCGGCGCTGCCGACCGGCCGCTGGGTGCATGTCGCGGTGACCTTGTCTGGCAGCCTCGGCACGCTGTACGTCGACGGCCTCGCGGTAGGTACCAACACGCAGATGACGCTGGCGCCCTTCGACCTCGGCGAGACCACGCAGAATTGGCTCGGACGCTCCCAGTACACGGCGGATCCGGTGCTGGCGGGGCGCCTGGATGATTTCCGGCTGTACCACGGCGCCTTGAGCGCGGCGGAGATCGCAGCATTGGTCTAGGGTTAACCCTTGAGTTTCAGTTACAGTAAGTGACTACTCGTTACACGAAAACTGAAGTCACTTACCTCCATGGACAACCCAATCCCGCGTCGAGATGCAATCAAACGCTTTGCCGCCGCCAGCGCCGCGCTGGCGCTTCCGGCCTGGGCCCAACCCGCCCGCATCGTGCTGGGGCAATCGGCCGCATTCAGCGGCCCGGCCGAGCAGCTGGGCATCCAGATGAACAAGGGCGCGCGCATCTTCTTCGATGCGCTCAATGCCTCCGGCGGCATCCACGGCCGCAGCATCGAATTGCGCACGCTCGATGACGGCTACGAGCCCGAGCGCTGCAAGGCCAACACCGACCGGCTCATCAAGGATGATGTCTTCGCGCTCTTCGGCTATGTCGGCACGCCCACCTGCCTGGCGGCGATGCCGCTGGTGGACGCGGCCAAGATCCCGTTCTTCGGCCCATTCACCGGTGCCGAGGCCCTGCGCGAGCCGTTCCGCAGGACGGTGTTCCACGTCCGCGCCTCGTACTACGACGAGACCGCGCTGATCGTGAAGCAGCTCACCTCGCTAGGCCTGCGCAAGATCGCCGTATTCCACCAGAACGACGCCTACGGCCAGGCCGGGCTGGAGGGCGTGAAGCGCGCGCTCAAGCCGATGAGCCTGGAGCCGGTGGCCGTGGGCAAGGTCGAGCGCAATTCGGTGGATGTGGCACAGGCGGTGAAGGACATCACGGCCGCGGCACCGACGGCCGTGGTGCAGATCGGTGCCTACAAGGCCTGCGCGGCCTTCATCCGCGAAGCGCGCAAGGCCGGCTACGGCGGCACCTTCTTCAACGTCTCCTTCGTCGGCACCGAGGCGCTGGGCGACGAACTCGGCAAGGACGCCCGAGGCATCATGGTCAGCCAGGTGATGCCCTCGCCGTTCTCGACCAACACCCCGATCTCCCGCGAATACCTGGAGGCCACGCGCAAGGCCGGGCCCGACGCCAAGCCCAACTATTCGAGCATGGAAGGCTACGTGGCCGCCAAGGTGATGGCGGAGGGACTTCGCCGCGCCGGCCGGGCGCCGACGCGCGATGCGCTGGTCGCCGGCCTGGAGTCGATCCAGAACTTCGACTTCGGCGGCTTCCGCGTCGACTTCAGCGCCCGCAATCACGCGGCGTCGAGCTACGTTGACCTGTCGATGCTGACGCAGGACGGCAAGGTCCGCCTTTGAGCGTGCAAGGCGGCTGCGCCGGCGCGAAACCCCGCTTGCGTGTCGCCGGCGGTGCATCGGCTATCGTCCGCCGCATGGACCCATCCGAAACCCCATCCGAGGGCGCGCACCCTGGTCTCGCCGTGGCGGTCGTGATGCGGCGCGAGCGGCTCCACGGCCCCTCGAGCCATTGGCAGCCCTGGCGCTGGACGCTCGACGAGGTGGTGCCCGACGAGCCCGGCTTCGGCGACGCGCCGCGCCTCTTGCGCGACGACGAGGGCGCGCAGCGCTGGCTGCACCCGGGCTTCAAGGTGGAATTGTTTCGCGATGAAGCAGAGGGTTACCAGCTCAACGCAACAACCCCCGCGCCCTGCTGGTTCGTGATGTGGCGCATGGAAGAAGAGGCGGCGCTCGCGCCGGAGCCGATCGCGCGGCCGCTGACGGTCACGCTGAGCTACAACGAGGCAGGCCGCTGGCTCGATGCGCAGGAGAACGTCGAGCAGGTGCCGGCGCCGGAGGAGGTGGTGGCATGGCTGCGTGCCTTCGTGGATGAACACTACGTGGCCGAGCCCAAGCGCCGCAAGCGGCCGGAGAGCTTCAAGCCGCTGGTCGATCGCTTCGGCAACGCGGCCAGCGTGTCGACCGAGAAGAAGCGCGGCCGGGGAGCGGGCGATGTCTGAGGGCTTCTTCGATCGCTGGTCGCGGCGCAAGCAGCAGGTGCGCGAAGGGGAGGTGCCGCCGCCGGAGCCGGTGGCGGCCGTGCCGGTGGAACCGGCTGCGCTGGTCGAGACGCCGGGCCCCCGTCCCGACCTTCCGCCGGAGGGGGAAGGAGAAATGCCGCCGCCGCTCACGCTGGCTGACGCCAAAGCGCTGACCATCGACTCCGACTTCAAGCCCTTCGTCGCGAAGAACGTCGCGCCCGAGGTCAAGAACGCGGCCTTCAAGAAGCTGTTCGCCGATCCGCACTTCAATGTGATGGACGGGCTGGACACCTACATCGACGACTACTCCCAGTCGACGCCGATACCCGAGAGCGTGCTGCGCCAGATGGCCAGCGCGAAGTTCCTGAACCTGTTCGAGGAAGAAGAATCGAAAGAAGACCCTGAGGCCCACACACCCCCGGACGTGGCACAGTCGATGCCTGCCGAGGAAGTTCCCAGCCCGCCGGTTGCCGATGCGCAACCCGCCAGCCAAGAGACCGATGACCACCACGCTGATCTGCGACTGCAACAAGACGATGCCCCTCGAGCCGAAGACGCTCGGGACGGCACTGGCTGAGACCCTGCCACTCCATTCGGCACTGTGCCGCCGCGAGGCGCCGGCCTTCCAGCGCGCCATCCAGTCCGGCGACGAGGTGGTGGTGGCCTGCACGCAGGAGAAGCGCCTGTTCGGCGAGCTCGCGCAGCAGACCCCGGATGCGGTGTCGCCGATCCGCTTCGTCAACATCCGCGAAACCGGCGGCTGGAGCCGCGATGCGAAGAGCGCGATGCCGAAGATCGCCGCGCTGCTCGCCGCCGCCAGCCTGCCCGAGCCTGATCCCGTGTCGACGGTCAGCTATGCGAGCCAGGGCCGCTTGCTGATCGTCGGTGCGCTCGACGAGGCGGAGAAGGCGGCCGTGCTGGTCGGCGACACGCTGGACGTCACGATCTTCTCGCAGGGCCCCGGCGCCGCCGGCGGCGCGCAGGAACGCCGCTGGCCGGTGATCGCGGGCCGCATCGATTCGCTCGCCGGCTGGCTCGGCGCCTTCAAGCTGCAATGGACGCGCGACAACGCGATCGACCTCGACCTCTGCACGCGCTGCAACGCCTGCCTCGCCGTCTGCCCGGAGCAGGCCATCGGCTTCGACTACCAGATCGACAACACCAAGTGCACCTCGCACCGCGACTGCGAACGCGCCTGCACGGTGGCCGGCGCGATCGATTTCAGCCGCGCGCCCGCGCAGCTCGACGGCGCCTTCGACCTGGTGCTCGACCTCGGCGCCGCGCCGCTCATCGACTGGCATGCGCCGCCGCAGGGCTACTTCCACCTGGCCGGCGGCCTTGCGCATGCGCAGGGCCTGCAGACGCTGCTGCGGCTGCGCGAGCTGGTCGGCGAGTTCGAGAAGCCGAAGTTCTTCGACTACAAGCAGAAGCTCTGCGCGCACAGCCGCAACGAAGTGGTGGGCTGCAATGCCTGCATCGAGGTCTGCTCCGCGCACGCGGTGACCAGCGACAAGGAGCGCCAGCGGATCGTCGTCAACCCGAACCTCTGCGTCGGGTGTGGCGCCTGCACCACTGTCTGCCCGACGGGCGCGCTCGGCTACACCTATCCGCGCACGCCCGACCAGGGCCTGAAGCTGCGCACGCTGCTCACGACCTATGGCAGCGCGGGCGGGCGTGATGCCGTGCTGCTGCTGCACAGCCAGGAAGGCGGACTGGCGCTGGTCGAGCGGCTCGGACGCGAGGCGCAGCTCGGCCGCGCGCAGGGCGTGCCCGCGAACGTGATCCCGGTCGGCCTCTGGCACGCGGCCAGCACCGGCATCGACCTCTGGCTCAGCGCGATCGCCTTCGGCGCTTCGCAGGTGGCCGTGCTCGCGACCGGCGAGGAAGCGCCGGCCTACCTTGATGCGCTGCGCAAGCAGATGGAGATCGCGCAGGCGCTGCTGCTCGGGCTGGGCTACACCGGCACGCATTTCCGGCTGATCGAGGCGGCAATGCCCGCGGCCCTCGATGCCGCGCTGGCCGCCTTGCGCGACACGCGCCAGCAGCGGCCGGCCACGGCAGCGCGCTTCGCGGTCGGCGCGGAAAAGCGCAGCACGCTCGAACTCGCGCTCGATCACCTGATCGAGGCCGCCCCGGCGTTGAAGGCGGCGCCCGAAGCGCCGCTCGCAATCCCGCTGCCGGCCGGCGCGCCATACGGCACCATCGAGGTCGACAAGAACAAGTGCACGATGTGCCTGGCCTGCGTCAGCGCCTGCCCGGCCAGCGCGCTGCAGGACAACCCGAACGCGCCGCAACTGCGCTTTGTCGAAAAGAACTGCGTGCAGTGCGGTCTCTGCGCCACCACCTGCCCCGAGGACGCGATCTCGCTGGTGCCGCGGCTCCTGGTCGCGGCCGAGCGCAAGCAGCCGGTGGTGCTCAACGAAGCCAAGCCGTGGAGCTGCATCCGCTGCGGCAAGCCCTTCGGCACCCAGAAGGCGATCGAGTCCATGCTCGGCAAGCTCGCGGGCCACGCGATGTTCCAGGGCGAGGCGCTCGAGCGCCTCAAGATGTGCAGCGATTGCCGGGTCATCGACCTGTACAGCGCGCAGAACGAAATGAAGATCACGCAGTTATGAGCATGAGTGAAAGCTTTCCGGTTTCCTCCGCGCTCGACGAAGAGCTTGCGCGCGCCGAGCTCTACGGCCTGCTGGCGCGGCTTTGGTATGCGGCGCCCGATGCCGAGCTGCTCGGCGCCTTCCAGGTCGCTCCGACCGAGGCGCCGGCCGCCGGTGCCTTTCTCGAGGAACCGTGGCGGCATCTCGTGGGCGTGGCGCGCGGCATCGACGCCGCCGCGGCAAGGAGCGAGTACGACGTGCTCTTCGGCGGCATCGGCAAGCCCGAGGTCTACCTGTTCGGCTCGCACTACCTGAGCGGCTTTCTCAACGACAAGCCGCTGGCCCAGCTGCGCAACGACCTCGACCGGCTCGGCCTGGCGCGCGAGCAGGCGGTCTCCGAGACCGAGGATCACATCGCCTGCCTGTTCGAAGTGATGCGCTATCTGATCGCCGGCGAGGATGTCGCGGTCGCCAACCTCACCCAGCAGCAGGCCTTCTTCTCGACCCACGTGCAACCCTGGCTGCCCGCCATGTGCGATGCGGTGGCGCAACATCCGAAGGCCAATTTCTATGCCGCGCTGGCGGGGCTGACACGTGCATTCGCAGAGGTCGAAGCGCAGGGTTTCGACATGCTGAACTGAGTACAAGGGAAATAGATTTACGAAATATCAGGGTCTCGACTAGTATCCAAATATATGTAACTGGTTTCATATCTTGATTCCGCCCAGCCACTCCTGGAGTTGTTAATGCAGGACAGCCAATCCGCCGGCCCGAAGCCGGCGTCCCGCCGCAAGTTCTTTTTCGGCGCCGCGTCGGTCGGCGCAGCTGCAGCAGCCGTCACGGTGCTGCCCAAAGTCGCGCCGGAGCCCGTCTCCGCCGCCACGCCCGTTCCGAAGCCTGCGCCCGAAAAGGGCGGCGGCTATACGCTGAGCGAGCACGTCAAGCACTACTACAAGACCACTTCGGCCTGAGGACGAACCCCACCATGTTGCTGACCCGGAAAGCGACCGGCGCTGCGCTCGACAGTGCCTCTTCCCGTTCTTCTTCCTCCTCCTCCTCCTCGCCCTTTGTCCACAGCCTGCGGCGCGGCCTCGCCAGTGCCTTGCCGACCATGGACCGGCGCGCCTTCCTGCGGCGTTCGGGGCTGGGCGTCGGCGTGGGCCTGGCCGCCGGCCAGCTCGCGCTGATGCGCAAGGCCGAAGCTGCCGGCGACGGCAAGCCGGCCGCCGTCGGCACCGGCAAGATCGAGATCAAGCGCACGGTCTGTTCGCACTGCTCGGTCGGCTGCGCCTCGGACGCGGTGGTCGAAAACGGCGTCTGGGTGCGGCAGGAGCCGGTGTTCGATTCGCCGCTCAACCTGGGCGCGCACTGCGCCAAGGGCGCGGCGCTGCGTGAGCACGGCCACGGCGAATACCGCCTGCGCTATCCGATGAAGCTGGTGAACGGCAAGTACGAGCGCATCAGCTGGGACACGGCGCTCGACGAGATCACCGCCAGGCTCAAGGAGCTGCGCCAGGCCAGCGGCCCTGATTCGATCTACTGGATCGGCTCCAGCAAGCACAGCAACGAACAGAGCTACCTGATGCGCAAGTTCGTGAGCTTTTTCGGCAGCAACAACTGCGACCACCAGGCGCGCATCTGCCACTCGACCACCGTCGCCGGCGTTGCGAACACATGGGGCTACGGCGCCATGACGAATTCGTACAACGACATGCGCAACTCGAAGGTGGCGCTCTACATCGGCTCGAACGCGGCCGAAGCGCACCCCGTGAGCATGCTGCACATGCTGCATGCCAAGGAAAACGGCTGCAAGATGATCGTGGTCGACCCGCGCTTCACGCGTACCGCGGCCAAGGCCGACGAGTACGTGCGCATCCGCTCGGGCTCCGACATCGCCTTCCTGTTCGGCATCCTGCACCACATCTTCAAGAACGGCTGGGAAGACAAGAAGTACATCAACGACCGCGTCTTCGGCATGGAAGAGGTGCGTGCGGACGTGCTTGCCAAGTGGACGCCCGACAAGGTCGAGGAAGTCTGCGGCGTCAAGGAAGCGCAAGTGCTGAAGGTCGCGACCTGGCTCAACGAGAACCGCCCCGGCACCATCGTCTGGTGCATGGGCCAGACCCAGCACTCCATCGGCAACGCGATCGTGCGCGCCTCCTGCATCCTGCAGCTGGCGCTGGGCAACGTGGGCAAGTCGGGCGGCGGCACCAACATCTTCCGCGGCCACGACAACGTACAGGGCGCCACCGACGTCGGCCCCAACCCCGACTCGCTGCCCGGCTACTACGGCCTGGCCGAAGGCTCGTGGAAGCATTTCGCCGCGGTCTGGGGGGTGGACTTCGAGTGGATCAAGAAGCAGTACGCCTCGCCCGCGATGATGAGCAAGCCGGGCCTCACGGTCTCGCGCTGGATCGACGGCGTGCTCGAGAAGAACGAGCTGATCGACCAGGATTCGAACCTGCGCGGCGTCTTCTACTGGGGCCACGCGCCCAACTCGCAGACCCGCGGCCTCGAGATGAAGCGCGCGATGGACAAGCTGGACCTGCTGGTGGTGGTTGACCCGTACCCCTCGGCCACCGCGGCGATGGCTGCGATGCCGGGCCGGCCCGAAGACCAGAACCCGAATCGCGCGGTGTATCTGCTGCCGGCCTGCACGCAGTTCGAGACCAGCGGCTCCGTCACCGCCTCGAACCGCTCGCTGCAATGGCGCGAGAAGGTGATCGAGCCGCTGTGGGAAAGCCGCAGCGACCACATGATCATGCAGCAGTTCGCCGACCGGCTCGGCTTCGGCAAGGAGCTCAGCAAGAACTACAAGATGCAGAAGGTCAAGGGCATGGACGAGCCCGTGCCGGACGACATCCTGCGCGAGATCAACAAGTCCTGCTGGACCATCGGCTACACCGGCCAGAGCCCCGAGCGGCTGCAGGCCCACATGCGCAACATGGGCGCCTTCGACGTGCGCACGCTGCGCGCCAAGTCGGGCAAGGACAAGATCAACGGCTACGACCTGTCGGGCGATTACTTCGGCCTGCCATGGCCCTGCTACGGCACCCCGGAGCTCAAACACCCGGGCAGCGCGAACCTCTACGACACCACCCGGCACGTGATGGACGGCGGCGGCAACTTCCGCGCGAACTTCGGCGTGGAGCGCAACGGCAAGAACCTGCTGGCCGAGGACGGCTCGCATTCGCTGGGCGCCGAGATCACCACCGGCTATCCGGAATTCGACCACCTGCTGCTCAAGAAGCTCGGCTGGTGGGACGAGCTCACCGCGGAAGAGAAGGCCAAGGCCGAGGGCAAGAACTGGAAGACCGACAGCTCGGGCGGCATCATCCGCGTGACCATGAAGAACCACGGCTGCCATCCCTTCGGCAATGCCAAGGCGCGCGCGCTGGTGTGGAACTTCCCCGACGCCATCCCGCAGCACCGCGAGCCGATCTACGGCACCCGGCCCGACCTGATGGCCAAGTACCCGACGCACGACGACAAGATGGCCTTCTGGCGCATGCCCACGCTCTACAAGAGCGTGCAGCAGAAGAACATCGCCGACAAGGTGGCCGAGAAGTTCCCCTTCATCATGACCTCCGGCCGGCTGGTCGAGTACGAGGGCGGCGGCGAGGAAACCCGCTCCAACCCCTGGCTCGCCGAGCTGCAGCAGGAGATGTTCATCGAGATCAACCCGAAGGTCGCGGCCGCCAAGAACATCCGCAACGGCGAACGCGCCTGGGTGCACACGCCCACCGGCGCCAAGCTCAACGTGCAGGCGCTGGTCACTGAGCGCGTGGGGCCCGACACCGTGTTCATGCCCTTCCACTTCTCCGGCCACTGGCAGGGGGCGGACATGCTCGCCTACTACCCCAAGGGCGCGGCGCCGGTGGTGCGCGGCGAGGCGATCAACACCTCGACCACCTACGGCTACGACAGCGTCACCATGATGCAAGAGACCAAGACCACGGTCTGCAACATCGAGAAAGCATAAAGAGGAATCGATATGGCACGAATGAAATTTGTCTGCGATTCCGAGCGCTGCATCGAGTGCAACGGCTGCGTCACGGCCTGCAAGAACGAGAACGAGGTGCCGTGGGGCGTGAACCGCCGCCGCGTGGTGACGCTCAACGACGGCGTGCCGGGCGAGAAGTCGATCTCGGTGGCCTGCATGCACTGCTCCGACGCGCCCTGCATGGCGGTGTGCCCGGTGCAATGCTTCTACCGCACCGAAGAGGGCGTGGTGCTGCACGACAAGGATGTCTGCATCGGCTGCGGCTACTGCTCCTACGCTTGCCCCTTCGGCGCGCCGCAGTTTCCCTCGCAGGGTACCTTCGGTGCCCGCGGCAAGATGGACAAGTGCACCTTCTGCGCCGGCGGCCCCGAGGCCAACGGCTCGCAGGCCGAGTTCGAGAAGTACGGGCGCAATCGCCTGGCTGAAGGCAAGCTTCCGGCCTGCGCCGAGATGTGCTCGACCAAGGCGCTGCTGGCCGGTGACGGCGACGTGGTGGCAGACATCTTCCGCACCCGCGTGCTGCATCGCGGCAAGGGCGCCGAAGTCTGGGGCTGGGGCACGGCCTACGGTTCGCAGCAGGCCGGCACCCCGACCAACGGGGGCACGAAATGAGGCGCGCGCTGGCATTGACGATGGCCCTCGGTTCGGCCGTGGTGTTGCTGGCGGCCTGCGGCGAGAAGCCACAGACCAACGCCGAGGGCGTCAAGCTCGATGCCGCGCCCTGGAGCGGCAGCGGCACGCAGCAGAACACGGGCACGGCATTCACCGCGTCGGGTTGGCAGGTCGGCGACAAGAACGCCTGGCAGCAGCAGCTCAAGACGCGGACGCAGAACGGCCAGAACGACTACGTCCGAGACAACTGAGCGGAAGGAAGGCTGCATGAACAAGGCTCTTCTGAACGCCCTGGTACTCCTGGCCGCGCTGGCTGCCGGCCCGGCCCTGGCCCAGGCGCCGAACCCGGCCGCCGGCGGCGCAGTCGCCGAGCCGCCCGCCGCCGCTGCGGCGCCGCAGCAGCACAGCGGCATCAAAAGCCAGAACATCTTCGAGGTCAAGCCCGAGGCCAGCGCCGACCCCAACTACCTGAAGCAAAGCAATGCCGAGCGCGCGAAGGTGCAGCCCGGCAACAACGCGCCGATGTGGCGGCAGGTGGGCGAGGGCGTGACGGGCTACAGCAGCCTGCCGCGTGCGCAGGCGCCCGAAGCCGGCAACCTGATCCAGCCCTTCGTGCAGTACCCGGGCTCGCGCTACACCAACGCCGGCGAAGCCTGGCGCCAGGTGCGCAACGACTGGATCATTCCCTACGGCGCGGCGCTGCTCTTCGTGGTGCTGCTGGCGATCGCGATCTTCTATTTCACGCGCGGCGCGATCGGCCTGCACGGCACCGAAACCGGCCGCAAGATCGAGCGCTTCACGCCCTTCGAGCGCGCCACCCACTGGTCGAACGCGATCGCCTTCGTCACGCTGGCGATCTCGGGGCTCGTGATGGCCTTCGGCAAGTTCTTCCTGCTGCCCATCATGGGCGCC
Source organism: Variovorax sp. Soil_C_33 (assembly GCF_057656935.1). Taxonomy (NCBI): domain Bacteria; kingdom Pseudomonadati; phylum Pseudomonadota; class Betaproteobacteria; order Burkholderiales; family Comamonadaceae; genus Variovorax; species Variovorax sp. Soil_C_33. Next base: position 210,244 of record NZ_JBDGJK010000006.1, read on the forward strand.
GCCCTGTTCGGCTGGCTGACCTATGCGCTCAAGACGGTGCACAACTTCGTCGGTCCGCTGTTCGTCGTCACGCTGATCCTGATGTTCATCACCTTCGTGCGCGACAACTTCCCGACGAGGATGGACCTCAAGTGGCTGGCCCGCTTCGGCGGCTTGTTCGGCGGCAAGGAGGTGCCTTCGCACCGCTTCAACGCCGGCGAGAAGGTGGTGTTCTGGGGCGGCATCCTCGTGCTCGGCAGCATCGTGGCCGGCTCGGGCCTGTTCCTCGACAAGCTCTTGCCGGGCTTCGTCTACACGCGCGGCGAGATGCAGGTCGCGCACATGATCCACGCGGTGGCCACGCTGCTCATGATGGCCATGATCATGGGCCACATCTACATCGGCACGCTGGGCATGAAGGGCGCGTACAGCGCCATGCGCCACGGCTATGTCGACGAGACCTGGGCCCGCGAACATCACGAACTCTGGTACGACGACATCGCCGCCGGCAAGATCCCCGCACAGCGCAGCGCCGAGGCCTCGGATGCCGCGCCCGCGAAGACCGTTCGGGTCGAAGGAAGCCCCTCATGAAGAAGATGCTGACCGTCTGCGGCCTGGCCCTGGGCCTGGCCGCCGCCTCCACCGCGTTCGCCAAGCTGCCGGCGCCGCCTTCCACGCCCGAGGCCAAGCTCAAGGCCGCGGAGACCGCGGCCAAGACCGCATGGACCGGCAAGGTCGATGCCTACCAGCTGTGCCAGTCGCAGGACAAGGTGGCGGCCAAGTACCGCGCCAGCGCGGCGGCGGCCGGCAAGCAGTTGCCGCCGCCGCCGGCCGGTCCCGCGTGCGCCGATCCGGGCCCCTTCGCCTTCACTCCGCCGCAGGACAAGCCGATCGAGGCGTCGGGCGCCCATTCGCCGGCCGGCAACGCCTCTTCGCCGCCGAGCACCAACCAGCCCGCCGCGGCTGTCAATCCCACGCCCAAGCAGTGACGCGCGCCTTGCCGCTTCCGCGCCTGACCTCGGCCCGCGCCGAGCTCACGCGCGAAGTGGAGGTCGTCGACGAGCATGGCGAGCGCGGGGTCGTCTCGATCCCGGCCGAGCGCGACCTGACGGTCTACGTCGATCGCCGCGAACTCGTCACGCTGATGACGCTCGGCGCCCAGCCCGAACTGCTGGTGCTGGGCTACCTGCTGAACCAGCGGCTCATCGAGTCGGCGGCGGACGTCGAATCGATCACGGTCGACTGGGAGGTGGGTGCCGCAGCGGTGAAGACCCACGCCGGCATCGACCGCATCGAGGAGCGCACCGCCAAGAAGGTGGTGACCACCGGCTGCGGCCAGGGCAGCGTGTTCGGCGAGCTGATGGCCGGCATCGACAAGCTGGAGCTGCCCGGCACGCGCATGCGGCAGGCGCAGCTCTATGCGCTGGTCAACGTGATCCGGCTCCAGGAGAGCACCTACAAGTCGGCGGGCTCGGTGCATGGCTGCGCGCTGTTCACGCTGGACGTGGGCGACAGCGACGAGGCACGCATGCAATGCTTCGTCGAGGATGTCGGCCGCCACAACGCGATCGACACCATCGCCGGCTGGATCGCGATGCAGCCCGCAGAAAGGCTCTCCGGCGGACGCGTGTTCTACACCACCGGCCGTTTGACCAGCGAGATGGTGATCAAGTCGGCCCAGATGGGCGTGGCCATCGTGGTCTCGCGCAGCGGCATCACGCAGATGGGCCACGAGGTCGCGATGCGTGTCGGGCTGTGCGCGATCGGGCGCGCGACCAACAAGCGCTTCGTCTGCTATGCGGGTGCCGAGCGGCTGGTGCTTCAGCCGGAACTCGCGGGCGCGCGCCTCACGAGCGCCGCCTAAGCCCTTCGGTTTGGCCGGGCACGGCGCCTCGGCTATCGTCGAGGGTCTGTCGAGACCCCAACCCATGAACGCTTCTCTTCGCCTAGGCTGGCGCACCCTCTGGCGCGACCTGCGCGCCGGCGAGCTGCGGCTCCTCATCGTCGCCGTGCTGCTCGCCGTGGCTGCGCTCACCGCGGTCGGTTTCTTCGCCGACCGGCTCAAGGGCGGACTGCAGCGCGATGCGCGCCAGCTGATCGGCGGCGACGCGGTGGTGGCGAGCGACAACCCGACGCCGAAGGCCTTCGTCGAGCGCGCACGCGCCCTCGGCCTGCAGGACGCGAGCACCTATGGTTTTCCGACCATGGCACGGGCGAGCGAAGAGCAGGGCGGGGCCAGCAAGCTGGTTGCGCTCAAGGCGGTGGAGGACGGCTATCCGCTGCGCGGCAGCCTGCAGGTGAGCACCGAGCCCGGCGTGCCGGGCCGGCCCACGCGGGAGGTGCCGGCGCCGGGCGAGGCCTGGGTCGACGGCTCCCTGCTCGAAGCGCTGGCGCTCAAGGTGGGCGACACGCTGCTCCTGGGCGACGCAGGCCTGCGCATCGCGCGCGTGATCACGCTCGAGCCCGACCGCGGCGCCGGCTTCATGAGCTTCGCGCCGCGCGTGATGCTCAACCAGGCTGACGTGCCGCGTACCGGCCTCGTGCAACCGGCCAGCCGCGTCAGCTACCGCTTCGCCGTGGCGGGCGAGGACCGCGCCGTCAAGACCTTCAGCGACTGGGCGGATGCGGCCATCAAGAAGGGCGAGCTGCGCGGCCTGCGCCTCGACTCCTTCGAAAGCGGCCGCCCCGAGATGCGCCAGACGCTGGACCGCGCCGAGAAATTCCTGAACCTGGTGGCGCTGCTGGCGGCGCTGCTGTCGGCGGTGGCGGTGGCGCTGGCTGCGCGCGGCTTCGCAGCCAGCCATCTTGACGATTGCGCCATGCTGCGCGTGCTGGGCCAGAGCCAGCGCACCATCGCGCAGGCCTATGCCTTCGAGTTCGCCGCCATCGGCCTCTTCGCCAGCGCGCTCGGCGTGGCCATCGGCTACAGCGTGCACTATGTCTTCGTGCTGCTGCTCGCGGGCCTGGTCGAGACCGCGCTGCCTGCGGCCACTTTCTGGCCCGTGGCCTTCGGCCTGGGCATGGGGCTCACGCTGCTGTTTGCCTTCGGGCTGCCGCCGGTGCTGCAGCTCGCACGCGTGCCGCCGCTGCGCGTGATCCGGCGCGACGTCGGCAACCTGAAGCCGGCCTCGATCGCGGTGTTGGCGCTCGGCGTGGCAGGCTTTGCCGCCTTGCTGGTGGCGGCCAGCAGCGACCTGAAGCTGGGGCTGATCGCGGTCGGCGGCTTCGCGGCCGCGGTGGCGGTGTTCGCGCTCCTGAGCTGGATCGCGGTGCTGCTCTTGCGCCGCAGCGTCAACGAAACGACGGCGCCTCGCTGGCTGGTGCTGGCCACGCGCCAGATCTCGGCGCGGCCGGCCTATGCGGTGGTGCAGGTCAGCGCGCTGGCGGTGGGCCTGCTGGCGCTGATCCTGCTCGTGCTGCTGCGCACCGATCTCGTGGCCAGCTGGCGCAAGGCGACGCCGCCCGACGCGCCGAACCGCTTCGTGATCAACGTCATGCCCGACCAGAGCGAGGGCTTCCAGAAGACCCTGCGCGACAACGGCGTGCGGAAATTCGACTGGTATCCCATGATCCGCGGGCGCCTGGTCGCCATCAACGGCAAGTCGGTCTCGCCCGACGACTATATGGACGACCGCGCGAAGCGGCTGGTCGACCGCGAGTTCAACCTCAGCACCAGCGCCGAGGCGCCGGCGCACAACGTCGTCACGGCCGGCGCATGGAAACCCGGCGCCGCCGGCGAGCTGAGCGTCGAGGAAGGCCTGGCCGAGACCCTGGGAATGAAGCTCGGCGACACGCTGCGCTTCGACATCGGCGGCATGCAGAACGATGCGCGGATCACCTCCTTGCGCAAGGTCGACTGGGGTTCGCTGCATGCCAACTTCTTCGTCATGTACACGGTGGATGCGCTGCCCGACGTGCCCGTCACCTACATGGGCGCATTCCGCGCGCCGAATGTGAAGGGCTTCGACAACGCGCTGGTGCGCAGCTACCCCAACGTGACCAACGTCGACATGAGCGCCACCATCGGCCAGGTGCAGCGCGTGCTCGACCAGGTGATCCGCGCGGTGGAGTTCCTGTTCGGCTTCACGCTCGCGGCCGGCCTCGTGGTGCTGTTCGCGGCCGTCACCGCCACGCGCGAGGAGCGCGCGCGCGAATTCGCCGTGATGCGCGCGGTCGGCGCGCGGGGCAGCCTGCTGCGCCAGGTGCAGCGCGCCGAACTCGTGGGCGTGGGCCTGTTGGCCGGCTTCCTGGCGAGCATCGTCGCTTCATTGATCGGCTGGGGCCTGGCGCGCTACGTGTTCGACTTCACCTGGACCGCTTCGCCGCTGGTGCCGATCGCCGGTTCGCTGGCCGGCGCCGTGCTCGCGCTGGCGGCGGGCTGGTGGGGCCTGCGCGAAGTGTTGCGCCGGCCGGTGGTCGACACGCTGCGGCGGGCAGCGGAGTAGGCGCTACGATCATGTCGACTGCACAAGGTGGACGACATGACGACTGAAACCCGACCCGCGGTGCTGGACCTGATCGGCAACACGCCGCTGGTGCAGGTCACGCGGCTGGACACCGGCCCCTGCACGCTGTTCCTCAAGCTGGAGTCGCAGAATCCCGGCGGCTCGATCAAGGACCGCGTCGGCCTGGCGATGATCGATGCGGCCGAGCGCGACGGCCGCCTCGCGCCCGGTGGCACCGTGGTCGAGGCGACGGCCGGCAACACCGGCCTCGGCCTGGCGCTGGTGGCGCGCGCCAAGGGCTACCGCGTGGTGCTGGTGGTGCCCGACAAGATGTCGACCGAGAAGGTGCTGCACCTGAAGGCGCTCGGCGCCGAGGTCCATACCACGCGCTCGGACGTGGGCAAAGGCCATCCCGACTACTACCAGGACTTCGCCGCGCGGCTCGCCAAGGAGATCCCCGGCGCCTTCTTCGCCGACCAGTTCAACAACCCCGACAACCCGCTGGCGCACCAGTCCAGCACCGGCCCCGAGATCTGGCAGCAATGCGGCCACGACGTGGATGCGATCGTGGTCGGCGTCGGCTCGGGCGGCACCATCACCGGGCTCACGCGCTACTTCCGCGCGTTGCAGCCGCAGCTCTTCTTCGTGTTGGCCGACCCGGCGGGCTCGGTGGTCGCGGAGTACACGCGAAGCGGCAAGGTGGGCGAGGCCGGCTCCTGGGCGGTCGAAGGCATCGGCGAAGACTTCATCCCGGGCATCGCCGATCTCTCCGGCGTGAAGCATGCGTATTCGATCAGCGATGAGGAAAGCTTCGGCACCGCGCGCGAGCTGCTGCGGGCCGAGGGCATCCTCGGCGGCTCCTCCACCGGCACGCTGCTGGCCGCGGCGCTGCGCTTCTGCCGCGCGCAGACCGAGCCGCTGCGCGTCGTGACCTTCGTCTGCGACACCGGCACGCGCTATCTCTCCAAGGTCTACAACGACCAGTGGATGCTGGACCAGGGCCTGCTCGTGCGCGAGCGCCATGGCGATCTGCGCGACGTGGTCTCGCGCCGCTTCGAGGACGGCAGCGTGATCAGCGTCGGCCCCGGGGACACGCTGCTCACCGCCTTCCAGCGCATGCGGCTGGCCGACGTGTCGCAGCTGCCGGTGCTCGAAGGCGAGCAGCTGGTCGGCGTGATCGACGAATCCGATCTGCTGCTGGCCGTGCACGCGGACGCCGGCCGCTTTCGTTCGAACGTGCAGAGCGCGATGACCGACGTGCCCGAGACCCTGCCGTCCAGTGCGAGCCTGGCCGAGCTGGAGGCCGTGCTCGACCGCGGCCTGGTGGCCATGATCGCGGACGAGTCCGGGTTCCACGGCCTCATCACGCGCGTCGACCTGTTGAATCACCTGCGGAGAAGCTTGAAATGAGCCAGGACCCCTCCAACACCCCGAAGAAGGGTTTCGCCACCCGCGTGATCCATGCCGGCCAGTCGCCCGACCCGTCGACGGGCGCGATCATGCCGCCCATCTACGCGACCTCGACCTATGTGCAGCAGAGCCCCGGCGTGCACAAGGGCCTGGATTACGGCCGCTCGCACAACCCCACGCGCTGGGCGCTGGAGCGCTGCATCGCCGACCTCGAAGGCGGCTCGGCGGCCTTCGCCTTCGCCTCGGGCCTGGCTGCGATTTCGACCACGCTCGAGCTGCTGGATGCCAATTCGCACATCGTCTCGGGCGACGACGTCTACGGCGGCACCTTCCGCCTGTTCGAGCGCGTGCGGGCGCGCAGCGCGGGGCATCGCTTCAGCTTCGTCGACCTCACCGATCCCGCCAAGCTTGTTGCCGCGCTGCAGCCGCACACGCGCATGGTCTGGGTCGAGACGCCGACCAACCCGCTCCTGCGCCTGGCCGACCTGCGCGCCATCGCCGGGATCTGCCGCGAGCGCGGCATCCTGAGCGTGGCCGACAACACCTTCGCGAGTCCGTGGGTGCAGCGTCCGCTGGAGGCGGGCTTCGACGTCGTGGTGCACTCGACCACCAAGTACCTGAACGGCCATTCGGACGTGATCGGCGGCGTCGCCATCGTCGGCCGGGAAGCGCGGCACGAGGCGCTGCGCGAGCGCCTGGGCTTTCTGCAGAACTCGGTGGGTGCGATCGCCGGGCCCTTCGACAGCTTCCTCACGCTGCGCGGCGTGAAGACGCTGGCGTTGCGCATGGAGCGCCATTGCAGCAGCGCGCTGGTGCTGGCGCAGTGGCTCGAACGGCAGCCGCAGGTCGCGCGCGTGCATTACCCGGGCCTGCCCTCGCATCCGCAGCACGAGCTGGCCCGGCGCCAGATGGAGGGCTTCGGCGGCATGATCTCGATCGACCTGCGAACCGACCTGGCCGGCACGCGGCGCTTTCTCGAAGCGGTGCAGATCTTCGCGTTGGCCGAAAGCCTGGGCGGCGTCGAGAGCCTGATCGAGCACCCGGCCATCATGACCCACGCCACCATTCCGGCCGAGACGCGCGCGCGGCTGGGCATCGGCGATGGGCTGGTGCGGCTGTCGGTGGGCGTGGAAGACCTGGACGATCTGCGCACCGATTTGCAGCAGGCGCTGGCGAGGATCTGAGTTGCCGCGCGTCTACAGCACCGCGCAGCGCAGTTGCGGGAACACCTTCGACACCTTGTCGAGCAGGTAGTCGCCGTAGATGCCATTGAAGGCATGCACGTTGGCGCGGTCCCAGCGCGTGGCGCTGTCGTCGACCACGGCGGGCTTCGGCAGGCCTTCGATCGGCCGCACGCGTGCGTGGAAGTTGGGATCGAAGAAGAGCGGGAACGAGAGCCGGTCGCGCCCCGAGGTGTTGCGCACCACGCGGTGCGGCGTCGAGCGGTAGAGGCCGCCGGTCATGCGGTCGAGCATGTCGCCGATGTTGATGACGAAGGCATCGGGCACCGGCGTGGCGTCGATCCAGCCCTCGCCCGTGCGCACCTGCAGGCCGCCGATGTCGTCCTGCCGCAGGATGGTGAGCAGGCCGTAGTCGGTGTGCTCGCCCACACCCCATTGCACGTCGAGGTTCGCAGGCACCGGCTGCGTCGGGTAGTTGAAGATGCGGAACAGGATCAGCGGGTCGGCCGTGTAGCGCTCGGCGAAGTAGGAGGCGGGCAGGCCCAGGCTCAGCGCGATGCCTTCCATCAGCGTGTGGCCGAGCCGCGTGGCAGCCGCCATGTAGTCGAGGATGGCGGTCTTGAAGCCGGGCAGGTCGGGGAACAGGTTGCGCCCGTGCACCGGCGTGCGCGCCAGCACCAGCGGGTCGTCGTCCGGCAGCTCGGTGCCGAGATAGAGCCCTTCCTTCCAGTCGGGCCGGCCCGAGGTGAGCTCGCCCGCGAGCGGAAAGTAGCCTCGCCAGGCACGGCCGCCGAGCGCCATGCGCCATTGCATCTTGGTCGGTTCGTCCAGCGCGAAGAAGGCGCGGCTCAGGTCTTCGAGGCGCTGCGTGAGCGACGGGTCGATGCCGTGGCCGGTGACGTAGAAGAAGCCGTGCGCGCGGCAGGCTTCGCCGATCTGCGCGGCGACCGCGCTGCGCTCGGACGTCGAGGCGACCAGCGGCGCGATGTCGATCAAGGGCAGCGAAGTCATGGTCTCCAGCGTATCAAACGGCATGCGCGAAGGGCGTGCGGATGTCGGCAAGAAACTGCTGAGCGCGCGGGTGTTGCGGCCGGTTGAAGAAGTCGTCGGGCGTGGCGCGCTCGAGCACGCGGCCGGCGTCCATGAAGAGCACGCGGTCGGCCACGTCGCGCGCGAAGCCCATCTCGTGCGTCACGACCACCATCGTCATGCCTTCGCGCGTGAGGTCGCGCATCACCAGCAGCACCTCGCCGACCATTTCGGGGTCGAGCGCGCTGGTGGGCTCGTCGAACAGCATCAGCGGCGGCTGCATGGCCAGCGCGCGTGCGATCGCCACGCGCTGCTGCTGGCCGCCCGAGAGCTCGGAGGGAAAGGCTTCGGCCTTGTTCGCGAGCCCGACGCGATCGAGCAGCGCCATCGCACGCTCGGCGGCCTCGGCGCGCGAAAGGCCGCGCAGCTGGACCGGCGCCAGCGTGCAGTTGCCCATGACGGTGAGGTGAGGAAACAGGTTGAACTGCTGGAACACGAAACCGATGTGCGAGCGGAAGTCGTTCAGGTCGATGCCGCGCGCATGGATGTCGCGGCCGTCGACCGTGATGCGACCCGACTGGATCGGCTCGAGCCGGTTGATGGTGCGGATCAGCGTGGACTTGCCCGAGCCCGAAGGCCCGCAGACCACCACGACCTCGCCGCGAGCGATGGTCTCGTTCACCTCGACCAGCGCCTGGTAGTCGCCGTACCACTTATTGACGTTCTCGAACTGGATCATGCGGGTGCCTTGGGGGCCGAGTGGACGAGCGTGCGCCGGCTGGTGCGCGCCTCCAGCCAGTAGGCGAAGCGCGAGAGTCCGAAGCACATGACGAAGTAGGTGAAGCCGAGGATCAGGTAGACCTGCACCGGCTTGGTGAAGACCTGGGTGTTGATCTGCGAGGCGATGAAGGACACCTCCGCCAGCCCGATGATGTAGCCCAGCGAGGTCTCCTTGATGGTGGAGACGAACTGGTTCACCAGCGAGGGCAGCATGCTGCGCAGCGCCTGCGGCAGCACCACGAAGCGCATCGCGCGGCCGTAGCCCAGGCCGAGCGAACGCGCGCTCTCGACCTGCCCGCGCGGCACGCCCAGGATGCCGGCGCGCACGATCTCGCCGATGTAGATGCCGTCGAAAACCACCAGCGCGATCAGCATGGTCGTGAACTGGTCGGTCTTGACGCCGGTCACGCTCGGCAGGAAGAAATAGGCCCAGAACACCACCATGAGCAGCGGGGTGCCGCGCACCACGAAGGCCACGGTGGTCACCGGCCAGCGCAGCCAGCGCCAGGGGGCGACGCGCGCCAGGCCCAGCAGCAGGCCGAAGGGCAGGGCCAGCACCAGCCCCAGCGCGGCCAGCAGCACGGTGAGCGCGAGGCCGCCCAAGGGGCCGTTGGGGTACTGGCCGATCAGGAAGTAGACCCAGTAGGTCTGGACCAGCTCGATCATGCGGCCCTCGGCGGAAAGCGGTGCTGGTACAGACTGGCCGCGCCGGTGATCAGCATCGAGACCGTGAGGTATGCCGCCGTCGCGAAAGCGAAGGATTCGGCGCTGCGGAAGGTCGCGCTCTCGACCTGGCCGGCCTGGTACATGAGCTCGGCCACGCCGATCACGGTCGCGATGCTGGTGCCTTTCCAGAGGTTGAGCGTCTGCGAGATCAGGGGCGGGATCGTGACGCGCAGCGCCTGCGGCAGGATGATGCGGCGCATGGTCGCGAGAAAGCCGAAGCCGAGGGCGCGGCCGGCTTCCATCTGCACTGCGGGGATCGCGCGGATGCCGCTGCGGATGTCCTCCGCCATGTAGGCCGCGGTGTAGAGGCCCAGCGCGACCACCGCGCTCATCGCCTCGATGCGGCCGGCGTAGAGGCGCTGCTTGATGTCTTCCGGCAGCAGCTCGGGCGCGCCGAAGTACCAGAACAGCATGTGCGCGAGCAGCGGAATGTTGCGTATCGACTCGACGTAGGCGAAGCCCAGCCAGCGCAGCGGCGCGGCCGGCGCCAGGCGCAGCAGCGCCACCATCAGCGCGATGGGCAGCGCCAGCATCAGCGAGGCGGTCAGCAGTTGCAGCGACAGCAGGAAGCCCGCGACGAGCATGTCGTGGTACTTCCCCGTGATGAGCAGGGAGTAGTCGAAGGGCAGCATGAACGGATACGTCCGCGCCCGCATCGTGCGGGCGCGGGGCCCATCCTACTCATCTACGCATCCGGAGCTGCGGATGCCTGCAGGGCTCAGCTGTCGATCTTGTCGGTCTCGATCTTGAAGCTGCGCTTGTCGAAGCCCGACTTGGTCTTCGGGCCGTACCACTTGAAGAAGATCTTCTCGGCCTCGCCCGATTTCTCGAGTTCGCGCAGCGTCTCGTCGACCGCCGCCTTGAGTCCCGTCTCGCCCTTCCTGATGCCGATGGCGAGCGCTTCGGTGCTGAGGTTCTGCGGCAGCACCACGTACTGGGCCTTCTGCGGGCCGAGCTTGGCGTAGCTGTTGAGCAGCGCGGCCTCGTCGTCGACATAGCCCACGCCCTTGCCCTGCTGCAGGGCCTGGAAGGCCTGCTGGCTGGTATCGAAGGTCACGACCTCGGCGCCGGGCACGGCCTTCTTGATGTTGGGCTCCTGCGTGCCGCCGCGGATGGTCAGCACCTTCTTGCCCGAGAGCTGCGGTACCTCGGTGATGCCGCTGTCCTTCTTGACGATGGCCTTCTGGCCGGTGACGAAGGTGGTGAGCGAGAAGTCGATCTGCGCTTCGCGCTCCTTGTTGTGCGTGAGGCCGGCGGCCACCAGGTCGACATGGCCCTGCTGCAGCTCGGGAATGCGCGCCGCGACGGCGATCTGCTTCAGCACCGGCTTGACGCCGATCTTCTTGGCGATCGCGTTCACCAGGTCGACCTCGTAGCCGATGATCTCGCGCGTCTTGGGATCGATGAAGGTGGCGGGCTCGTCGGTGCCGAGCACGCCGACGACCAGCTGGCCCTTTTTCTTGATGTCGGCGAGTTGGTCGGCATGGACGGCGCTGCCCAGGAGCAGGGCGGCCGCAGTGAGGGCGGTGGCGGCGAATCGGAAACGCATGTTGTTATCTCCAGTGGAAGTCGGCCCGCACCATAGCAACAAAAGCCTGTGTCGAGAAATAGCTCTTTCACATATGCATACTGCCGGCATGCAGATTCAAGACAAGCCGCCCTTCGACACGCCCTTCGAATGGATCGGCGGCGAAGCCAAGGTTCACGCGCTGGTCGAGCGCTTCTACGACCTGATGGAGCTGGAGCCGGCCTATGCGCAACTGCGCGCCGTGCACGGCTCGACGCTCGAGAACGCGCGCCAGCGCCTGTTCTGGTTTCTCTGCGGCTGGCTCGGCGGGCCGCAGCACTACACCGATCGCTTCGGCCATCCGATGCTGCGCGCGCGGCACCTGCCGCAGAGCATCGGCGGCCATTCGATCGGCATCAAGGAACGAGACCAGTGGCTGGCCTGCATGGACCAGGCGATGGGGGAGACCGGCGTGCCTGAGGCATTGCGCGCTCGTCTGCGCGATTCCTTCTTCCAAACCGCCGACTGGATGCGGCACAAGTAGCCCCCCGGCTTTTCACTTCGCTTCGCTATGTGTAATTCGCCACAACCCGAGTGGGAGGCTTGGCCGCCTTGGGGCGGCGCGGCGGCGGCCAGCAGCTAGCGCCGTGCCGGCGCCAGCAGCACCAGCAGCGCCCCGGCCCCACCCTCCGCCGGCTTGGCCTGCACGAAGGCCAGCGTCTCGCTCTTCTGGATCAGCCAGCGCTGCACCTTGGCCTTGAGCACCGGCTGCCGTCCCGGCGAGCCCAGCCCTTTGCCGTGCACCACGCGCACGCAGCGCAGGCCCTGCTTGTAGGCATCGCGGATGAAGGCGCCGAGCGCCTCGCGCGCCTCGTCGCTGCGCATGCCGTGCAGGTCGATCTGGCGCTGGATCGCCCATTCGCCGGCGCGCAGCTTGCGCGTCACGTCGGTGCGGATGCCGGGGCGGCGGAAGCTCATCGCATCGTCGGCATCGAGCAGGGTCGTGACGTCGAACTCGTCGGACAGCGATTCGCGCAGCACGCGCTCTTCGTCCAGTTGATGCTGCACGGGAATCGGCGCCGGTGGCTCGGGCGCCAGCGGCACGGCGGCCTTGCGGCGCAGCGGCTGGGTGGCGCCGATCGCGCGCGTGAACAGGTCCTGTTCGGCCAATCGCTTCTTCTCGGCGGCTGCACGCGCAGCGGCAGCGGCGGCTTCGCGCTCGCGCTGTTCGGCCAGCCTGTGCTGCAGCGTCTTCAGGTCGGCGAGGCTCTTGATGGCTTTGGGTGGGAGCGGCATGGCGCTCAGGATAAGGCTTCGTCGCCTCGCGCTCAGACCAGGCCGCGCTCGGCCATCGACAGGGTCTGGCCGCGGGTGACGATCATGTGGTCCAGCACCCGCACGTCGATCAGCGCCAGCGCGGTCTTGAGCGTCTGCGTCAGCGCCTCGTCGGCGCGCGAAGGCTCGGCGCAGCCGCTCGGATGGTTGTGCGCCAGCACCACGGCCGCTGCGTGATGATGCAGCGCGCGCATGACCACTTCGCGCGGATACACGCTGGTCTGTGTCAGCGTGCCCCGAAAAAGTTCTTCCAGCGCGATCAGTCGGTGCTGTGCATCGAGGAAGAGGGCGGCGAACACCTCGTGCGGCCGCGCGGCGATGTGCAGCTGCAGGTAGTGCTTGACGGCCTCGGGCGAGTCGAACACCGCGCGCTCTTTCAGGCGCTCGGCCAGCGCGCGGCGGGCCAGCTCGAGCACGGCCGTCAACTCGGCGCGCTTGGCAGTGCCGCCCAGGCCCTTGATGCGTTTGAGGTCGTCGAGCCCCGCATGGAGCAGGCCCGCCAGCCCGCCGAAGCCGTCGAGCAGTTCCTGGGCCAGCTGCAGCACGTTCTTGCCGGCCACGCCGGTACGCAGCAGCAGGGCCAGCAGTTCGGCATCGCCGAGCGCTGCGGCGCCCTGCGCCATGAGCTTCTCGCGCGGGCGCGCCCCGGCCGGCAGATCCTTGAAAGACATGATTCATGCGGGCTCAAGGGCCCCTCCCTAAAATACCGGTCCAGACTATAGCGATCGCCCATCTTGTCCTCCACTACCACCGCCGTCGTCACGCCCGGCTCCTTTCTCACGCTGCACTACCGGCTGGCCGGGCCGGCGGGCGACATCATCAACACCTTCAACGACAAGCCCGCCACGCTGTCGCTGGGCACCGGCGAGCTCTCGCCCGCGGTCGAGCAGCGTCTGCTGGGGCTGGAAGAAGGCACGCACGCCACCTTCGAGCTGCCGGCAGGCGATGCCTTCGGCGAGCGCAACCCCGAGATGCAGCAATGGGTGGCGCGCAAGCTGCTCGCTCAGATGGGCGACCCCGACGAGCAATACGCGGTCGGCGACGTGGTGCAGTTCCCCACGCCCGACGGCACCGGCAGCTATGCTGGCGCGGTGATCGAGGCGAACGAGACCGCGGTGCGCTTCGACTTCAATCATCCGCTCGCAGGTCAGCCCGTGACCTTCGAGGTGCAGCTGATCGGCGTGTTGTGAGCATGAGCACCAAGGTCCAGGAAGTGATCCTCGCCGAACCGCGCGGCTTCTGCGCCGGCGTCGACCGCGCGATCGAGATCGTCGAGCGCGCGCTCGCCAAGTTCGGCGCGCCGATCTATGTGCGCCACGAGATCGTGCACAACACTTATGTGGTCAACGAGCTCAAGGCCAAGGGCGCGATCTTCATCGAGGACCTGGCCGAGGTGCCGCCGGGCTCTACGCTGGTGTTCAGCGCGCACGGCGTCAGCAAGGCGGTGCAGGCCGAAGCGCGCGAGCGCGGCTTCGAAGTCTTCGATGCCACCTGCCCGCTCGTAACCAAGGTGCATGTCGAGGTCGCCAAGCTCGCGAAGGAAGGCTACGAATTCATCATGATCGGCCACAAGGGGCATCCCGAGGTCGAAGGCACGATGGGGCAGCTGTCGAGCGGCATCCACCTGGTGGAGGACGTGGGAGACGTCGCGCACGTCTCGCCCGGGCAGACGGCCAAGCTCGCCGTCGTCACGCAAACCACGCTGTCGGTCGACGATGCGGCCGAGATCTCGGCCGCGGTGCGCGCGCGTTTTCCGCACGTGCGCGAGCCGAAGCAGCAGGACATCTGCTATGCCACCCAGAATCGGCAGGATGCCGTGAAGCTGCTGAGCCCGCAGGTCGACCTGGTGATCGTGGTCGGCAGTCCGACCAGCTCCAACAGCAACCGGTTGCGCGAGCTGGCGCAACGGCTGGGCACGGAAAGCCACATGGTCGATTCAGCCGCCGAGCTGCGGCCCGAATGGTTCGAGGGCAAGAGCCGCGTGGGCCTGACCGCCGGCGCCTCGGCGCCCGAGGTGCTGGTGCGCGAGGTGATCGAGCGCGTCAAGGCGCTCGGCGCCGTGTCGGTGCGCAAGATGGACGGCATCGAGGAAACGCTCAAGTTCCCGTTGCCCAAGGGCCTGAAGCTCGACGACATTCCCGCACCGGGCCATATCTCGTGAGCGGCGCCGCAAGCATCGACTGGCGCCGCGACATCGAGGCCGCAGCCCGTCGCCTTCACGAGCGTGCGCCGCATTTCCTGCGCGAGACGCCGCTGTGGAAGCTGTCGGGCCGGGCTTTGGGTGTGGAAGTGCCGGGCGTCGAGGTCTGGCTCAAGCTCGAGCATCTGCAGGCCAGCGGCAGCTTCAAGGCGCGCGGCATGATGAACCGGCTGCTGGCCAACGAGATTCCCGAAAGCGGCGCGATCGTCGCCTCGGGCGGCAATGCCGGCATTGCCACCGCGGCGGCTGCGCACGCGCTCGGCGTGCATTGCGAGGTGTTCCTGCCCGTGGTGTCGCCCGAGGCCAAGCGCGCGCGCCTGCGTGCGCTGGGCGCGACGGTGGTGGTGGGCGGCGAGATGTACGGCGACGCGCTCGCCGCTTGCCTGGAACGGCAGCGCGAGAGCGGTGCGCTGCTCACCCATGCCTACGACCAGCCCGAGGTGGTGGCCGGCGCCGGCACGCTCGGCCGCGAAATCGAAGAGCAGGGCGGCCTGCCGGATGCGGTGCTGGTCAGCGTCGGCGGCGGCGGGCTGATCGGCGGGCTCGCGGCCTGGTTCGAAGGGCGCAGCCGCGTGGTGGCGCTCGAGCCTGAGCGTGCGCCGACGCTGTACAGGGCGCGCGAAGCGGGCGAGCCGGTCGATGTCGAAGTCGGTGGCGTCGCGGCCGACTCGCTCGGCGCGCGGCGCATCGGTGCGATCGCCTGGGACATCACGCAGCGACATGTGCGCGATGCGCTGCTCTTGCCCGACGAGGCGATCCGCGCGGCGCAGCTGTGGCTGTGGAAGGAGCTCAAGCTGGCGGTGGAGCCGGCGGCCGCGCTGCCATTGGCCGCGCTGCAGAGCGGCGCCTACGCGCCGCGCGAAGGCGAGAGGCTGTGCCTGATCGTCTGCGGCGCGAACGTGGACCCGGGCAGCCTGAACTGATCAGGCAGGCTGCTGGTCGACGTTGACCATCCACGGCACGCCGAACTTGTCTTCCAGCATGCCGAAGCCGGGCGACCAGAATGTGGCGGCGTAGGGCATGGTGACTTTCCCGCCTTCCGACAGCGCCTTGAAGAGCTGTTCGCCTTCCTTCACATCCTTGGCCTGCACCGAGAGCGAAAAGCCCTTGTAGCCGTCGAAGGCCATGCCGGGCGGCAGGTCGGAGGCCATGATCTGCTTGCCGCGCGCTTCGAGGGTGGCATGCATGATCTTGTTCTTGTGGTCGGCCGGCGTTTCGGCGCCCATCGGGCTCTCGCCGAAGGTCATGCTGAAGAGGATCTTGCCGCCCAGGCTCTTGGCGTAGAAGGCCAGCGCTTCGGCCGCGTTTCCGTTGAAGGACAGATAGGCTTCCATCGATTCAATCTCCTTGGGTTAGGGGGGAAGGCGATCCTACGCCCGCCTAAAATCGCGCGATGCTCGATATCACTCTGTTACGCAAGGACCTCGCGTCGGTCGTTGCGCGCCTCGAAACCCGCAAGAAAAACCAGACCTTTCTCGACGTGGCCAGCTTCAGCGCACTCGAGGCCGAGCGCAAGACCCTGCAGACCCGCACCGAGGAACTGCAGGCGCGCCGCAATGCGCTCAACAAGCAGATCGGGCCGCTCAAGGCCAAGGGCGAATCGGTCGATGCGCTGATGACCGAGGTCAACGCGCTCAAGGCCGAACAGGAGTCGTCGGCCGTGCGGCTGGAAGCCATCCAGCCCGAATTGCAGGGCCTGCTGCTCGCGGTGCCCAATCTGCCGCATGCGAGTGTGCCGGTCGGAGATGACGAAACGGCGAATCTCGAAGTCCGTCGCTGGAGCCCGAAGGGCGGCAACGGCGCCGATGCGCCCGCGCTCGGCTTCGAAGCCAGGGACCATGTGGACCTCGGTACTCCGCTGGGCCTGGACTTCGAGACCGGCGTCAAGCTCGCGGGCTCGCGCTTCACCGTGATGAAAGGGCCGATCGCGCGCCTGCACCGCGCGCTCGCCCAGTTCATGCTCGACATCCAGACCGAGCAGCACGGCTACACCGAGTGCTACGTGCCCTACATCGTCAACGCCGACACGCTGCGCGGCACCGGCCAGCTGCCCAAGTTCGAAGGCGACCTGTTCGCCGCCAAGAAGGGCGGGCAGGACGGCGAGCCGGCGCCCGACCATTCGGCGCTCTATCTCATCCCGACCAGCGAAGTGCCGCTCACGAACTTCATGCGCGACGAGATCGTGGCCGAGTCGCAACTGCCCATCAAGCTCACCGCGCACACGCCGTGCTTTCGGTCCGAGGCCGGCAGCGCGGGCCGCGACACGCGCGGCATGATCCGCCAGCACCAGTTCGACAAGGTCGAGATGGTGCAGATCACGCATCCCGAAAAAAGCTACGACGCGCTCGAAACCATGACCGGCCACGCCGAGGCCGTGCTGCAAGCGCTGGAACTGCCTTACCGGGTGGTGCTGCTGTGCACCGGCGACATGGGTTTCGGTTCCAGCAAGACCTACGACCTCGAGGTCTGGCTGCCGGCGCAGAACACCTATCGCGAGATCAGCTCGGTCTCGAACTGCGAGGCCTTCCAGGCCCGCCGCCTGCAGGCACGCTTCAAGAACGCGCAGGGCAAGAACGAGCTGGTGCACACCCTCAACGGCTCGGGCCTGGCCGTCGGTCGCACGCTGGTCGCAGTGCTCGAAAACCACCAGAACGCGGACGGCTCGATCACCGTGCCGGAGGCCCTTCGGCCCTATCTGGGCGGATTGGGGGTGCTGCGGGCCTGAAAAGCGTCCAAAGCCTCTGCTAGAATCGCGGGCTCGACAGACACCGGAGAGGTGGCAGAGTGGTCGAATGTACCTGACTCGAAATCAGGCGTCCGTGCGAACGGACCGAGGGTTCGAATCCCTCCCTCTCCTCCAAGATAGCCCCAGCAAGGGGCTATTTTTTTGCCCCGCGGATGCCCACGCGGCATTCGCCGCATTGCTCCTACATCGTGCGCCCTTCGGTGCTGACATCCGGCCCGAGTCGATTCGTAACGATTCATTCACCAGCCCCATTTGCGTGGCAGGTCATGCCCGCAATTCCAAGCGAGAGGCGATTGATGAGTCCCAACAATTTCGATGACCCCACCCCGACGGTGGCCGACGAACTCAGCACCGTGGTTGACGACGCGGAGGTGATATCAAAGACGCTGCCTTCCACGCGGCGGCCGGCATGGCTGACGGATCAAGCCTGTCACGTGCTGAACGTGACTCGCGGTCATGTGGTTGAGCACCCAGCCCAGGCGGTATTGATCGCCGCTGCAGGGGGCGCTGCACTGTCCGCCCTGATCGCGTGGATGCATGACGATCGTTCTTCGGGCGGCCGGAGA
Source organism: Variovorax sp. Soil_C_33 (assembly GCF_057656935.1). Lineage (NCBI taxonomy): Bacteria > Pseudomonadati > Pseudomonadota > Betaproteobacteria > Burkholderiales > Comamonadaceae > Variovorax > Variovorax sp. Soil_C_33. The sequence goes on from NZ_JBDGJK010000006.1 coordinate 228,148, forward strand.
GAACGACGCGCTCGAAACCATTAGGGTTTCGCAGGAAGACCGATGTCCTGCGAGCCGTAGGCGCTGTCGGCAACCGATGAACGAGAGGCCTTCCGCGACTCCTGGCGAAGGCTCGTCACCCAAAGTCGAGCATGGCGTTGCTCGCGGTTTTCGAAGCGCTCGGTGAAGCGACGGATGGCGGGGCGCTCGATCGCAGCGATCGTCATCCAGTCGGTGGTTCCGAAAGACTGAGATTCGGTGCACCGTTCGACCAGGGCAGGACGCAGCGCCAGGATGGATTCGACGGAAATGTTCGGGTCGGCGTCCAGTATCCGCAATGCGATCTTTGCCGCCTTGGGGCTGAGCTCCTGTACTTTGCGAAGATGAAAATCCGAGTCCATCGTGGCTCCTTAATGGCTTTGGCGTACAGCGACGTGTCAATATACAAGAAGTCGTAAAAAAATGTGAATATTTCACAGGCCTTGCTGTCGATCCGCGGGAGCGGGGAAAAAGGCCCGCCGAAGCGGGTCAAGGTCAGCCCTTCACAGATGAAAGGAGGGTTTGGAGGAACCAGGGCGACAGGGCCAATGTAGGTCCCGAGTTGGGAGCAATTTTGGAGAAAGGCAGGGGCCGTTTTCCACAGTCTTGTCCACTGCCGCGGCGGAGCACCTTCCGTCTCGATTTCATGCGACCAGCACGCCGCGCTGCAAAGTTGTACACATTTTGTAGTACATGTGGCGACGTCCTCCCAAGCGGCTACCGTCGCGATCTTGAGTCGACGCGGTCCGGCGGCTGGTGCTTACTTTGTCCGACAGCATCCGCCTACCCAACTCGCAGCATCGAGTTTTCCGTCGAGATCCCGGAGATCGCAATGGATTCACCTGTGGTGGTGCGCAAGAGGTACCAGCATTTTTTCGCCTGGACGTTCGTGTTCGCGACGGTCCTGGCGCTCGGCTTGTTCTGGGCGGAACTCGCCTTCCCGCCACCACCCGTGCCCGCCGCCGCGCCGGCCGCAGCTGCGGCGGGGACCGCGAATCCCAACGCCTTCGACCTGCACGACCTGCAACTGCTGGTGATGGTCGCCGCGCTGGTCGCAGCGCTCGCATCCTTCGCGGGCCTGGTCATCGCGACGCCGCTGGCATGGCTCGAAATTCGCAGAGAGCGCACACGGGCCGCGATCGAGTCCGCACTGAAGCGGCAGGACCGGATCGACCGGTTGGCCGCGGCGCGCATCGCGAGCTGGCCGGGCGGCATGGCCTCGCGCACCATCGGGCACCTGCACGGCCGCCTCTCCGGCGGCAGATGAGAGTGGCCTTCCAAAAAGTCACATCTTGCGGCTTGGCGTCCGGGCGGGCTTCCGCTATCGTTGCGCCTCGCCAGGGAGATCCCAGCCCCGCAACCCGTTAATCGGGTTGTCGTGTACGCAAGCGTCGAAAGCCAGGACGGAGATACACATGCGATTCCCCTATCTGGGCGCAGCACGCGTCAAGTACCTGCTCTCCATGTTCGAACACCGTCGTCTGATGAGCCGGAGCCCCACTTGGCCGGCGGTGCCGATGGCTGATTTCGCAGACACGCGCAAGGCCGGCGAGCCGGTCGACTGGCTTATCGAGACCCGGCCCGCGAACAAGGACTCCGGATCCTTCCAGGCGCAGCCCTAGTCGCCGCGGCCCTTCTTCTTCAAACCACCATCGGCGTCGCTGCGCCGTCCATCGAAACGATGGCGCCGGCGACGTAGCCCGCGCGCGGCGCACAGACGAAGACGACGGCGTTGGCGATGTCTCCGCCATCCTTGAAGCCTCCGTGCATTGATCCCGAGCTTGGAGTAGGCTGAAGGCGCAATGGCCCCTGCGGAGACATGACCTATGAAGACCGTGGCAGAAATCCTCAAAGAAAAAGGCGACCGGACGGTTCATACCATCGAACCCACGGCGTCGGTGTTGGAAGCCGTCGAGCGGATGGCACAGAAGAACATCGGCGCGCTGCTGGTCCTGGAGCAGGGCCGCATCGTCGGCATGCTGACCGAGCGCGACTACGCGCGCAAGGTCGTGCTGATGGCGCGCTCGTCCAAGGACACGCCGCTGCGCGAGATCATGACGACCTCGGTCATCTACGTGCGTCCCGACCAGACCAGCGAGGAGTGCATGGCCCTGATGACCCAGAGCCGCGTGCGCCATCTGCCGGTCATCGACGAAGGCAAGCTCGCCGGCCTGATCTCGATCGGCGACCTGGTCAAGGGCATCATTTCGGAGCAGAAGTTCATCATCGAACAGCTGCAGCACTACATCACCGGGGAGCGCGCCTGATCGCCGGCTGCGCTGCGATGCCGTGACCCTGACGGCCGAAGACCTCGAGCGGATCGCCGCGTCGACGCTCTCGCACTATGACCTGCGGGCCGAGGATTTCTGGGCCGCCACGCGCGATCACGACGTGAGCCAGAACATCGCGGCGCTGCTCGGGGCGATCGAGGCGCCGCCGCCGTTCGAGATCCTGGACTTCGGCTGCGGGCCCGGGCGCGATCTGCTGGCCTTCAGGCGGCTTGGGCATCTGGCGGTCGGGCTGGAGGGCGCGCCGCGGCTGGCGGAGATGGCGCGCGTCCACAGCGGCTGCGAGGTGCTCCAGCAGAATTTCCTCGAGCTGGATTTGCCGGCCGGCCGCTTCGACGGCGTGTTCGCGAATGCGGCGCTGTTCCACGTCCCGACGCAGGAGCTCCCGCGCGTGCTGCGGGAATTGCACGCGACGCTGAAGCCGCGGGGCGTGCTCTTCAGCTCGAACCCGCGGGGCGTTGGCCAGGAAGGCTGGAGCGGTGCGCGCTACAGCGCATTTCACGACCTGGAGGGCTGGCAGGGCTACATGTCGGCAGCCGGATTCATGGCGATCGACCACTACTACCGCCCCGCCGGCCTGCCGCGCGAGCAGCAGCCCTGGCTGGCGAGCGTGTGGCGCAAGCCCTAGTCGATGCTTTCCATCGACGCGCTGTACATCCCCATGGATGCGGCACCGTTCAATCGCGCGCGCTGGATCAGCGCATCCTGAGCCCGGCGCGCATTGGCCGGCTGTCCCTGCCAGGCCTGCATCGCCGTGTCCTGCAGCGCGCGCCCGTACGAGAAGCTCAGATGCCAGGGCTGGGCGCCCAGGCGGTTCATCGCGTCCAGGTTGGCGGTGGCTTCGGCCGGCGACTGGCCTCCGGAAAGGAAATTGATGCCAGGCACCGCCGCCGGCACCGCGCGCCGCAGGACGCGAAGCGTCTCGGCAGCCACGAGCTCCGGCCCGGCCTGCTGGGCGTGGGCCTTGCCCGGCACCACCATGCTCGGCTTCAGCAGCATGTGCTCGAGCGCCACCTCGTGGCGGTGGAGCGCGCCGAAGACCTCGTGCAGCACGGCCTGCGTGACCTGGGCGCAGCGCGCCAGCGTGTGATCGCCGTCGATCAGCACTTCGGGTTCGACGATGGGCACCACGTCCTCGGCCTGGCAGATCGCCGCATAGCGCGCGAGCGCTTCGGCGTTGGCCTCGATCGCGGCCCGGCTCGGCAACACGTCGGAAACGTTGTACACCGCACGCCACTTGGCGAAGCGCGCGCCATACTGCTTGTAGCCGTCGAGGCGCTGCGCAAGCCCATCCAGGCCCTGCGTGATCTCGTCGCCCGGCGCCAGCGCCAATGGAATCTTGCCGGCATCGACCTTGATGCCCGGCACGATCCCTTGGCGGGCGGCCAGCTGCGGCAGCGCTTCGCCTTCGTCGCTGCGCTGGCTCAGCGTCTCCTCGTACAGGATGACGCCGCTGATGAATTGGCCCAGCCCCGGCGCCGACAGGATCAGGCTGCGCCAGGCGCGCCGGTTCTCCTCGGTCGACTCGACGCCGATCGCCTTGAAGCGCTTGGCGATCGTCGGGCCGCTCTCGTCGGCGGCAAGAATGCCCTTGCCCTTCTGGACCAGCGCGTCCACAGTGGCTTGAAGTTCGGTGCTCATGGCGTGGCCCTCCGTTCGAGCTCTCCAGTCTCCGACGCCGGCCGCGGCAGCGCAAGTCATCCTTTTGCCCGTATTGCGATGTAGATTTAAGACGCCAACCCGGAGACAAGCATGCTGATGACCACCCAGACAGTCGAAACGGGGCGCAGGGACGAGCGCCTCGAAGAAGTGGTGCAACTGATTCGGGCCAAGGTCGCCGCCGAGTCGGCGGACGAACTCGCCGCCTTCGCGCGCCAGTATTTCGGCCAGGTGGACCCGGAAGACCTGGCCGAGCGCCAGGTGGCCGACCTGTACGGCGCGGCGCTTTCGCATTGGAGCTTCGCGCGCAAGCGCGAGCCGGGGCGTGCGAAGCTCAGGGTCTTCAACCCGACGATCGCGGAACACGGCTGGCAGTCCACGCACACCATCATCGAGATCGTCAATGACGACATGCCCTTCCTCGTCGATTCGGTGACGATGGAGGTCAACCGCAACGGGCTCACGCTGCACCTGATCATCCATCCGCTGGTGGCGGTGCGTCGCGGCGACGACGGCGTCCTGCAGGGCCTCGCGGGCGAGGGCGGCGCATCGTCCGCCGCCCGCCGCGAATCCTTCATCCATGTCGAAGTCGACCGCGTGCCCGAGCCGGCCCGGCTCGAGGCGCTGGCCGCCGACCTGACGCGCGTGCTCGGCGACGTGCGGCTGGCCGTGGTCGACTGGAAGAAGATGCAGGAGCGCGTGCTGGACATCGTCCGCGGCCTCGACGAGCGCGCGCCGCCGATTCCGCCGCAGGAGCTGGCCGAGGGCCAGGCCTTCCTGCGCTGGCTGGCCGACAACCACTTCACCTTTCTCGGCTGCCGCAGCCATGAGCTGGACAAGGTCGACGGCGAGGACGTGCTGAAGATCGTGCCCGATTCGAGCCTGGGCATCCTGCGCGACGGCCCGACGCCGAGCGCCAATGCCGCCTTCGCCGCGCTGCCGCCCGAGGTGCGTGCCCATGCGCGCCGTCCCGACCTGCTGGTGGTGACCAAGTCCACCTCGCGCTCCACCGTGCATCGCCCCGGCCACCTCGACTATGTGGCCGTCAAGCGTTTCGACGACGCGGGCCAGGTGTGCGGCGAGGACCGCTTCCTGGGCCTGTTCACCTCCACCGCCTACAGCGCGAACCCGGCCGAGATTCCGCTCCTGCGGCGCAAGGTCGCCAACGTGGTCGAGCGCGCCGGCCTGGCCGCAGGGAGCCACTCGGGCAAGGCGCTGATCAACATTCTCGAGACCTATCCGCGCGACGAGCTGTTCCAGACCAGCGACGACGAACTGCTGCACACCGCGACCGGCATCCTGCACCTGGGCGAGCGCCAGCGCTTCCGGCTGTTCGTGCGGCGCGATCCCTTCGAGAGATTTCTCTCCTGCCTGATCTACGCGCCGCGCGAGAACTACACCACCGAGCTGCGGCAGAAGTGGCAGGACATCCTGATGCGCGAGTTCAACGGCATCAGCTCCGAGTTCAACGTGCATCTGTCCGAGTCGGTGCTGGCACGCATCCACATCACCGTGCGCACCAAGCCCGGCAGCATCCCGCCCTTCGACGTGCGCGAGGTCGAGCAGCGCCTGGTGGCCGCCGCGCGGCGCTGGGACGACGACCTGAAGTCGGCCTTGATCGAGTTGGCCGGCGAGGCGCGCGGCAACGAGCTGCTGCGCCGCTTCGGCGGCGCCTTCCCGGCCGGCTACCGCGACGAGTTCGCCGCGCGCGCCGCCGTGCACGACATCGAGCTGATGGCACAGTTGAGCGATGCGCAGCCCCTCGGCATGAACCTCTACCGCCCGCTCGAGGCGCCGCCCGGCATGCTGCGCTTCAAGCTGCTGCGGCGCGGCGAGCCGCTCACCCTGTCGGCCAGCCTGCCGATGCTCGAGCACCTGGGCATGAAGGTGCTCGACGAGCATCCGCACCGGCTCGCGCCGCAGGGTGCGGCGCCGATCTGGATCCATGATTTCGGGTTGCAGAGCGCGATCGGCGATGCCGACATCGAAGTCGATGCGCTGCGACCGGTGTTCGAGGAAGCCTTCGGCGCGGTGCTGAACGGCGAGGTCGAGAACGACGACTTCAACCGCCTGGTGCTGGCAGCGCGCCTGCCGGCGCACGAGATCGTGGTGCTGCGCGCTTATGCCAAGTACATGCGGCAGATCGGCTTCGCGCTTTCGCAGTCCTTCATCGAAAGCACGCTGGTGGGCAATGGACCGATCGCGCGCGCGCTGGTCGAGCTGTTCAAGCTGCGCTTCGATCCGGCGCAGGCCGCCGGCGCCGACGACAAGGTGCGCGAGATCGAGGCCGCGCTCGAGCAGGTAGCCAATCTCTCGGAGGACCGCGTGCTGCGCCAGTACCTGGCGCTGATCCTGGCCACCACGCGCACCAGCTTCTGGCGCCGCGACGCGGCCGGCAAGCGGCGCAGTTTCGTCTCGTTCAAGTTCGACTCGCCGAAAGTGCCCGACCTGCCGGCGCCGAAGCCGATGTTCGAGATCTTCGTCTACTCGACGCGCTTCGAGGGCGTGCATCTGCGCGGCGGCCGCGTGGCGCGCGGCGGGCTGCGCTGGTCCGATCGGCCGGAAGACTTTCGCACCGAGGTGCTGGGCCTGGTGAAGGCGCAGATGGTCAAGAACACGGTGATCGTGCCGGTGGGCTCCAAGGGCGGCTTCGTGCTCAAGCGCGCACCCGCCGCGAGCGACCGCGATGCCTTCATGCGCGAAGGCGTGGCCTGCTACCAGGACTACTTGCGCGGGCTGCTCGACATCACCGACAACCGCGTCGGCGATGCGATCGTGCCGCCGCCGCAGGTGCGCCGGCACGACGAGGACGACCCCTACCTGGTGGTCGCGGCCGACAAGGGCACGGCCACCTTCAGCGACTATGCCAACGGCATCAGCAAGGAATACGGCTTCTGGCTCGGCGACGCCTTCGCCTCCGGCGGCTCGGTGGGCTACGACCACAAGGTCATGGGCATCACGGCGCGCGGCGCCTGGGAGTCGGTGAAGCGGCACTTCCGCGAGATGGGCATCGACACGCAATCGACCGAGTTCACCGTCGCCGGCATCGGCGACATGTCGGGCGACGTGTTCGGCAACGGCATGCTGCTGTCGCCGCACATCCTGCTGGTGGCGGCTTTCGATCACCGGCACATCTTTCTCGATCCGAGCCCCGACGCGGCGAAAAGCTTCGTCGAACGCGAGCGCCTGTTCAAGCTTGCGCGCTCCTCGTGGGCCGACTACGACGCCAGGCTGATCTCCGAGGGCGGCGGCATCCATGCGCGCAGCGCCAAGTCGATTCCGATCACGGCGCAGGTGAAGCAGGCGCTCGACATCAAGGCCGATGCCCTCACGCCCACCGAGCTCGTCAACGCGATCCTCAAGGCGCCGGTGGCGCTGATCTACAACGGCGGCATCGGCACCTACGTGAAGGCGACGAGCGAGAGCCACGCGCAGGTCGGCGACCGCGCCAACGACGCGCTGCGCGTCAACGGCCGCGAGCTGCGCTGCAAGGTCTTCGCCGAGGGCGGCAACCTCGGCTGCACGCAGCTCGGACGCATCGAGTACGCGCTCGCCGGCGGGCGCATCAACACCGACGCGATCGACAACTCCGCCGGCGTCGACACCTCCGACCACGAGGTCAACATCAAGATCCTGCTCGGCCTGCCGGTCACCGAGGGCGAGCTCACCGAGAAGCAGCGCAATGCGCTCTTGCCCGAGATGACCGACGACGTGGCCGCGCTGGTGCTGCGCGACAACATCTTCCAGACCCAGGTGCTGTCGGTCACCGGCCGCATCGCACCGCAGCTGCTCGATGCGCAGACGCGCTTCATGCAGTACCTCGAGAAGGCCGGACGCCTGAACCGCGCGATCGAGTACCTGCCTTCCGACGAGGAACTGGCCGAGCGCCGCGCGCAGGGCCAGGGCCTGGCCAGCCCCGAGCGCGCGGTGCTGCTCGCCTACAGCAAGATCTGGCTCTACGACGAGCTGCTGGCCTCGCCGCTGCCCGACGACCCCTGGGTCGCGACGGCGCTCGCGCGCTACTTCCCGGCGCTCTTGCGTGAAAAGTTCGCAAGCTACATGCCGCGCCATCCGCTCAGGCGCGAGATCATCGCCACGCACGTGACCAACAGCACGATCAACCGCGTCGGCAGCACCTTCGTGCACCGCCTGGCCGAGACCACCGGCGCGCGCGCCTTCGAGATCGTGCGCGCCTACCTGATGAGCCGCGAGATCTTCGGCATGGTGCCGCTGTGGCTGGCGATCGAGGCGCTGGACAACCAGGTCGACGACGAGGTGCAGTCGAGCATGCTGATCGACACCAGCCGGCAGCTCGAGCGCGGCACCATGTGGTTCCTGCGCTCGCGGCGCTTGACCGAGGACATGGCCGCGACGATCGAGCACTTCAAGCCTAACGTCGATGCGCTGTCGGCGCGCCTTGCGCAGCTGCTCGATGCCGAAGAGCGCAGCCGCGTCGATGCGGCGATGGCGCACTACGTCGCCAAGGGCGTGCCGCACGAACTGGCCGAGCGCGTGGTCACCTTCGGCACGCTCTATGCCACGCTCGACATCGCCGAGATCGCCGGCAGCGCGCGCTGGCCGGTGGAACTGGTGGCGGCCATCTACTTCGACCTCGCCAACCGGCTCGGCATGCCCTGGCTGCGCGACCGGATTGCTGCGCTGCCCGGCGACCAGCATTGGCAGGCCTTGGCCAAGGGTGCGATGCAGGACGACCTGTCGGGGCTGCAGCGCTCGATCACCGGCGCGGTGCTGGCCGGCGGCGGCGAGAGCGAGTCGCCGGCGGCGCTGGTCGAGGCTTGGCAGGCCAGCAACGGCCGCACGCTCGAGCGCGCGGCGCAGCTGCTGGGCGAACTGCGCGCCGTGGCGGCGCCCGATGCGGCGATGCTGGCGGTGGCGCTGCGCGAATTGCGGGCGCTCGGATAGCCGCGGGCCTCGCTGCTCAGGGTAAGGCCCGATCCTGCCCGTGCCGTTCCATGCCTTGCCATACGCCACAATTCCGGCAAGAAGACCGCTACAAGCGGGCAAGGAGGAGAAATGGCGTACGAGCTGCTGAGGCGGATCATCGCGGGCGCATTGCCGATGAGGGTCACGCACGAGGAGGACATCGAACACCTGCGCATCCTGCGCGACGCGGGTTACGTCAAGGCGGACATTCCGCTGGACGACGGAACGGCCGCAGTCGTCAACGCAGTCACGCCGCTGGGGCGCACGGCGATGCGCTACTTCGGCGGCGGATAGGGGGTCCTCCTTCGTGCGCAGTTAAGATCGCCTCGTCGCCGCCGCAGGCGCGGTGGGATGCAGGGCCCCTCGCGAGGGGCTTTTTTTTTAATGGCCGGGCTGACAGTGGGAGAGGGCAGTGAGCCATGATCGGTAATTCGTCATTCGCAGGCTTGGGCAACTCGTCCTTTGCGAGCCTCACGCCGGCGCCGGCATCCGCCGACGAGGCCGAACCGTGGGTGCGCGGCGAGCTGATCCGCAGCCTGATGCGGGCATCGCGCGGCTCGTACCTGCTGGCTGCGGCCCTGATGCCGGCCATGGTCGGCCTGAGCTGGGGCCATGTGCCGCCGTGGCAGCTGTTCGCCTGGCTCGCCATCGGCATCGGCGCCACCGCTTGCCGCATCTGGGGCGAGCAGCTCTACGGCCGGCACTACGCAGACCGCGACTCGGCCGCCCAGCAGTATTTCGTCGAGCGCTACCGCTTTCTCTGGAGCGCCAGCGCCTTCGCCTGGGGCCTGTCGATCCTGATCTTTTTCGAGCGCACGCCGCTTGTGAACCAGTTCATGAGCTGGCTGATCGTCGCCGGGGTGGCGACTTTTCCGCTCAACGGACTGGCGCTGCATCCGCCGCTGCTCAAGCGCTACGTCAACACCCTGTTCGTCACGATGCTGTTGGCAATCGTCTTCCGCGTGATCGAGCTCAAGTTCGAACGGCCGCACTTCCATTACGGCTTCCTGCTGCTGCCGGGTCTGCACTGGTGGCTGCTGCTGCGCGCGGGGCGGCGCATCCACGAGACGGCGCGCAACAGCTTCGAGCTGCTGTTCCACAACCACATCCTGATCAACTCGCTCACGCAGCAGCGGCAGGCGGCGGTGTCGGCGGTGGCGATGAAGAACCGATTTCTGGCGAGCGCGGCGCACGATATGCGCCAGCCCGTGCTGGCGCTCTCGCTCTACGCCGACTGGCTGCGCAACGAGCCCGAGCTGGTGGCCGAGATCGCACCCAAGATCGTGCGTGCCACCCACGCGGTCAATGCGCTCTTCGATTCGCTGTTCGACCTCGCGCGCATCGATTCGGGCCAGGTGCGGCTGCACATCGAGCGGGTGGACGTCGCCCAGCTGCTGCACGACCTCGAGCTGCAGTACCGGCCGGTGGCCGAGGCCAAGGGATTGACCTTTCGCATGCACGTGAGCTCCGGCACCGTGCTGACCGACCCGATCCGCGTGCGCCGCATGATCGGCAACCTGCTGGCCAACGCGATCAAGTACACCGCCGAGGGCGGCGTCCTGCTGGCCTCGCGGCACACGCGCGACGGCCTGCGCGTGGAGGTGTGGGACACCGGCATCGGCATCGCGCGCGAGCACTTGCGCGACGTGTTCCTGGAGTTCTACAAGGTGGCCGACCATGCCGGCACCTCCGACGGCTTCGGCCTGGGCCTGGCCATCGTGGCGCGGCTGTCGCATGCGCTCGGGCATCCGGTCAGCGTGCGCTCCAGGCTGGGTCGCGGGAGCGTGTTCCGGGTGGCGCTGCACGATGCCGACGAATCCCAGGCCCAGACGCGCATTTCGGGCGCTGTGGGCTAGTAAAAAGGCCGCGTTCAGCGGCCTTTTTGTTCCAGGAACACCGCGGAACCGGCTTTGCCGGGCCACTGGTGTTGCCCCCGGTCAGGGGGTTGGCGGCTACACGAAGTGAGCAAGCCTGGGGGAGAGCTAACTGTTGCTCGAAAGCAGACCGTTGGTGCGTGCGTGGTGCAGCGCCTGGGTGCGGCTCTTCACGCCGAGTCGCCGGAACAGGCGCCACAGGTGGACCTTCACCGTGTGCTCGCTGATGTCGAGCTCGGTCGCGATGTCGCGGTTGCTCATGCCCTGGTCGAGCATGGCGATCAGCTGGGTCTGGCGCTTCGAGAGCTTGCTGTTGGCGGCGGCCACCGGCTCTTCGGCGTCGGTGTCGGCCATCAGGAGGCCGCGCAGCGCGGCCGTGAGCTCCGCGGAACTGGCCGACTTCTCGATGTAGGTGTCGGCGCCGGCCTCGATGCAGGCCTCTTCCATGTCGGCTGCCGGCGAAGCCGAGTAGACCGCGACCGGAACGTCGGGGTAGATCTGCTTCACCGCGATCACGCCTGAAACGCCTGTCACATCGGGCAGTTTCAGGTCGAGGCAGAACAGGCCCGGCGCGCCGTGCTGCTTGACGGCGCTGGCCAGTTTGTCGAGCCGTTCCAGCTCCACGATGTTCTCGGCCGGCCGCAGGCGCCGCAGCACCATCACGATGGCGTCGCGCATCAAGGGGTGATCGTCGATGACATAAATACTCATAACTTTTTTCTCACTGTGTGCGCGCTGGCCGGCGGTGCCGGTCGTCATCGCGCGGGATCTTCCCTAGTTCTTCTCGTTTGCAGCCTCGGATGCAAGCGCTTCCAGGGCCTCCGTTGCCGTTCGCATGCCTGCATTGTCGATCGGTTCGAGCTGTGCGGCGATCAGGGCCAGTCCGGCGCCGCGCTGCTCGCGCAGCATGGCGATGGCCCGACCCGCCTCCTGCGGCGACGCGAAACCCAGACTTTGTATCAGTTGTACGCCGGTCGCGTCGAGCAGCTTGAAATAAAAAAGCCCATCTTTTTCGCGGTATTGCTTGAAGCTCGGCCGTGCGGCCTTGGCCGCCTTGCGGGCCGTGCCCTGGCTCCCGGCCCCCAGATTGCGTAAGCCGACGGCATGGCGCAGCTCGGCCATGAAGGGGCGGGAAAGCGCTCGCGCCTTCTCGGCGCCGGCCAGCAGGATCTTCTCGATCTGCGCCGGATCATTGAGCAGGGCATCGTAGTGTTCGCGCATCGGTGCGATCTCGCGGTCGATGCGCTCGAACAGGATCTGCTTGGCATCGCCCCAGCCGATGCCGTCGGCGTAGGCTTTGCGCAACGCTTCGGTTTCCTCGCTGTCGGCGAAGGCCTGGTAGATCTGGAACAGCGCCGAGCCCTCGGTGTCCTTGGGCTCGCCGGGCGCGCGCGAATCGGTCACGATGCCCGCGATGAGCTTCTGCAGCTGGGCGCGTGGGGTGAAGAGCGGGATTGTGTTGTCGTAGCTCTTGCTCATCTTGCGGCCGTCGAGGCCGGGCAGCGTGGCCACCGCGTCGTCGATCTCGGCTTCGGGCAGCGTGAAGTGCTCGCCGTAGAGGTGGTTGAAGCGCTGCGCCATGTCGCGCGCCATCTCGATGTGCTGCACCTGGTCGCGGCCCACCGGCACCTTGTGGGCGTTGAACAACAGGATGTCGGCGCCCATCAGCACCGGGTACATGAAGAGGCCGGCGTTCACGTCGGCATCCGGGTCCTCGCCGCGCGCGATGTTCTTGTCCATCTGCGCCTTGTAGGCATGGGCGCGGTTCAGCATGCCCTTGCCGGTGACGCAGGTCAGGAACCAGGTGAGCTCCGGAATCTCGACGATGTCGGACTGGCGGTAGAAGGTGACGCGCTCCGGGTCGAGTCCGCAGGCCAGCCAGCTGGCGGCGATCTCGAGGGTCGAGCGCTGGATGCGCGCCGGCTCGTCGACCTTGATCAGCGCGTGGTAGTCGGCCAGGAAGTAGAAGCTCTGCACATGGGCCTGGCGGCTGAAGCGCACCGAATGGCGCACCGAGCCGACGTAGTTGCCCAGATGCGGCGTGCCGCTGGTGGTGATGCCGGTGAGGAAGCGGACGGGAGCGGTGGAAGACGTTGCCATGGAAGAAAGCTCAGCGCAGCAGGGCCGTGAGGGGCGAGATCAGCAGGTTGATGGCCTGGTAGCCGAAGCCCATCAGCGGACGCAGCCACCAGGTGCTGACGATGCCGGCGATGACCAGGCCCATCACGATGAAGAAACCGTAGGGCTCGATGCGCGCGAGGAAGTCCTGCGCGCCGCCGCGCGGCAAGAGGCCGGCCAGTACCCGGCCGCCGTCGAGCGGCGGCAGCGGAAACAGGTTGAAGGCCCACATCACGAGATTCACCAGCACGCCGCCTTGCGCCATCTTGATGAAAAAGGTTTCATCGACGCCGGTGGCGACCAGGCCGACCAGCAACAGCGCCCACAGGATGGCCTGGATGAAATTCGAAGCCGGCCCGGCCAGCGCCACCCAGATCATGTCGCGCTTCGGGTTGCGCAGCTGGCCGAAATTGACCGGCACCGGCTTGGCATAGCCGAACAGGAAGGCGCCGGAGGTCGCGAAATACAGCAGGAGCGGCATCAGGATGGTGCCGACGGGGTCGATGTGCTTGACCGGGTTGAGCGTCACGCGCCCCATCACGTAGGCCGTGTTGTCGCCGAGGTAGCGTGCCACGTAGCCGTGGGCCGCCTCGTGCACCGTGATCGCGAAGACCACGGGCAGTGCGTAGATCAGCACGGTTTGAATCAGGTTTGAAATATCCACCAACCCATTGTCTCAGACCGGCCAGGGAGGTCGGGCTCAAAGGCCAAGCACCGCCAGCGTGCCGCGGCCCTGGCGCACCAGGACCGGATCGCCGCCCGTGCCCATGGGCGTGAGGTCGACCACCGTGGTCGGCTCCGAAGGGCAGGCGCCGGCGTCGATCACGGCGCCGATCTGCTTTTCGAAGCGCTCGCGGATCAGCTGTGCATCGTTGAGCGCCTCGGTTTCGCCGGGCGGGATCAGCGTGGTGGCCAGCAGCGGCTCGCCGTGCAGCATGAGCAGTTCGCCCAGCACCCGGTGGTCTGGCACGCGCAGGCCGATGGTCTTGCGCTGCGGATGGCTGACGCGCCGCGGCACTTCCTTGGTGGCTTCGAGCAGGAAGGTGTAGGGCCCGGGCGTGGCCGCCTTGAGCAGCCGGTACTGCTTGTTGTCGACTCGCGCGTAGTTGGAAAGCTCGCTCAGGTCGCGGCAGATCAGCGTCAGGTGGTGCTTCTCGTCGACCTGGCGGATGCGGCGCAGCTGGTCCACCGCGTCCTTGTCGTCCAGGTGACAGGCCAGCGCATAGCTCGAATCGGTCGGCACCGCGACGATTTCTCCGCGCGCCAGCAAGGCTGCCGCCTGCTTGAGCAGGCGCTGCTGCGGGTTGTCGGGGTGGAGTTCGAAGTACTGGGCCATGATTCATTCTGCCGGTTCAAGATTCCGCAGGCTCTATGGGCACCCGGCGCTCGCGCACCGTGAGCCAGGCGCCGGCCGCGCCGCAGATCGCGATCATCGAGATGCCGATCAGCGACAGCCGGTCCGGCACCTGCGAGAACATGAGCCAGCCGCCCAGCATCGCAAACGCGATCTGCGCGTAAAGGTAGGGCGTGAGCGTGGAGGCGGGCGCGCGCTGGTAGGCCAGGATCAGGATGAAATGGCCGACCGTGCCCATGAAGCCCATCAGGCACAGCAGCGCCCACCATTGCCATCCCGGCAGCGCCGTCCAGGCGAAAGGCACGACGACCGAAGCGATCAGCGTGCCGACCCAGCCGGTATAGAAGTGCATCGTGAGCGGATTCTCGGTTTGCGCCAGCTTGCTGGTCAGCACCTGGAACCAGGCATTGGTGAGCACCAGTCCGATCGGCAGCAGCACCGCCCAGCTGAAGGCCTCTCCGCCCGGCCGCAGGATGACCAGCGTGCCGGCGAAGCCGCCCGCCACCAGCGCCCAGCGCAGCGGCGAGACCTGTTCCTTGAGCGTGGTGGCGGCCAGGAGCGTGATGACCAGCGGCGCGATCAGCACCACCGAGGTGAATTCGGCCAGCGGCATGTAGCGCAGACTGACGAAGGCCAGCACGCTCGACGTGAGCAGCAGGGCGCCGCGCAGCAGTTGGTACTTGGGATGCTGGGTGCGCAGCAGCGCGGTGCCGTGCTTCGGCAGCAGCACGACCGTGGTCGCCACCGCCTGGAAGGCGTAGCGGAACCACACGCCCATCAGGATCGGCACACCCGCGGTCGAGAGCTTGGTGGCGGTGTCAAGCGTCGCGAAGCAGGCCACGGCCAGGATCACGAGCCCGATGCCGGCCAGGATGCGCTCGGATGCGATGTCGCGCGTGCTCTTCCGGGCAGCCAGGCCGCCGCTCGTGGACGGCCCGGTCACTGGATGCGGTGCTCCAGCAGCTCCCACACCGGCGTGAGCTTGCCGGGGAGCCAGGGAAGTTTGCCCAGGTCGCAATGACTCTCGTCGGGGCTGTGGAAGTCGCTGCCCCGCGAGGCGGCGAAGCCGAACTCCAGCGCCTTGTCGGCGTATTCAACGTATTCGGCCGGCGAATGGCTGCCGGTGACGACCTCGATCGCGCGGCCGCCGTGCTCCTTGAATTCGAGGAAGAGGGCGTACTCCTCGTTGGCCGTGAACTTGTAGCGGCCGGGATGGGCGATGACGGCCAGGCCCTTCGCACCGGTGATCCATCGCACCGCATCCTTCAGCGTGGCCCAGCGATGCGGTACGTAGCCGGGCTTGCCTTCGGTGAGGAATTTGCGGAACACCTCGTTGGTGTCGCGGCAGTGGCCCTGCTCGACCAGGAAGCGGGCGAAATGCGTGCGCGAGATGAGCTCGGGATTGCCGACGAACTTGAGCGCGCCTTCGTAGGCACCATGGATGCCGACCTTGGCCAGGCCTTCGGACATCTCCATCGCGCGTTTGCCGCGGCCGCCGCGCGTGTCGTAGAGGCCCTCGCTCATCGCCGCGTCGTCGGGGTCGAAGCCCAGGCCCACGATGTGCACCGTTTCGTCGGCGAAAGTGACCGAGATCTCGGTGCCGGTGAGGTACTTCATGCCCTGCGCGCGGGCTGCCGCGGCGGCGCGGTGCTGGCCGCCGATTTCGTCATGGTCGGTCAGGGCCCAGAGCTCGACGCCATTGGCGGCGGCGCGTGCCGCCAACTCTTCGGGGGTCAGGGTGCCGTCGGACACCACGGAGTGGCAGTGCAGGTCTGCATTGAGGATGGAAGACACGCCACGATCTTATTCTTTTCGTCCTTTCAGCGTTTCTTGCGGAATGCGACCCAGGCGGCGATCACGGTGAAGCTCAGCACGATCGCCACCACCAACCAGAAACCGTGCTTGTCCTCGGCCAGCGGGATGCCGCCCACGTTCATGCCGAACAGGCCGGCCAGGATGTTGATCGGCAGCGCCAGCACGGTCACCACCGTCAGCACGAACAGGCTGCGGTTGTTGTCCTCGTTGACATTGGCCGCGATCTCTTCCTGCAGCAGCTTGATGCGCTCCTGCAGCGCCCCCATGTCGCGCAGCACCACCGAGAACTCCTCGGTCGAGCCGCGCAGTTCCTGGGCATCGGCCTCGGCTATCCAGGCCGGCGGGCGCTGCAGCAGCCGGAACAGCGCCGCCGGTTCGGGCGCCAGCAGGCGCTGCAGCCGCACCAGCAGGCGGCGCATCGCGCCGAGCCGGGCGCGCTTGTGGTCGAGGCGGCCGGCCAGGAGTTCGTCCTCGATCGTGTCGATGCGCGCTGTCACGCCGCGCACGATGTTCACCAGCACCTCGGCCTGCACGCGCAGCAGGTGTTCGAGCAGCTCGGTGGTGGAGCGCGGCGCATCGCCGGCCTTCACCGCCGTGCGTAGCGCGTCGACCGAGCGCAGCGGCTTGGCGCGCGCCGTCACCACCAGGCGCGGCCCGACGCTGATCCACAGGGTGGAGATGTCCGAGGGCTCGAAACTGAATTCGAAATGCACATCGTTGATGACCGCGATCAGCGAATCGTCGGCGCGCTCGATGCGGGTCGAGTGCAGGCCGTCCTTCAGCGTCTCGAAGAAGGTGTCGGACAGGTCCGCGTGCCGCTGCAGCCACCGCTCGGCCTGCGCGTGGCTCAGGTTGAAGTGCAGCCACAGGAAGGCGCCGCTCGGCTGCTCGGCCTGCTGCAGCCAGGCGGCCGCGGCGGCCGAATCGATGGCGCGCGCCGGCTCTTCGGCCGCCGCGTCGAAGAGATAGCCGCAGATCAGGCCCGCTTCGTCTCCGCCATACGATGCGGTGGCGATATCCCGGGGTGAGGGCAAGGCGGAGCGGTTCAGAACGTCAAGGGTCGGAAGGCAGGCGAATCCCTCGAATGCTGTGCGCCTCATATGTCAGTATCGTGACGACACGCCGAATGCGCCTTTTCTGTCACGTGTTCGTCATGCAGGCGGGGCAGCATGGGGTTTTCCCGTTTCGAGCCGACCATGACGCTTCCCAGCCACCTCAGCGACCAGGAAGAACTGATGCAGCGCATCGCACGCGACCTGGTCGACAGCTACGATGAGGAGTTCGAGCTCGAGATCGAGGACCGCAACCTCGATGAGCTCGAATCGGGCCGCACCGCCGACAAGGCGGCGCGCCAGGCCTATTTCAAGGAGCTCTTCCGCCTGCAGGGCGAGCTCGTCAAGCTGCAGGACTGGGTGCAGCACAGCCGGCAGAAGGTCGTGATCCTGTTCGAGGGCCGCGACGCGGCGGGCAAGGGCGGCGTGATCAAGCGCATCACCCAGCGGCTCAATCCGCGCGTGGCCCGCGTGGCGGCGCTGCCGGCGCCCAACGACCGCGAGCGCACGCAGTGGTACTTCCAGCGCTACGTGGCCCATCTGCCGGCCGCGGGCGAGATCGTGCTGTTCGACCGCAGCTGGTACAACCGCGCCGGCGTCGAGCGCGTGATGGGCTTCTGCACCGACGACGAGTACGAGGAGTTCTTCCGCACCGTGCCGGACTTCGAACGCATGCTGGTGCGTTCGGGCATCAAGCTCATCAAGTATTGGTTCTCGATCACCGACGAGGAGCAGCACATGCGCTTCCTGGGCCGCATCCACGACCCGCTCAAGCAGTGGAAACTGAGCCCGATGGACCTGGAATCCCGCCGCCGCTGGGAGGAATACACCAAGGCCAAGGAGACCATGCTCGAGCGCACCCATATTCCCGAGGCGCCCTGGTGGGTGGTGCAGGCGGTCGACAAGAAGAAGGCGCGCCTGAACTGCATCAGCCACCTGCTGGGCCAACTGCCCTACCACGAAGTGCCGCACCCGCCCATCGAACTGCCTGCGCGGGTGCGCAATGCCGACTACCTGCGCCAGCCGGTGCCGGAGTCGATGTACGTGCCCGAGCTGTACTAGGCTGGGCGCAGAAGCTGCTAAGGTGTGCTGGGCCGGTGGATCCGGCCTATGCATGCACCATGGCCCGTCGTCCCCCGACCTTCGCTTCTTCGGCATTCAGTCGCGCCTACCAGCGCAGCCTGAAAGCGCTCACCAATGCCACGCTGCGCAGCGGCACGCGCATCGCGGGAGAGGTGACGCGCGCCGCCGCCAAGCAGCTCAAGCCGCCGCGCGGTCCCGGCGACTGGCTTTCCGGCATGGCCCTCGGCCCCGGCGGCGCGCGCCGCTATCACTTGTACCGGCCGCCCGATCTCCAGAGCGGTGAACGCTTGCCGCTGCTGGTGATGCTGCACGGCTGCGGACAGACCGGGCGCGACTTTGCGGTCAGCACGCGCATGAACCTGCTCGCGGCGCGCGAGCGCTTCTTCGTGCTCTACCCCGAACAGGACCGGCTGGCCCATCCGCAGGGCTGCTGGAACTGGTACGACCGGCGCTCCGGCAAGGCCGACGCTGAAGCCGCGACCCTGATGGCCGCGCTCGACCAGGCGTGCACGCTCTATCCGGTGGATCGCGAGCGCGTCGCCGTGGCCGGCCTCTCCGCCGGCGCCAGCATGGCCGCCCTGCTGGCGACGCGCTATCCGGTGCGCTTCAAGGCGCTGGCCATGCACTCCGGCGTGGCGCCAGGCGCCGCCCGCTCGCCGGCCACCGCGCTGGGCGCGATGCGCGGGCGCCACGTGCCGCCCATGCCCGCGACCGCGGTCGGCAAGGCGATGGGCGCCGCGGCTGTCTTCACCACGCTGCCGCCCCTGCTGGTGCTGCATGGCGACGCGGACGTCGTGGTTTCGGCCAGCAATGCGGGCAGCACGGCGGAGGTCTGGGCCACGGCCACCGCCGCCAAGCCCGGCGCCGAACGCACGCTGCAGCGCGGCAAGCGGCATGCGATGCGCGTGACCGAGTTCAAGCGCAGCGGCCGCACCTTCGTGATGCTGTGCCAAGTGGCCGGCCTCGGCCATGCGTGGAGCGGCGGGGCGCCGCGGCTGCCCTTCAGCGACGCCGCCGGGCCGAACGCCACGCGCCTGATCTGGGCTTTTGCGGCCAAGCAGTTCAAGGCGGCCGCGACGGCCTGACGCCATGCCCGGCGTTTCTTACGACCCCAGTCGTACCGCGCTCTACTCGCCCGAGCGGCGCGAGACGCTGTTCGAGCCCGGCGGGAGCTACACGCCCACGCAATGGGCTGTCGAGGCCGCGCGGCTCGCCTACTACCGCGCCGAGACTTCCGAGGCCGAGCGGCGGCGTTTGACCGAGGCGCTGCGCCACGCCGGCTTCAGTGCGCCGACGCTCATCGCGCACGCCGAGACCCACGGCTTCGCCTTTGCCGCGCTGCATGCCGACGGCAGCGCGCTGGTCGCATTCCGCGGCACGCAGCCCGACGAGATTCGCGATCACGCGACCAACCTGCAGGCGCACCAGGTCGACTGGCCCGAAGCCGGCGGCCGCGTGCACGCGGGCTTCGCGCGTTCGGCGCGCGCCCTGTGGCCCGCGGTGCGCGAGTGGGCGGAAGGCGAGGCTGCAGGCCGCAGCGCCTTGATCCTCGCCGGCCACAGCCTTGGCGGCGCGCTCGCGACGCTGATCGCGACCCTGCTGCCGCCGACCCTGCTGGTCACGCTGGGCTCGCCGCGCGTGGGCAATACCGAGTTCGTCGCGTCCCTCGCCGGGGTCGAGATCGTGCGCCTGGTCGACGGCTGCGATCTCGTGACCCAACTGCCGCCCGCGTTCTCGCTCTATGCGCATGCGGGGGCCACCAGCTACATCACCTGCGCCGGCGAGTGCCTGCAAAACCCGGACGCCGGCTTCATCGAGGCCGACCGCACCCAGGGCCGCACCCGCTATGTGGTCGACCATGCCTGGCGCCACGGCGCGGTGCTGCTGCGCGACCTGGCGGACCATGCGCCGATCAACTATGCGAGGGCGTTCTTCAACTGAGGCCCCGTACGCCACCCGGCGTATTCCCGCTCTGTGACCGATTCCGCAGACTCCCTCCATCGTTCCAACCAACAGGAGAAGGAGTCTTCATGCAACAACGTCGTTTCACCCTCAAGGCGCTCACCGCCGCCGTGGCGCTTGCCAGCTTGTCCGCCGTGCCGGCCTTCGCGGCCGACACCATCAAGGTCGGCGTGCTGCACTCGCTG
The DNA here is from genome assembly GCF_057656935.1 of Variovorax sp. Soil_C_33. Classification (NCBI taxonomy): domain Bacteria; kingdom Pseudomonadati; phylum Pseudomonadota; class Betaproteobacteria; order Burkholderiales; family Comamonadaceae; genus Variovorax; species Variovorax sp. Soil_C_33. The sequence goes on from NZ_JBDGJK010000006.1 coordinate 248,500, forward strand.
TCGGGCACCATGGCGATCTCGGAAACCGTGCTCAAGGACACCGTGCTCATGGCGATCGACGAGATCAACGCCAAGGGCGGCGTGCTTGGCAAGAAGCTCGAGCCCGTGGTGGTCGACCCGGCCTCCAACTGGCCGCTCTTCGCCGAGAAGACCAAGCAGTTGCTCGGCCAGGACAAGGTCTCGGTGATCTTCGGCTGCTGGACCTCGGTGTCGCGCAAGTCGGTGCTGCCGGTGGTCGAGGAAATGAACGGCCTCCTGTTCTACCCCGTGCAGTACGAGGGTGAAGAGCTCAGCAAGAACGTGTTCTATACCGGCGCGGCGCCCAACCAGCAGGCCATCCCGGCGGTCGACTACCTGATGAGCAAGGACGGCGGCGGCGCCAAGCGCTGGGTGCTGCTGGGCACCGACTACGTCTATCCGCGCACCACCAACAAGATCCTGCGCGCCTACCTCAAGAGCAAGGGCGTGAAGGACACCGACATCGACGAGAAATACACGCCCTTCGGCCACAGCGACTACCAGACCATCGTGGCGGACATCAAGAAGTTCTCCTCCGGCGGCAAGACGGCCGTGGTGTCGACCATCAACGGCGACTCCAACGTGCCCTTCTACAAGGAACTCGGCAACGCCGGCCTGAAGGCCAAGGACGTGCCGGTGGTCGCCTTCTCGGTCGGCGAAGAGGAACTGCGCGGCGTCGACACCAAGCCGCTGGTGGGCCACCTGGCCGCGTGGAACTACTTCATGTCGATCAAGAACCCGACCAACACGGCTTTCATCAAGCAGTGGAGCGACTACGCCAAGGCCAAGAACATCGCCGGCCACAAGGACAAGCCGCTGACCAACGACCCGATGGAAGCCACCTACATCGGCATCCACATGTGGAAGCAGGCGGTCGAGAAGGCCAAGAGCACCGACACCGACAAGGTGATCGCGGCGATGGCCGGCCAGACCTTCACCGCGCCTTCGGGCATCGTCTCGAAGATGGACGAGAAGAACCACCACCTGCACAAGAGCGTGTTCATCGGCGAGATCAAGGCCGACGGCCAGTTCAACGTGGTGTGGAAGACGCCGGGCCCGGTCAAGGCCAAGCCGTGGAGCCCGTACATCGAAGGCAACGACAAGAAGCCGGACCAGCCGGCCGGGAAATCTCTCTAACCCCCAGCCTCGCCCACTTCGTGTGGCTCAGACACCCCCTTTCAGGGGGCAACACCAGCGGACCGGCAAAGCCGGATCCGCGGTGTTCCTGGAATTGAAGAACGCCGTGCACCCTTTTATGCGCTCTATCTGTTCATGCGTGGCGGCGATCTTCCTGCTGGCCGCGCTCCCCGCCCACGCGCTGACCGCCGACGAGGCGAAGGCCATCGCTTCGGGCGATTCCGAATCCCGCATCGCCGCACTCAACAAGGCCGTCGCCACGGCCGACGAGAAGACTTCGGCCTTCATCCAGGCGATGGCCGACGATGCGGTCAAGTACACCGAAGACCGCGTGTTCGTCATCAAGGACGACAAGGCCTACGACCCGGTCACCGGCGCCGAGCAGAAGCTGCCCGAGAACGCCGAGGACGTGGTCAACAACAACCTGATGCGCGGCGCACTCGATGCCGCGCAGGCCGCGCTCAAGCTCACGAGCAAGGACGAAGCGGTGCGTGCTGAAGCCGCGCAGGCCCTCTTCAAGGAACCCGACGAGTCGCGCCTCCCATTGGTCGAGAAGGCGCTGGCCGCCGAGACCAACACCAGGATCAAGGCCCAGCTCGAACTGGTGCGCGCCGCCAGCATGCTGAGCAGCGCCGACAAGGCCAAGCGCATCGCCGCGGCCAAGGCGCTCGGCGAGAGCCGCAATCCCGACACCAAGCTGCTGCTCAACCAGCGCCTTGTCGACGAGACCGACCCCGAGGTCAAGGCTGTCATCGATGCGTCCATCCGCAGCATCGACGGCGCGCTGGTCTGGGGCGACCGCATCAACGCCGTCTTCAGCGGCATCAGCCTCGGCTCGGTGCTGCTGCTCGCCGCGCTGGGCCTCGCCATCACCTACGGGCTGATGGGCGTGATCAACATGGCGCACGGCGAGCTGATGATGATCGGCGCCTACGCCACCTACGTGATGCAGGGCATCTTCCAGCGCTACATGCCCGAAGCCGCCTTCGGCTGGTACCTGGTGGCCGCGATTCCCGTCGCCTTCCTGGCCTCGGCGCTGGTCGGCGCGGTGCTGGAACGCGGCGTGATCCGCTTCCTCTACGGCCGCCCGCTCGAGACCCTGCTCGCCACCTGGGGCATCAGCCTGATGCTGCAGCAGCTGGTGCGTTCGCTCTTCGGCGCGCAGAACGTCGGCGTCGAGAACCCGGCCTGGATGAGCGGCGGCTTCACGATGCTGAGCAATGTGACGCTGCCCTGGAACCGCATCTGCATCGTCATCTTCGCCGGGCTGGTGCTCTTGGCGATGGCCTGGCTCATCGGCCGCACGCGCCTCGGCCTCTTCGTGCGCGGCGTCACCCAGAACCGGCCGATCGCCTCCTGCATGGGCGTGAACACGGCACGCATCGACACCTACGCCTTCGCGCTCGGCTCCGGCATCGCGGGGCTCGCGGGCTGCGCGCTCTCGCAGATCGGCAACGTCGGCCCCGACCTCGGCCAGAGCTACATCGTCGATTCCTTCATGGTGGTGGTGATGGGTGGCGTCGGCCAGCTCGCCGGCACCGTGTATGCGGCCATGGGCCTGGGCGTGCTCAACAAGTTCATCGAAGGCTGGGCCGGCGCAGTGCTCGCGAAGATCGCGGTGCTGGTCTTCATCATCATCTTCATCCAGAAGCGGCCGCAGGGCATCTTCGCTGTCAAAGGCCGGAGTGCCGAGGCATGACCCGAGTCGCACTTCCTTCCAAGGGCCCGCTCCTGAGCGGCAGGGGCTGGACCGCCTTCTTCGTCGCATTGATCGCCGTCTGCGCGCTGGCGCCGGTGCTCAACCTGCTGGTGCCCGCGGGCAGCCCGCTGCACATGAGCGACTACGCGGTGGCGCTGGTCGGCAAGATCATGTGCTACGCCATCTGCGCGCTGGCCATGGACCTGATCTGGGGCTACACCGGCATCCTCTCGCTGGGCCACGGCCTCTTCTTCGCACTGGGCGGCTACATGATGGGCATGTACCTCATGCGCCAGATCGGCCGCGACGGCAACTACAAGAGCGAGCTGCCGGACTTCATGGTCTTCCTCGACTGGAAAACGCTGCCCTGGCACTGGAGCTTGAGCGACAGCTTCGTTGCCACGCTGGTGCTGATCGTCGCGGTTCCGGGCCTGATCGCCTTCGTGTTCGGCTTCTTCGCCTTCCGCTCGCGCATCAAGGGCGTGTACTTCTCGATCATCACGCAGGCCATGACCTTCGCGGCGATGCTGCTGTTCTTCCGCAACGAGACCGGCTTCGGCGGCAACAACGGCTTTACCGACTTCAAGCGCATCCTCGGCGTGCCGATCGCGACGCAGGAGATGCGCATGACGCTCTTCGCTCTCACCGGCCTCACGCTGCTCGGCTTCTTCCTGTTCGCCAAGTGGCTGATCGCCAGCAAGTTCGGCCGCGTGCTGCAGGCGATTCGCGATGCCGAGTCGCGCGTGATGTTCTCGGGCTACAACCCGCTGCCCTACAAGCTCACGATCTGGGTCATCTCGGCCGTCATGTGCGGCGTGGCCGGTGCGCTCTACGTGCCGCAGGTGGGCATCATCAATCCGGGCGAGATGAGCGCCGCCAACTCGATCGAGATCGCGATCTGGGCCGCGGTCGGCGGCCGGGCCACGCTGATCGGCCCGATCCTCGGCGCCTTCATCGTCAACGGCGCCAAGAGCTGGCTCACGGTCGCCTACCCCGAGTACTGGCTCTACTTCCTGGGTGCGCTTTTCATTGCTGTCACGCTGTTCCTGCCGAACGGCATCGTGGGCTTGGTCAAGAAATGGGCATCCAGGGAGAAGGCGCCGAGCGAAGGGCGGCGCGAGGCGCAGCGCGCCATGGCCGCCGGTCAGGGCGTCGAGCCTTCTGCGCTCGCGCCGCTGGCGGTGGAAGCGAAGGGAGCCCGCGCATGACGCCCGATCTGATGGAAGCGGGCGCGGAGCGCATCGCGCGGCACAGCCACGGCGACCACGCCAGGCTGACCGAATCGGGCGGACGCGAAGCCGGCTACGGCCGCCATGCGACGGCGGGCGAGGTCGACACCACGCACGGCCGCATCCTCTACCTCGAGGACGTGAGCGTGAGCTTCGACGGCTTCAAGGCCATCAACAAGCTCTCGCTCGACATCGCGCCGGGCGAGCTGCGCTGCATCATCGGCCCCAATGGCGCGGGCAAGACCACGATGATGGACATCATCACCGGCAAGACGCGGCCCGACGAAGGCACCGTGTTCTTCGGCAGCACCATCGACCTGCTGCGCCACAAGGAGGCCGAGATCGCTCAGCTCGGCATCGGCCGCAAGTTCCAGAAGCCGACCGTGTTCGAACACCTCACCGTGTTCGAGAACCTCGAGCTCGCGCTCAAGACCGACAAGGGCGTGAAGGCCTCGATGCTGTTCAGGCTCGATTCCGCGCAGAGCGACCGGCTGGCCGAGGTGCTGCGCACCATCCACCTGGAAAGCAGCGTGCTGCGGCTGGCGGGCAACCTGAGCCACGGGCAGAAGCAGTGGCTCGAGATCGGCATGCTCCTGATGCAGGACCCGAAACTGCTGCTCTTGGACGAGCCGGTGGCGGGCATGACGGACGAGGAGACCGCGCGCACCGCGGAGCTCTTCCTCAAGCTCAAGGGCCAGCACTCGCTGATGGTGGTGGAGCACGACATGAGCTTCATCCGCACCATCTCCGAAATCGTGACCGTGCTGTGCGACGGCTCGGTGCTGGCGCAGGGGACGCTGGACGAGGTGCAGGCGGACGAGCGCGTCATCGAGGTCTATCTGGGAAGGTGAGCATGCTTTCAGTCAAGAACATCCACCAGTACTATGGCGGCTCCCACATCCTTCGCGACGTGAGTTTCGAGGCCCGTCCCGGCAAGGTCACCGTGCTGCTCGGCCGCAACGGCGTCGGCAAGACCACGTTGCTCAAGTGCCTGATGGGCCTGGTCCCGATCAAGAGCGGCAGCATCGAATTCGACGGCGTGCCGATCCAGAAGAAAACGCCGTACGACCGCGCCCGCGCCGGCATGGGCTTCGTGCCGCAGGGCCGCGAGATCTTCGCCCGCCTCACGGTCGAGGAGAACCTGCGCATGGGCCTGGCCTACAGGCCGGGCTCGACGCCCGTGCCGCCCGAGCTCTACGAAGTCTTCCCGGTCCTCAAGCAGATGCGGGGCCGCCGCGGCGGCGATCTCTCGGGCGGGCAGCAGCAGCAGCTCGCCATCGCGCGTGCGCTTGCGCCCAACCCCAAGCTGCTGATCCTCGACGAGCCGACCGAAGGCATCCAGCCCAGCATCATCAAGGACATCGGCCGCGTGATCCGCATGCTGGCCGAGCGCGGCGACATGGCGATCGTGCTGTGCGAGCAGTACTACGATTTCGCGCAGGAACTGGCCGACGACTACCTCGTGATGGAGCGCGGCGAGGTGATCGCACGCGGTCTCGGCAAGGACATGGAAGCGCAGGGCGTGCGGCAGCTGGTCGCGATCTGAGCGCGCGCAGGCCGGCCGTGTCCGATGGCGGTACGCTCCGGGCATGCAGCAACTGATCGCTCTGATGGTCGACCACGCGATCGCCGTGGTGTTCGTCGTGAGCTTCGCGGCCCGCGTCGGCTTGCCGGTGCCGGCCGCCCCGGTGCTGGTGGTGGCGGGCGGGTTGGCGGCCGTGTCGGAGCCGGCACTGCTGGCGGCCATGGTGCTGGCCGCGGTGCTCGCGAACGTGCTGGGCGACGGCGTCTGGTTCTACACCGGGCGCACTTACGGCTACCGCTTCATGCGGCTGCTCTGCAAGATCTCGATCTCGCCGGACTCCTGCGTGCGGCGCAGCGAAACGCTGATCGGCCGCTGGGGCGGCCTGTCGCTGGTGGCCGCCAAGTTCGTGCCCGGCGTTTCGGTGGTGGCGCCGCCGATGGCCGGAGCGCTGGGCATGTCCACGCCGCGCTTCCTGGTCTTCGAGACAGCCGCCGCACTGCTGTGGGCCGGCGTGTTCCTTGGCCTGGGTTGGCTGTTCCGCGAGCAGATCGAGGCGGTGCTGGAGGCGCTGGCCAATGCCGGCAGCGCCGCGACCGCGGCCTTGGTGCTCGTGCTGGCCGCCATGCTGGCGCTGCGCTGGTGGCGCCGCCGCGCCATGCTCCGCATCACCCGCATGCCGCGCGCCACCATCGACGAACTGCTTGCTCTGATGGAAGGCGAGGCACCGCCGCTCGTGGTCGACGTGCGCGGCGAGGCCGGCGTGCAGGTCGATCCGCGTCGCATCCCGGGCGCGTTGCCGATCCCGCTGAAGGCCTTGCAGCAGCGGCGAGCGGAACTGCCTTTCGAGGACAGGGGGCGCGAAATCATCCTGTACTGCAACTGCCCCAACGAGGTGTCGGCCGCGTTGGCCGCGCAGGCCTTGATGGCGCGTGGCTTCGTGCGCGCGCGGCCGCTGGCCGGCGGGCTCGAAGCGTGGGTGGAGGCCGGCCATCCGACCTTGTCGCACGACATGGCCAAGCCGCCGCTCTCAGCCGTCGCCCCTGCCGGGCATTGAGCCCAGCGGCGGCGCCACGTCCTCCAGCGGCCTGCGCTCCGCATTCACCGCCCAGCGCAGCGCGAGCAGCCCGGCCACGATGACCAGGGCCGCGCCGATCGCATAGCCCACGGCGACGGCGCCGCGGCTGCCGGTTTCGATCAAGGCGCCGAACAGCACCGGCGCCACGAAGCCGCCGGCGCCGGTGCCCACGGCATAGAAGATCGCGATCGCGATCGCGCGCATCTCCAGCGGAAACACCTCGCTCACCGTGAGATAGGCCGAGCTGGCCGCGGCCGATGCGAGAAAGAACACGGCCGACCAGCACAGCGCCTGGCTGCGCGCATCGAGCCAGCCCTGCATGAAGGCCCAGCCGGTCAGCGCCAGGCCCACGCCCGAGAGCACATAGGTCAGCGCGATCATGCGGCGCCGGCCCACGCGGTCGAACAGCGGCCCCAAGAGCAACGGCCCCAGCACGTTGCCGAGCGCGAACGGAAAGATGTAGAGGGCCACCTTGCCCTCGGCCACGCCGTGGAAGCGCGTTAGCACCAGCGCGTAGGTGAAGAAGATCGCGTTGTAGAAGAAGGCCTGCGAAATCATCAGTGCCAGCGCCACCATGCTGCGCTGCGGGTAGCGCGAGAGCAGCACGTGCGCGACCTCGCGCCAGCCGGGGCTTGCGCGGCTGCCATAGTGCACGCTGCCGACGGCGGGTGCGAGCGGCCCCTGCTGCGCAGCGATCTCGGCCTCGATGCCCGCAACGATGAGCTCGGCCTCTTCGGCCCGGCCATGCGCCATCAGCCAACGCGGGCTCTCGGGCACGTTGCGCCGCACCAGCAGGATCGCCACGGCCAGCAGCGCGCCGAGGCCGAAGCCCACGCGCCAGCCCCAGACCGGACCCAGCACCTGCGGATCGAGCAGCCACAGGCTCAACCCGGCGCCGAGCGCCGCGCCGATCCAGAAGCTGCCGTTGATGGCCAGGTTCACGCGCCCGCGCACACGTGCCGGGATCAGCTCGTCGATGGCCGAGTTGATGGCCGCGTACTCGCCGCCGATGCCTAGGCCGGTGAGAAAGCGGCACAGCGCGAAGAAGGCGAAGTCGGGCGAGAAGGCGGTCGCCAGCGTGGCCAGCGCATAGACCGCGAGCGTGGTCAGGAACAGCTTCTTGCGGCCCAGCCGGTCGGTGAGCCGGCCGAACAGCAGCGCGCCGATCACCGCGCCGCCGACGTAGAGCGAGCCCGACCAGCCGATCTGCGCGGCGCTCAAGCCCAGCGTGTCGGGCCGCTCGAGCACGCCGCCGATCGAGCCCACCAGCGTGACCTCGAGCCCGTCGAGCACCCAGGCCACGCCGAGCGCGATCACCACGCGCCAGTGCCAGCGCGACCAGGGCAGGCGGTCGAGACGGGCCGGGATGTCGCTGCCGGCCGGGGTCGTGCTTTGTTCTTGCATCGCCCGGCAGTCTAGGCAGACCTGCCGGGCCGCCTCGTCGGACGAGGCCCCTACATCGCCCAGATGCGCGGCGGCGTACCCGTCATCTGCCAGAGCTCGGCGCGCCATGCCTGCCACACCTGCCGCAGCAGCTGCATGGCCGGCTCGACCACCGGCGCGAGCGCGCGCAGCACGATGATTTCGGCATGCGGGCTCGTCGCACCGGTGCTTTCGCGCAAGGGGTGCGCATCGATGAGCGCGCGCGCGACCTCGAGCGCCGCGTCGCGCCGCGCACGCGCGATCGGCGAGCCCGCGACGAAGAAGATCGACGCGATGCAGCGGTGCCCGGCCAGGCCGATCGGGCTCTGCAGCAGGCGCCGGTCGGCCGCATCGACGCGGCCGCGTTCCAGCCACACGCCCGGCGCCTCGATGTGCTGCTGCAGGCTGCCGAGCTCGAAAGGCTTGCCGGCGCCGGGCAGGCCCAGCGCCGTCACGTCCCAGCCGATCAGCTCCGCGCCTTCCGCGGCGCGCAGGATCAGGCGGTTCTCGGCGCGGCAGCCGCTGTAGCAGATGGCTTCGAGCGGCAGCCATTCGAGCCGCGCGCCGGCTTCGAGCGCGAGCTCGGTGCGCTGCAGCGCGAGCTCGCCCTCGGAGCGATAGAAGCGCGTGGCGCCCGGCGTGGTGATGAGCCCATGGCTGCCGGCGGCGGCACGCACCGCGATGTCGAGCGTGTCGCCGCCCACCAGCCCGCCGGGCGGATGCACCAGCACGTTGTGGCAGACCGCATCGCCCTCGGGATAGAGGCTTTGCAGGATGCGCAGCGGGCCTTCATGGCGAAAGCGTGCGACGCTGCGCGGGTGTTCGAGGTTGTAGGCGAGGTCCAGTCGCGCGTGCCATGGCATGGGGCTAGTGTAGGGATGCGGATCGGGCCTTCAGTAGTGAGGCGGCAACTCGTCGCGCAGGTTGCGTGCTGCGCCGGCTCCGGGGTCGGGACTCTGCTGCCGAAGCTGTGTGACCTGAAGGATCAGGCTGTCGATCTGCTGCTGTTGCCGGTAGAGGGTCAGGTTCAACTGGTCCAGCAGGTCTTCGGTGAAACTGGCCTTGATCTCCAGTTCGTTGAGGCGGTGTTCTGCGTCGTGCGGGCTTTGCATGCCGGTATTGGACAGCAAGAGCAGGCTCAGGTCTTCCACGCTCCCACGTGCGCTGCAATGGCTTCGTCGAGCAGCGCCGGGCCGATGCATTCGATGGGATGCGACGAGGCCTGGAACACATCGCGGCACGAGAGCTCGGCATCGCGCTGCTCGGGGCGCTCGCCGCGGAACACGCGCAGCCGCTCGGCGTCGATGCCGAACACCACGCGGCCGATGTTGGACCAGAAGATCGCGCCGGCGCACATCACGCAAGGCTCGGCCGACGAATAGAGCGTGGCGCCGGCCAGTTCCTCGCGCGACAGCCCGCGTTCGCCGAGCGCGCGCACGGCGTTGGTCTCGGCATGGCCGGTGACGTCGCCGGTCTCGGCCGTGTTGCAGTAGGCCTCGGCCAGCACCTCGCCGGCGGCCGAAACCACCACCGCGCCGAAGGGCCGGTTGCCGCGGCGGCGCGCCGCATGCGACCAGACGATGGCCTTGCGCAGGTAGCGGCCGTCGCGCTCGTCGAGTTCGACTTCGCTGGAAAGGGAAAGGGGACTCATGTTGGGATATTAAGTGCGGTGCACTGCGGCGGGGCGAGCGCCCCGAAATGCTTACCGCTTTGGTATGACAAATGCATGACGCATGCCAGTGTCTGCGAGACAATCCGGGCGCGCAACTTGCATCCAGGTCTGCGCAGAGTAGAAGCGTTCAGTCCGACCTCGCCATCAGCGAGGGCCGCGGCGGGAAATTGCTCTTTCATGTGCCCCCACACGCCACCGAAGGAGTTTTTTCATGCTCGTCACGCAGCAACCCGTTTTCCGCAAGTTCTGGCATGCCGTCATGCCGCTCGCCGATCTTCGGCAGGGGCCCAGACCCTTCACGCTGCTGGGCGAGAACATCGTTCTTTTTCTCGATGCCGATGGGCAACCTGCCGCTCTGCGCGACCGCTGCTGCCATCGCACCGCCCGGTTGTCGAAGGGCTGGTGCGTCGACGCCGAAGGCAAGGCCTGCGCGCAGGGCGCCATCCAGTGCGGCTACCACGGCTGGACCTACGACCGCAGCGGCCAGGTGATCCGCATCCCGCAATACGAGGCCGAGCGCAAGATCTCGCCCGAGTACAAAACCACGGCCTATCACTGCAGCGCGCGCTACGGCTATGTCTGGGTCGCGCTGGAACACCCGATCGCGGAGATTCCGCAGATTCCCGAGTTCGGCGATCCCGCCTACCGCACCATCTTCCAGTTCTACGAGGAGTGGCAGACCAGCCCGATGCGCGCGCTCGAGAACTCCTTCGACAACTCGCATTTCAGCTTCGTGCACCGCGCCACCTTCGGCGTGGCCGCGAGCCCGAAGCCGAGCAGGTACGAGCTGGTCGAGAACGAGAGCGGCTTCCACGCCGAGACCGTGATCGAGGCGACCAACCCGGCCAGGTTCCACGCCGTCAGCGGCGTCGCCGACCCGATCACCACGCGCCACATGCGCAACGCCTACTTCCTGCCCTTCTCGCGCCGGCTCGACATCGAATATCCCTCCGGCATCCGCCACATCATCATCAACTGCTTCACGCCCATCGACGACGGCCGCATGCAGCTGTGCCAATGGCTGTTCCGCAACGACGCCGAGGCCGACTGCCCGGCACAGATGCTGATCGACTTCGACGCGCAGATCACGCGCGAGGACAAGGACATCCTCGAATCGACCGACCCCGACGCGCTGGTCGACACGCGTCGCCGCGGCGTCGAGTACTCGATGGAGTCCGACCGGCCCGGCATGCTGATCCGCAAGCACCTGATGCAGCTGCTGGCGAAGCACGGCGAATCGGAGGTGCACCGGGGGGATGCGGGTGGTGCCGCCGGTGCAAGCGGCTTGGGGCCGGTTCGCGCCGTTCAGTTGAGATTTTCTCAAGCGGTCAGGCCATAGAAGTCGTTTGTCGGCGCGGGCGCAAAAGACAACCATAGCTCCATCCCGACGCCATCTCCGCGGCGTCGGTCACAAGGAGACCTATGTACACCGCCCCCTTCCCGCTGTGGAGTCCTGACCCCGATCCCAGCCTGCTTGCATCGCGCGCCGTCGATTCCGGCGAACTGATTTTTCCTGCACTGCCGGATGCTTCCCCGCTGGCAACACGTCACGCGCCGGTCGCGCTGGACTCGATCGGCGAGGTCTACAGCTTCACCGTCATCCATCCGGGCGCCAAGAGCGGGCTGGCGCCTTACGCGCTCGGCTACGTGGACCTGCCCGGTCCCGTGCGCATCTTCGGCCGGCTGCAGGGCAAGGCCCGCCCCGCCATCGGCGAGCGCTATCGCGCCGTGCCGGACGAGCAGTTCGGCTACGTGTTCGAGGCGGTCGAAGGAGCCTCGGCATGAACGACATCTTCATCACCGGCGGCGCCATGACGCCCTTCGGCCGCCACACCGGCGTGCTCGCGCCCGAGCTTGCGCAGCAGGCCATCCTGAAGGCCATGGACGATGCGGGCGTCGAGGCGCGCGACATCCAGGCCATCTACTGCGCCAACGTGCTCGGGGGCATGATCCTGGGCCAGCTCATCGTCCGCGACCTGGGCTTCGGCGGGATTCCGGTCTACAACGTCGAGAACGCCTGCGCCAGCGGTGCCACGGCGGTGCATCTGGCGCGGCACGCCATGCTGGCCGAGCAGTACGACACGGTGCTGGTGTTCGGCATCGAGCAACTCACCGCGCTCGGCGGCGGCACCATCCCGCTGCAGCGCAACGACCACAAGACCGAGCTTTACGCGAAGGCCGGCATGGTGCTGCCGGCGGTATACGCGATGCGCGGCACGCGCTTCCTGCATGAGCGATCTGCCACGCCGGCCGACCTGGCGGCCGTCGCGGTGAAGAACCGCCGCCACGGTTCGCTGAACGAGTACGCCCAGCAGCGCACCGAGACCACGGTCGAGGAGGTGCTGGCCTCGCGCATGATCGCCGACCCGCTGACGCTGCTGCAGTGCTGCCCTTCGCAGGTCGATGGCGCGGCCGCCGTGGTGCTGCGCACACGTCGCCCGGCAGGGCGCACGCCGGTGAAGCTGCTGTCTTCCGTGGTGGTGTCGGGCATTCGCGAACGGGCAGAGGACGACATCCTCGATGCCGAGATCACCGCACGCGCGGCCCGCCAAGCCTACGAACAGGCCGGCCTCGGCCCCCAGGACCTCGACGTGGTGGAACTGCACGACGCCTTCACCATCGCCGAACTGCTGTACTACGAGGCCCTGGGTCTCGCGCCGCGCGGAGAGGCCGTTGCCTTGCTGCAATCCGGCGCCACGCGATTGGGCGGCCGCGTGCCGGTGAACCCCAGCGGCGGTCTGCTCGCCAAGGGCCACCCGCTCGGCGCCACCGGCGTCGCGCAGATGGTCGAGCTGATGTGGCAGCTGCAAGGCTGCGCCGGCGCGCGCCAGGTCGAAGGTGCGAAGGTCGGCCTCGCGCAGTGCACCGGCGGCGGCATTGCCGGCGTCGACCATGCGGCGTCCTCCGTTCACCTGCTGGGAGCGTGAGATGAGCGAAAGCAGATTCAACCCCGAACACGTGGCCGTGGTCACCGGCGCCGCCCGCGGCATTGGCCTCGGCATCGCGAGCCGGCTCGCTGCCCAAGGCCTTGCCGTCGCCTTGCTCGACCGCGATGGCGCAGCCCTCGACGCCGCGGTGTCCGCCCTGCAGCAAGGCGGGCACAAGGCCATGGGCGTTGCGGTGGACCTGACCGACTCCAGGGCCGTCGATGCGGCCTTCGCCAGGATTCTCGCCAGCGCCGGCCGCGTCGACTTCCTCGTCAACAACGCGGGTGCGGTGCGCGACACGCGCTTCCTGAAGATGACCGACGAGGACTGGGACATCGTCATCGACTCCAACCTGCGGTCGCAGTTCGTCTGCTGCCGCGCGGCGCTGCCGGGCATGGTGGAGCGCGGCTTCGGCCGCATCGTCAACCTGTCCTCGCGCGCCTGGCTCGGCGGCTTCGGCCAGGCCAACTACTCGGCGGCCAAGGGCGGCGTGGTGAGCCTGACGCGCAGCCTGGCCATCGAGTTCGCCGCCAAGGGCGTGACCGTCAACGCGGTGGCGCCCGGCATCGTCGACACGCCGCTGTTCCGCAACTTCGCGCCGGAGGTGCAGGCGCGGCTCAAGGATTCGGTGCCGGTGCGCCGCATCGGCACGGCGGACGACATCGCGCTGGCGGTCGAGTTCTTCCTCGATCCGGCGGCGTCCTATGTGACCGGCCAGACCCTCTATGTCTGCGGCGGCCGCAGCCTGTCCTCGCCCAGCGTCTAGGAGCACCGTATGACCGTTCGTCTGGACGTCGAAGACCAGGTGGCGCTGATCACGCTGGACCGCCCCGAGGCGCTGAATGCGCTGGACCTTTCGGCGCTGCGCGAACTGCGCCGCTGCCTGGTCGAGGTGCGCGACCGCGACGACCTGCGCGTCGCGATCCTCACCGGCGCGGGAAGCAAGGCCTTCTGCGCCGGCGCCGATCTCAAGGGCACGCAGACATCGCCTGCACCTTATGCCGAAGCATTGTTCCGCGCGTCCGCGCCGGCAGCCGACATGGGCCTGTACATCCGGCTCATGGACCTGGGCGAGCTCTGCCTGTTCAAGCCGCTCATTGCGGCCGTCAACGGCCATTGCCTGGGCGCCGGGCTAGAGCTGGCGCTGCAGTGCGACCTGCGCATCGCTTCGGCCCGCGCGAGCTTCGGCTTGCCGGAGACGGCCGTCGGCTCGATCCCGGCAGTGTCCGGCCTGCACCGCCTGCTCAAGGCAGTCCCTTCCGCGCACGCGATGCAGATGGTGCTGACGGCGCAGCGCATCGATGCGAGCACCGCCGCGCGCATCGGGCTGGTGTCGGAGCTCGTGGAAGAACCCGCCGCGCTGCTCGACCGCGCCTTCGCGCTGGCGCGGCGCATCGCCGGCAACGCGCCGCTCGCGGTGCAGGCCGTGAAGAAGCTGGCGCGCCAGACGGCGCACCTCGCCGAAGCCGACGCGCAGCAGCTCACCGAGCTGTACTGGGGCGTGCTGCGAGATACGCAAGACCGCATCGAGGGCCGAAGGGCTTTCGCCGAGAAACGCACGCCTCGCTATGTGGGGCGCTGAACATCGATCCCAGGAGACACGCATGAAGACTCATCCCACGCACCGCCGTTCGTTGCTGGCGCTCGCGGCCGTGGCCGCCGCGTTCTGCAGCTGGCCGCTCGCCCATGCGCAGCAGCCACCGTATCCGGCGAAGGCGATCACGCTCGTGGTGCCGTTCGCGCCCGGCGGCGGCAACGACATCCTGGCGCGCGCCGTCGCTCCGCGCCTGGCGGAAATCCTCGGCCAGGCCGTGGTGGTCGACAACCGGCCGGGGGCGGGCGGCAACCTCGGCACCGACATCGTGGCGCGTGCGCCGGCCGATGGCCATACCTTGCTGCTGGCTTCCAACCAGGTGACGATCAATCCGGCCATCGGCGTCAAGACGCCTTTCAAGCTGGAAAGGGACTTCGCGCCGGTCAGCCTGCTGGCCTCGGTGCCGATCGTGCTGGTGGCCCATCCGGCCGAGCCCTACCGGACGCTCGCCGAGTTCGTTCAGTACGCCAAGGCCCACAGCGGCAAGCTGACCTACAGCAGCCCCGGCAACGGCACGCCGCAGCACCTGGCGGGCGAGGTGTTCGCCAACATGGCGAAGACGCAGCTGGTCCACGTGCCTTACCGCGGCACCGCGCCGGCCATCGCCGACGTGATCGGCGGGCAGGTGCAGCTGGCCTTCGGCACCATGGCCTCGGTGCTCCCCTTCATCGAGAGCGGCAAGCTGCGCGCGCTCGGCATCGCGGGGCAGGCCAAGTCGGCCGCGTTGCCGCAGCTTCCGACCTTCGGCGAGGTTGGTTTCAAGAACTACGAGGCCTCGCTCTGGTACAGCCTGCTCGCGCCGGCGCGAACGCCGAAGCCGGTCGTCGACAAGCTCAATGCCGCGGTGGTGGAAGCGCTCAAGACCCCCGAGCTCCAGGCGCGCCTGGCCAAGCAGGGCTTCGAGACCCGCTCGTCCAGTCCCGCAGAGGCCAGGCAACTGCTCGACCAGGATCTGCTTCGCTGGGCGCGCCTGGTCAGCGAACTCAAGCTGAAGATCGAGCAATGAGCGCCGATCCTGCGTTGCAGCTCGACAACCCGCTGCTCGAGCACCTGGGCATCCGGCTCGTCGAATGGCACCCCGGCCGATGCAGCCTGGCGCTCGCGCTCGAAGCCCGGCATCTCAACCGCCAGGCCAGCCTTCAGGGCGGCGTGACCGCCACCCTGCTCGATGCGGCCTGCGGCTACGCCGGACTGATGACGCACGGCGAAGCGGCGCCGGTCAATGCGCTGACCTTGACGCTCTCGATCAGCTATCTCGCCCGCGCGAATCGGGGCGAAGTCCAGGCGCGCGGGCGCGTGACGGGCGGCGGCAGGCGCGTCTACTTCGCGAGCGCCGAGCTGGTCGCCGACGACGGCACCGTCATCGCCACGGCCCAAGGGGCTTTCAGGCGCCAGTCGAACTGAACCATGAAGGAGACATCGCCATGCTGCGCACTGCACTCGAGAACCTGAAGGTCGTCGACTTCACGCAGATCGGCGCCGGACCCACCTGCTCGATGCTGCTGGCCGACATGGGCGCCCGCGTGATCAAGGTCGAGGCGCCCGAGGGCGAACTCGGGCGCACGCTCGGCCCGCCGTGGATCGGCGAGGACAGCGCGCTGTTCCACGCCTTTAACCGCAACAAGCTCGGGCTGTGCCTGGACCTCAAGGCCCCCGAAGGCATGGCTGTCGCCCGCACGCTGATCGCGCAAGCCGATGTCGTGATCGAAAGCATGCGGCCCGGTGTCATGGAACGGCTCGGCCTCGGCTACGCGCAGCTCGCGGCCGACCATCCGCGCCTGGTGTACTGCTCCATTTCCGCCTACGGGCAGAGCGGACCGTATGCCGACCGCGCCGGCGTCGACGGCATCCTGCAGGCCGACAGCGGCCTGATGAGCCTGATCGGATCGCCGGGCGCCGAGCCGGGCAAGGTGCAGGCGCCGGTGGTCGACGTCGTCACCGGCTACGTGGCCTGCGTGGGCGTGCTGGCCCAACTGCAGCAACGCACACAAAGCGGGCAGGGCGGCTATCTCGACGTGAACCTGATGAACGCGGCCCTTGCATTGCAGCAGTCCTCGTTCACCAGCTATCTCTCGGATGGCGAGCTCCCGCAGCGCATGGGCAGCGCGGCGCCGTACTCCGCGCCCAACGAAGCTTTCGAAACCGCCGACGGCTGGATCATGGTGGCCGCGTACAACGGCGGGCGCTGGGACCGGCTGTGCGAAGCGCTGGCATTGCCGCAACTGATCGGCGACGAACGCTTTGCCAGCTCGCCCCTGCGCGTGGCCCACCGCGGCGCGATGCGTGCCGCCCTGGCCGAGGCATTCCGCTCCCGCTCCACCGGCCATTGGCTCGCCGAGCTCAACGCCGCCGACATCCTGTGTGCGCGCGTCGCGAACTACGCCGACGTCGAGCGGCATCCGCAGGTGGCCGCCAACCAGATGATCGCCACGCTCGACGATCCGGCCGCAGGCGCGGTCCGGACGCCGGGCTTCCCGATCAACAGCGCCGAGACCAACCGTCTGCCGCACGCACCGGCGCCGCGCCGAGGTCAGCACACGCGCGAGATCCTGGCGGCGGCGGGCTACGACGCGATGCACATCGAGCGCCTGCTCGCGGAGCGCGTCGTGTCCTCTGCGGACGTCCGTATTGCTAACATGCTCGGCTGAAAGCCCAACCGATAGAGAGCAGAAGCCGCATGGCGAACGAGTCCAACCGAAGAGACGAACTGAAGAGGATGACACTGTGCGCCTCGTGCGCGGGCATCCAGAGGAACTGGCGCCGCGCATCGGGGCACGCCGAACTCGTGCAGGTGTCCAGCCGCAAGGTCGAGCGCAGCGATGGCGACCGCGGCGGCCGCACCGTCAACGTCACCAGCTACAGGTGCGACGCATGCGGTACGCGGTGGGAATACGAGAACGACAAGGCGAACCAGCAAGCGGGCTGGTCGGTCGTGGGGCAGTAGGCTCGCGCGAAGCCATCTGCGGGACTGCGCAGCCTCGGCGGGAGTGCGCGAAGGCGCCACGCCCGGCGACCTGGACTTCGGGTATCCATCATGTCCGCCACCTCCCTCGAGGCGAAAAAATCGAGGGATGGCATTGCCCCGCAATCTGGAGACGCTCTCGGCCATCCTGCATGCAGAGGGGCCGGCTGCGGCACTCGCCTACCTGAACGAGGGCGTCCCGCACCGGTACAGCGCCGTCTACCGCTTCGCCGGCCCCATGCTGCGAAACGTCCTGCTGCACGACAAGGCGGGTGAGATGCGGCCCGAATACCTTGCGGCAGTGCCCTTCGACAAGAGCTTCTGCCAGTTCGTTCTTCGGGACAGTTCGTTCCGTACCGATGACTCGGCGGCTGACCCAAGGCTTGAAGGTCACCCTTACCAGGGCGTCGTCGTCTCGTATCACAGCGTTCCGCTGGTGAGCAATGCCGGCGAGCTGTGGGGCACGCTGAGTCATTTCGACATGGCACCTCTGCCGCTCTCCGACGACGAGTTCGAGCTTCTGCAGGGCGCAGCCAGGCTGCTGCCAGGCTTCCTCGTCGAGGATTGAATGGATCCTCGTTGCCGAAAGCGACTATGGCTGCAGCGCGAACTGCGCGAGCATCCAGGTCCGGAACTGCGTCATCGATGCGCTTTCCGGCCGCCCGGCCGGCGTCAGCAGGTAGTAGGTGAAGCTGCCCATGTCGAGCGTCTTCTTGAAGGGCATGACCAGCTTGCCGTCGCGCAGGTCGTCCTCGACCAGGAAGAGCTGCGCCATGGCCAGCCCTTGCCCTTCGATGGCGGCGGCGTAGGCCATCGCGGAGCTTTGGTAGGTCATGCCCGATCCGCTGTCGACCTGCTGCGCCACGCGGTTCGCTTCGAGCCAGTAGCGCCAGTCGTCGGGGCGGGCAATCGAGTGCAGCAAGGTGAAGTGGCGCAGGTCGGCCGGCTTGCGCAGCTTGGTGCGGCCTTTCAGAAGCTCCGGGCTGCACACCGGCGCGAGGAGGTTGGCGACCAGCATATGGCTGTTCGCGCCCGGCCACTTGCCGTCGCCCAGGCGGATCGCCGCGTCGAGGTCCTCCTTGCGGAAGTCGACTTCGTCCAGCGAGGCGGTCAGCAGCACCTCGATGTCCGGATGGGCCTGGTGGAATCCGGAAAGCCGCGGAATGAGCCAGCGCATCGCGAAGGTCGTGTACGAGCGCACCTTGAGCTGCTTGCGCTGCGTGCGTCGCGTGAGGCGCCGAGTGGCCTCGCGCAGCGCATCGACGGCCTTGGTCACGGCACGGAAGTAGTCCGCGCCGGCCCGCGTCAGCGAGATCTGGCGGTGCCCGCGGTGCAGCAGCTGCAGGCCCAGCGTCTCTTCCAGCAGCTTGATCTGGCGGCTCACCGCGCCGGGCGTGACATGCAGTTCGTTCGCGGCGACGGTGATGCTCAGGTGCCGCGCCGCGGCCTCGAAGGCGCGCAGGGCATTCAGCGGGGGCAGGCGGTCCATGACGCCAGCCTAGCCTCGATTGCAAAGAACTCAAATACGCTTCCCATGCCTCGCTCTGTCTCGGGCGCCTGCGATGGCGCGAACACGGTGGAGGCGCTTAGCATTGGCGGATGGGCGAGCGCCTCTACCTCCGCCTCGACGACGATCCGCTTCACGGGCCGGAAGCGGGCGTTCCCGCGGGCACGCTGAAATCCTTCGAAGTGGCTGCGCCGCTGCGCAGGCACGTTTCGCACATCCTCCTGTGCCGCGAGACGATCCCCGAGGGGCACGAGGTGCTGGAGCGGGTGTTGCCGGACGGCGCGGTGCGCCTGGTCTTCAACCTCGGTGCGGCGCCGTCGGCAGGCGAGGGCGCCGGTGAGCCCGTCGAGGCGATAGGCGCATCGGCGGCACCGGCCCTGGTGCGCCTGCGCGGCAGGATCGAAGGCCTGTGCGTCACGCTGCGCCCCGGCGCGGCGGCGGCCCTGCTGGGTATGCCGGTCGGCGAGATCGGCGGCACCGCCGTGCCCCTGGACGCGCTGTGGCGCGGCGAGGGCGCCGAACTGCTCGCGCGCATCGCCGAAGCGCGCGACGATGCCGCGCGGGTGGCGCTGCTCGGCGCCGCGCTGCAACGCCGCCTGCGCGCAAGCGAGGCATCGCCGCAGCTCCCGGCCGCCATGCATGCGGCGCAGCGCATCGCCGCTTCGGGCGGCCGGCTTGCGCTGCGCGAAGCGGCCGCTGCGCTGGGCATCGGCGAGCGCCGCCTGCAGCAGCTCTTCCACGAGCACGTGGGGCTCTCGCCGCGCGCCTGGCGCCGGCTGGCGCGGCTTCATGCGTGCCTGCGCGCGCTGCGGTCGCAGGAGGCGCCTGCGTGGGCGGAGGTCGCGGTCGAAGGCGGGTTCTACGACCAGTCGCACCTGGTGAACGAGTTCCGGGCGCTTTGCGGCCTCACGCCGACCGAGTTCCTCGGCCACCGCGTTTCGGTTTCTTCCAAGACTTCGGGCTGAGCGGGCAGTACCTTCGGCGCATCGGCTGAGAAGAGCCACGAAAGGAGACGAATGCAAGCAACGCTGAAGAACTGTGTGGCCGTGGTCAGCGGCGCCAGCCGCGGCGCCGGGCGCGGCATCGCGATCGAGCTGGGCGCCGCGGGGGCCACGGTGTACGTCACTGGGCGCAGTACGCGGGCGCAGCCCGCCGACACCTACGCCGATATCCTCGCGCTCTCGGGGCTCGACGCGGTGCCGGGCAGCATCGACGCGACCGCCGAAGAGGTCACGCAGGCCGGCGGCCGCGGCATCGCCGTGCGCTGCGATCACACGCGCGAAGACGAGGTGGCGAAACTGTTCGCACAGGTGCAGCGCGACAAGGGCAAGCTCGATTTGCTGGTGAACAATGCCTGGGGCGGCCACGAGACTTTCAACGGCGTGTTCGAAGCGCCGTTCTGGGAGCATTCGCTCGCGCAATGGGATTCGATGTTCGACCGCGGCGTGCGCAACCACCTGCTGGCCAGCCGCGTTGCCGCGCCGATCATGGTCGCCCAGGGCCGCGGGCTGATCGTGACCACCACCTTCTGGGACCGCGATCGCTACCTGCGCGGCAATCTTTTCTACGATCTGGCCAAGGCCGCGATGAACCGCCTCGCCTTCGGCATGGCGCAGGAGCTGCGCCCGCACGGCGTCGCTTCGCTGGCCGTATCGCCGGGCTGGATGCGCACCGAATTCGTCCTCGTCGGCCACAAGACCGACGAGGCGCACTGGACCGAGCGCCCGGCACTGGCACGCACCGAGTCGCCGCGCTACCTGGGCCGCGCGGTCGCCGCGCTGGCGGGCGACCCGAAGGTGCTGGACAAGAGCGGCGCGGTGCACCGCGTGGCGGACCTGGCGCGCGAATACGGCTTCACCGACATCGACGGCCGGCAGGTCGAGGCCTTCGAGATGTGACACCATCGGGCGCTCTCACCAGCAGGAGCCCCGATGGCAACGCGTGGATTCACAGGACGACGCCCGACCGCGGCCTTGGCGCGCCGCCTGCCGCCGGGCCAGTATGAAACCGAGGACTTCCCGGTACTGGCCAAGGGGCCGACGCCGCGCGTCGACCTGGCGAGCTGGCGCTTCACGCTGAGCAACGGGCCGCGGCCGCTCGCGAGCTGGAGCTGGGCCGAGTTCGAGGCCCTGCCGCGCACGCAGTGGCAGGGCGACATCCATTGCGTCACCAAGTGGTCGAAGTTCGACACCGTGTGGGAAGGCGTCTCCATCGACGACCTGCTGGCCGCGGCGGGCGTCGCGCCGCCGAGCGCCTGGCTGCTCGCGCTCTCGCACGACGACTACGACACCAACGTGCCGGTGGCCGATCTGCTGGGCGGCCGAGCGATGATCGCCACGCGCTACGGCGGCCGGCCGCTCGCGCCCGAGCACGGCGGGCCGGCGCGCCTCCTGGTGCCGCACCTGTACTTCTGGAAGAGCGCCAAGTGGATCAAGGGGCTGCGCTTCACCGCGCGCGACGAGGCCGGCTTCTGGGAACTGCGCGGCTATCACATGTACGGCGATCCATGGCGGCAGCAACGCTACTCGGACGATCCATGAGCGCAGCGCCGGGCCGCCCCAAGCAAGCTCGCACCGCAGTGCGAAGCACGGAGGTACGCCAATGAGCCTTTGGCAGGAGGCGGTGATCGATCGGATCGAAGCGGCGACGCCGCGCATTGCCCGCATCTTCCTGAAGGCGGACATCGCGCGCCACATCGCCGGCCAGCACCTCGATGTGCGTCTCACGGCGCCCGACGGCTACGAGGCCCAGCGCGCCTATTCGATCGCCTCGGCGCCGGGCGAAGCGCTGATCGAACTCATCATCGAGAAGCTGGACGACGGCGAGGTCTCGCCCTATTTCCACGAGGTGGCGCAGGCCGGCGACCGCATCGAGGTGCGCGGCCCGCTGGGCGGGCATTTCATCTGGCGCGCCGAAGACGGCGGACCTTTGCTGCTGCTGGCCGGCGGCTCCGGCATCGCGCCGCTGATGGCCATGGTGCGCGACTGGGCACGCGGCGGCGGGCAGACGCCGCTGCTTTTGGTCTGCTCGGCGCGCACCTGGGAAGAGCTCGCCTTTCGCGACGAGCTGCTGCAGCTCGAAGCGCAGCATCCGGCGTTTCGTTTCATCGCGACCGTCACGCGCGGGCCAACGCAGCGCGCCGGCGACAGCGAGCGCCGCATCGACGCCGCCTCGCTGCGGCAGATGCTGGCCGGCTGGCGGCATCTGCCGCGCCATGTCTATGTCTGCGGCTCCAACCGCTTCGTCGAAGGCGTGACGCGCGGGCTGCCCGACGCTTCGCTGCCGGCAGGCATCATCCGCACCGAGCGCTACGGCGGCGCCGATTGAACCCACCACTTCCCCAGGGAAATTCCATGAGCATCACGGTCAGACGCGACGGCAGCACCGGTACCCGCCACATCCTCAAGGTCCGCGCCCACGAGATCGCGGTCGACGCCTCGCCCGATGCGGGCGGCCAGGACGCAGGCCCCACGCCGCACGACCTCTACGATTCCGCGCTGGCCGCCTGCAAGGCATTGACCGTGCTGGTCTATGCCCAGCGCAAGGGCATCCCGGTGGAAGACATCGAAGTCGTCGTGAACCGCGACGACAGCGAGGAACGCAAGGGCGTCTACAGGCTGGATTCCACCCTGCACGTCACCGGCCCGCTCAGCGACGAACAGCGCGCCGAGCTGCTGCGCGTGGCGGGCAAGTGCCCGCTGCATCGGCTGATGACCGAAGTCAAGACGGAGATCGAGACGCGGCTGGTCTGAGGCGGCGGCAAGAGGCGCCGTCCGACCCCGGATCGAGAACGCAACCCGCGCCACGCCTTCTCGCCGACGGCAAAGCTGGCTTCTCCATGCAGAAGGAGTACGCCATGAAGCCGCAAGAGAACACCGCCTCTCCCCCGGCCGGGCCGAAGCCGTCGGAGCCGTTCGAGGAATCGATCGCGGGCGAAGAGGATCCCGGCGCAGCCGTCGAGGTTCCGCCCATGCGGCCCGGCGACGAGGCGCCTGCCGGCACGCCGGGAACCGGCGAGACCCTGTGCCGCAGTTGCGGCGGCACCGGCCGCAGCGACGACGGCAAGCCATGTCCGGAGTGCGGCGGCACGGGCAAGATCACCGCCGGCATCGGCGGCGCGTGATGGGCTCGCCTCAGCCCACCACCACCTCGCTGATCTGCATCACCGGCTTCAGGTCGGTGTAGTTGCGGATGTCGCCGAGGATCTCCTTGGCGTGCGGGCCGAAGGCCGCCTGGAAGGCCTCCACCGAGTCGCAGAAGATGTGACAGGACGCGACATACGTGGGCGGCTCGCCCGGCGCCCCGCCGGCCAGCCCCTTGTCGATCGTGTAGGACTTGCAGGCGTCGCCCATCCTGCTCTTGAGCAGCGGCATGTGCTTGTCGCGGTAGTAGTCGTGGTCGAATCGCGCTCCGGGCGTGTGGGGGTACATCACGCTGACCTTGATCATTGCTTATCTCCTTGTTGGGGGCCGCCAGCATAGGAGAAGGCACGGCGGGAAACAACCCGGCCGTATGGCCTGCTACGCGCCCGCCGCGCGTGGGCCCCGGCTTTCCCAGAAGCCGCGGTGCGTGGCGATCATCTCGTGCGCCACTTCCGGCACCGGCCCGATGACCTCGATCTTCTTCTGCCCGCGTGCGAAGACTTCGCGGCAGGGCAGCGAGAGCGTCGGGTTCTCGGGATGGGCGCCGGTGAGCGCGAGAAGCGCACTCTCTTCGGCGCCGTACACCACGCGCCCGATGTTGGCCCAGTAGATGGTGCCGGCGCACATCGCGCAGGGCTCGAAGGTGGTGACCAGCGTGCACTGGGCGAGATACTCGGCCGGGTAGCTGAGCGAGGCGTTTCGCGCCAGCGTGGCCTCTGCGTGCTGCACGGTGTCGATGTTGCCCTGCTCGGCCAGCACCGTTTCGCCGTCGGGCGCGACGAGCACCGCGCCGAAGGGATGGCGGCCCATCGCCATCGCGCGCAGCGCGGCCTCGTTCGCGCGGCGCAGGGCGCGAAGGACCTGCTCCCTATTCATTTTGCGATCCTCGGTGCGCCCAGCCGGTCGTGTGCTTCTCGATCGCGCTGAAGAGCTCGTACATCCCCATCGCCATTGCGCCAACCACCATCAGGCCCGCGAAGGCCAGGCCCATCTGCATGGCCGAACCGGCCGAGATCAGCAGGTAGCCGATGCCTTCGTTGGCGGCCGTCATCTCGCTCACCGTGGTGCCGACGAAAGCCAGCGTGATCGCGACCTTGAGCGAGCCGTAGAAATAGGGCATGGAGCGCGGCAGGCCGATCTTGACGAGCACGTCCCAGCGCTTGGCGCCCAGCACGCGCAGCACGTCCTCGAGCTCGGGCTCGAGCGTGGCCAGGCCGGTCGCGATGTTGACCATGATCGGGAAGAAGCTGATCAGGAAGGCCGTGAGGATCGCCGGCCCGATGCCGATGCCGAACCACACCACGAGGATGGGCACGAAGGCCGCCTTGGGCAGCGCGTTGAAAGCCGTCATCAGCGGGTACACCGCCGCGTAGGCCAGCCGCGAACTGCCGATCACGAAGCCCAGCAGCACGCCGACCACGATGGCGAGGCCGAAGCCCGCCATCGTGACCCAGAAGGTGCGCCAGGCGTGGCCCGCGATGATTTCCTTGAATTCCCAGAACTGGGTCCAGATGCGCCACGGGCTCGGAAAGATGAATTCCGACACGCCGAAGCCCGCGCAGATGATCTGCCACAGCACGAGCACCGCGACCAGCAGCAGCCACGGCGACCAGCGTTCGATCTGTTTGCCGTTCTTCATCCGTGGCTCGCTGCGGCGGCGGCCGCGATGGCGTTGCTCCGGATGGCGCCGATGTGGCCGCGCAGCTCCAGCACGATGTCGGTGAATTCCTTGGTGTAGGTCAACTCCAGCTCGCGCGGGCGCGGCAGCTCGATCTCGCGCCGGACCACGAAGCGGCCCGGGCTCTTGCTCATCACGTAGACCGTGTCGGCCAGGAAGACCGATTCGCGCAGGTCGTGCGTGACCAGGATCACGTTGAAGCGCTGCTCGCTCCAGAGGTCGCGCAGGATGCACCAGAGCTCCTCGCGCGTGAAGGCGTCGAGCGCGCCGAAGGGCTCGTCGAGCAGCAGCATCTTGGGCTCGTGGATCAGCGCGCGGCAGATGCTGGCGCGCTGCTGCATGCCGCCAGAGAGCTGCCACGGGAACTTGTCTTCATAGCCGCCGAGGCCCACCTTCTGAAGCAGCTTGCGCGCGCGTTCGACGTATTCCTTGCGCTTCGATTTGAAGGTGGAGCGGTAGGGCTCGACGATCTCCAGCGGCAACAGCACGTTGTCGACCGTGGTGCGCCATGGCAACAGCGAGGGCGCCTGGAAGGCCATGCCCGAGATCTTGACCGGCCCGGTCACGGGCTGGCCGTCGATGCGGATCTTGCCCATCGAGGGCATCCTCAGGCCCGTGGTGAGCTTCATGAAGGTCGACTTGCCGCAACCCGAGGGCCCGACGATGGCGATGAATTCTCCCTGCTTCACCTTGAGGTCGATGGCTTCGACCGCGAAGTGGTTGGCCGCGAGCAGTTCTTCGTTGTAGGCGAGCCAGACGTCCTGGAAGTCGACGAAGGGCGGGGTCTCAGCGACCGCCATCACTTCTTGAGGATGTTCAGTTCAGAGGCCGGTGGCAGCAGCGCCGCGGTCCATACCGCTTCCGGGCTCACGCGCGTCTTGGTGTTGAAGGCATCGGAGACTTGCGAGGCCATCAGCGAGAGCCGGCCGGCATTCACCGCGCCGAAGCCTTCGGCGCGCGCGTCGGGGCTGTTGATCACGGTATCGATCGCGAGCTTGAGGCGGCGCGTCTCGAGCGCGCTGTCGATGATGCCGTCGCGCTTCTTGACCGACTCGATCGCCACCGCCGGATTGGCGATCACTTCCTTTGCGCCCTTGGCGAAGGCCGAAAGAAAGGCCTTGACGGCAGCCGGGTTCTCCTTGATCAGCTTGGGCGAGGCGATGATCACGTTGCCGTAGAGCTTCACGCCGTAGTCGGGGTAGGGCAGCACCACGATGTCGGCCGCCTTGGCGCCGCGCGCCTCGAGGTTGAGCAGCGAGGTGAAGGTGAAGCCGGTGATGGCGTCGATGTCGCCGCGGACCAGCATGGTCTCGCGCAGCGTCGGGTCCATCGCGGTCCAGTTGACCGCGCCGATGTTGTTGGCCTTGGCGAAGATCGGGAAGGCGCGGCGGCCGGCGTCGAACACCGGCGCGCCGAGCTTCTTGCCGGCCAGGTCGGCCGGCTTCGCGATGCCGCTCTTCTTGAGCGCCATGACCGAGGCCGGCGTGTTGTTGTAGACCATCATCACCGCGACCGGCTTGTTCGGGCTGTCGGGGTTGTTGGCGTGGAACTCCATCAGCGCGGCCAGGTCGGCGAAGCCCATGTCGTAGGCGCCCGAGGCCACGCGCGTGACCGTGCCGCCCGAACCGTTGCCGGCGTCGATCGTCACATCGAGCTTGGCATCCTTGAAGTAGCCCTTGGCGGCCGGATGGAGGAACAGCGCGGCCGGCCCTTCGAAACGCCAGTCGAGCTGGAACTTGATGGGCGTGAGCGCCTGGGCGTGGACACTGCCGAGGCCGAAGCTGAGCGCCGAGGCGGCAAGAAAGGACTGGATCAGTTGGCGCTTGTTCATGAAGTTCCGTAAGAGGGTGAATGCACGGGATTCAAGCAAAAACGGTGCCGGCACGCACTTGGTGCGAACCCTCCCGATGAGCCAATAGGGTGCGCGGTCAATGGCCATCGCCATTCGGAAAGGGCGTGAAAACGCCCCGTCGCATGCACTGCGGCGGGGCGTCGATCCTGGTGCACTGCCTACTTGGACGAGGTGGCGTTGGCCACGGCGAGCGCCGTCATGTTGAGCACGCGGCGCACGGTGGCCGAGGGCGTCAGGATGTGGGCCGAGCCGGCCGCGCCCATGAGGATGGGGCCGACCGTCACGCCGTTGCCGCCGGTCATCTTCAGCACGTTGAACAGGATGTTGGCGGCATCGAGGTTCGGGCAGATCAGGAGGTTGGCCTCGCCGTTCAGCGTGGTCTCGGGCAGCGCGTTGTGCCGCACCGTATCCGACAGCGCGGAATCGCCGTGCATCTCGCCGTCGCATTCGATGTCGGGCGCCATCTTGGCGAACAGGTCGCGCGCCAGCCGCATCTTGCGCGCCGAAGCGCGTTCGGAGGAGCCGAAGTTGGAGTGCGACAGGAAGGCCACCTTGGGCGGCAGGCCGAAGCGGCGCACTTCCTCGGCCGCCATGACGGCGATCTCGGCCAGCGTCTCGGCGCTCGGGTCTTCGTGCACGTTGGTGTCGGCGATGAAGAGCGTGTATTTCTCGAGCGTCAGCGCGTTGAGCGTCGCGAAGCCCGGGGCGCCGCGCTTCAGGCCCAGCACGTTGTGCAGGATGCGCAGGTGGCTGTCGAAGCGGCCCACCAGCCCGCACAGCATCGCGTCGGCGTCGCCCAGTTGGACCATCAGCGAGCCGATGGTGGTGTTGGAGCGCCGCACCATCGCCTTCGAGGCCTCGGGCGTGATGCCGTGCCGGCCCATGATGCGGTGGTAGGCCTCCCAGTAGGTGCGGAAGCGCGGGTCGTCCTCGGGGTCGACCACGTCCACGTCCACCCCGGGCTTGATGCGCAGGCCGGCCTTCTTGAGGCGCGTCTCGATCACCGCCGGGCGGCCGATCAGGATCGGCTTGGCCAGGCCTTCGTCCACCGCCAGTTGCGCGGCGCGCAGCACGCGGTCGTCCTCGCCCTCGCAGTAGGCCACGCGCTTGGCGCTGGCGAGCTTGGCCGCGCTGAACACCGGGCGCATGAACATGCCGGTCTGGTAGACGAAGCGTGCCAGGTTCTGGCGATAGGCCTCGAGGTCCTCGATCGGCCGCGCAGCCACGCCCGAGTCCGCCGCGGCCTTGGCCACGGCCGGCGCGATGCGCAGGATCAGGCGCGAGTCGAAGGGCTTGGGAATGATGTAGTCGGGGCCGAAGGCGAGCTCCTGGCCCGCATAGGCATTGGCCACTTCCTCGCTGATGTCGGCCTTGGTGAGATCGGCGATCTCGTGCACGCAGGCAAGCTTCATCTCTTCCGTGATCTTGCTCGCGCCGCAGTCGAGCGCGCCGCGGAAGATGTAGGGAAAGCAAAGAACGTTGTTGACCTGGTTCGGATAGTCCGAGCGGCCGGTGGCGATGATGCAGTCGGGGCGGACCGCCTTGGCAAGCTCGGGCCGGATCTCCGGCTCGGGATTGGCAAGCGCCAGGATGATCGGCTGGCTCGCCATGCTCTTGACCATGTCCTGCGTGACCACGCCGGGCGCCGAGCAGCCGAGGAACACGTCGGCGCTCTTCATCACGTCGGCCAGGGTGCGCGCGCCGGTGTCCTTCTGTGCGTAGCGTGATTTCGAATCGTCGAAGCCGCCCGGGCGGCCGATGTAGATCAGGCCCTTGGAGTCGACCGCGTAGATGTTGGCTGCCTTGGCGCCGAGGCCGATCATCACGTCCAGGCAGGCGATCGCTGCGGCGCCGGCGCCCGAGACGGCGATCTTCACCTCCTCGATCTTCTTGCCGACCAGTTCGAGCCCGTTGAGGAGCGCCGCGGCCGAGATGATGGCCGTGCCGTGCTGGTCGTCGTGGAACACCGGGATGTTCATGCGCTCGCGCAGCTTGCGCTCGATGTAGAAGCACTCGGGCGCCTTGATGTCTTCAAGGTTGATGCCGCCCAGGGTGGGCTCCAGCGCGGCGATGATCTCGACCAGCTTGTCGGGGTCGGTTTCGGCCAGCTCGATGTCGAACACGTCGATGCCGGCGAACTTCTTGAACAGGCAGCCCTTGCCTTCCATCACCGGCTTGGCGGCCAGCGGCCCGATGTTGCCCAGGCCCAGCACCGCGGTGCCGTTGGTGACCACGCCCACCAGGTTGCCGCGCGAGGTGAACTCGGCGGCGGCCGCGGGGTCGGCCTCGATGTCGAGGCAGGGATAGGCCACGCCGGGCGAGTAGGCCAGCGAGAGGTCGCGCTGGTTGAGCAGCGGCTTGGTCGGCGAGATCGAGATCTTGCCCTTGACTGGGGAACGGTGGTATTCGCGGGCGGCGTCGCGCAATGCTTCTTCTGCCGGTGACAGGGGGGCGGCCATGGAAATCTCCTTTTTTTTCCGACGACAGGAAGGCTACTCCAAAAGCGCGGATCGATCGCGTAGTGGGAACCCAGCGGGCCGGGTCATGGCGGCTCGCTACACTCGGGCCCGCTTTTCACGTTCCAGCCAGGCACACAACGACAAGGAGGGTCCGCCGGTCATGGCAGCTCAGCAATTCAACACCCTGGATCCGGACGTCGTCGTCATCGGCGGCGGCCCCGCCGGCTCGACCGTCGCCGCGCTGCTCGCGGACAAGGGACACGACGTGGTGCTTCTCGAAAAAGCACATCACCCGCGCTTTCACATCGGCGAGTCGCTGCTGCCGATGAACATGCCGCTGTTCGACCGGCTGGGCGTGCGCACCGAGGTCGAGGCCATCGGCATCGCCAAGCACGGCGCCGAGTTCGTTTCGCCCTGGCACGACCACAGCAGCCATTTTTTCTTCGGCGAGGCGATGGACAAGTCCTTTCCATATGCCGTGCACGTGCGCCGTTCGGAGTTCGACGAGCTGCTGTTCCGCCATGCCGCCAGGCGCGGCGCGCGCACCTTCGAAGGCCACAAGGTCACGCAGGTCGAGATGGACGCCGGCAAGGGCAGCGACGACCGTGCGCTGGTGACGGTGAAAGCCGAGGACGGCACCGAGACCGCCTGGCGCCCGCGCTTCGTGATCGATGCCAGCGGACGCGACACCGTGCTGTCGAACCGCTTCGACGCCAAGCAGCGCAACCGCAAGCACGCGAGCGCCGCGCTGTTCGGCCACTTCGCGAACGCCAAGCGCACGCCCGGACGCTACGAAGGCAACATCACGCTGTTCTGGTTCGACCACGGCTGGTTCTGGTTCATCCCCCTGCTCGATGGCACGACGAGCGTGGGGGCGGTCGCCTCGCCGGCCTACTTCAAGCGACGCAAGGGCGATCTCACCAGTTTCCTGATGGAAACCATCGCGCTCGCGCCCAAGCTGGCCGAGCGGCTGAAGGATGCCACCCTGATCGAGGGCGCGACGTCCACGGGCAACTACGCCTACGACTCGAAGTTCTGCCGCGGCGACCGCTTCGCCATGATCGGCGACGCCTATGCCTTCGTCGACCCGATGTTCTCGTCCGGCGTCTACCTGGCGATGAACAGCGCCTTCGAGAGCGCCACGGCCGTCGATCACTGGCTCAAGGGCGAGTCCGCCCAGGCGGAGCGGGCTTTCCGCCGTTTCGAGAAGGTCATGAAGCACGGGCCCCGGATGTTCTCGTGGTTCATCTACCGCATCACCTCGCCGGCCATCCGCCGGCTCTTCATGCAGCCGGAGAACAACGTCTGGCGCATGCGGGAAGCGCTGCTGTCGATCCTGGCGGGCGACCTGTTCCGCGGCACGCCGGTCGGCCCGCGCCTGCTGGGCTTCAAGGCGATCTACTACCTCTCGTGCATCAAGATCCTGCCGCAGGCCTTCAAGACCTGGGCCTGGCGGCGCCGGAACTTGAAGGAGGCGTTGGAGGCCGCGGGCCAGAATCCGGCGGAAAACCTCAGCGTTCGCGGCTGATCCAGCGCGCCGCCGAAGGCGGTCTGCGGCCCGGGCTCCTGCTGGGGCGGTCGGCGCTTTAGCGCCGACCGCCACACCGAAGCGCCGCGCCGGACCCGCGGGCGCCTCTGCGTCGCGGGGCGCTCCATCATGGAGGAGCGCTCTTGGTATCAGTCCGGCTGAACCGGATGCTGCGCCAATGCCTCCAGCGCACGCACCAGCGCCGAATGGTCGGACTGCCCATGGCCCAGCGCCGCGCAGGCGTTCATCAATTGCGCGGCGCCCGCAGTCTGCGGCAGCGCCACGCCGAGCGAGCGCGCGCTCTGCATCGCGAGGTTCAGGTCCTTCTGGTGCAGCGAAATGCGGAAGCCCGGCGCAAAAGTGCGCTTGATCATGCGCTCGCCATGCACTTCGAGGATGCGCGAGGAGGCGAAGCCGCCCATCAGCGCCTGCCGCACCTTGGCGGGATCGGCGCCGGCCTTGCTCGCGAACACCAGCGCCTCGCCGACGGCCGCGATGTTGAGCGCCACGATGATCTGGTTGGCCACCTTGCAGACCTGGCCGTCGCCCGCGCCGCCGACCAGCGTGACGTTCTTGCCCATCTTCTCGAGCAGCGGCCGCACGCGCCCGAAGGTGCCCTCGTCGCCGCCGCACATGATGGTGAGGCTGGCCGCCTTGGCGCCCACTTCGCCGCCGGAGACCGGCGCGTCGATCCAGCCGCAGCCGAGGTCGGTGATCTTCTTGGCGAAGCCCCTGGTCGCGATCGGATCGATCGAGCTGCAGTCGACCACCGTCTTGCCCTTGGCCAGTGCGCCCGCCACGCCGTTCTCGCCGAACAGCACCTTCTCCACGTCGGGCGTGTCGGGCACCATGATGAAGATCACGTCGGCTTGCTTCGTGACTTCCGCGGCCGTGTTGCACACGGTGGCGCGCGAAGTGAAGGGCTCGGGCACCGGCCCCTGCGTGTTGACGAAGAGCGTATGGCCCGCGTCGAGCAGGTGGCCGGCCATGGGCGCGCCCATGATGCCGAGGCCGATGAAACCGATCTTCTGGGATGCCGTGTTGGACATGCGATGAATCCTTGTCTGAGTGTCGTTATTGGGTGAGGGCGGTGCGCCAACCGAGGCCGTTGACGGTGTCGCTCTTCGGCTTGTATTCGCAGCCGATCCAGCCCGTGTAGCCGGCGGCATCGATGTGCTTGAAGAGCCAGGCGTAGTTGATCTCGCCGGTGCCGGGCTCGCCGCGGCCGGGGTTGTCGGCCAGCTGGATGTGGCCGATCCTGGCCATGTTCTTCGTGATCGTCGCTGCCAGCTCGCCTTCCATGCGCTGTGCGTGGTAGATGTCGTACTGCAGCAGCAGGTTGGTCGAGCCCACCTCGTCGATGATCGACAGCGCCTGGTCGGTGCGCGTCAGGAAGAAGCCCGGAATGTCGAAATGGTTGATCGGCTCGATCAGCAGCATGATTCCCGCGCTCTGCAGCTCCCTGGCCGCGAAGCGCAGGTTCTCGACCGTGGTCTTGCGCGCCTGCTCCGGGCTCACGCCGGCCGGCAGCTTGCCCAACAGGCAGTTGAGCTTGGGGCAGCCCAGAGCTGTCGCGTAGTCGATGGCCATGCCCACGCCTTCGCGGAACTCGCTGACGCGGTCCGGATGGCAGCCGATGCCGCGCTCGCCGCCGTCCCAGTTGCCGGCGGGCAGGTTGTGCAGCACCTGCTGCAGGCCGTTGCCGCGCAGGGCGGCGGTCAGTTCCTTCTTGTCGTAGGCATAGGGGAACAGGTATTCGACGGCCTTGAACCCGGCCTTGGCGGCGGCCTCGAAGCGTTCCATGAAAGGCAGCTCGGTGAAGAGCATCGTGAGATTCGCTGCGAATCGGGGCATCTGTGTCGTCTCCTCGGGAATCAGTCGAGCATCGCGACGCCGACTGCGGTCGGCGCGTCTTCGCGGCTTTCGGCCAGGGGCTCGAATTCGTTGATGGCATCGATCTCGGTGCCCATCGCGATATTGGTCACGCGCTCCAGCATCACCTCGATCACCACTGGCACGCTGAACTCGGCCATCAAGGCTTCGGCGCGCTCGATGGCGGGCTTCATCTCCTCCTGCTTGTAGACGCGGATCGCCTTGCAACCCAGGCCCTCGATCACCTTGAGATGGTCCACGCCGTAGCTGCGCTCAACGCCGCTGTCCTCGTCGGCGTTGATGTTCTCGAAGCCGAGCTGCACGCAGTAGTCCATCTCGAAGCCGCGCTGCGCCTGGCGGATCAGGCCGAGGTAGGAGTTGTTGACCACGACGTGGATGTAGGGCAGCTTGAACTGCGCGCCTACGGCCAGCTCTTCGATCATGAACTGGAAGTCGTAGTCGCCCGAGAGCGCGACGATCTTGCGCGTCGGGTCTGCCGCGCGCACGCCGAGCGCGGCGGGAATGGTCCAGCCCAGCGGGCCGGCCTGGCCGCAGTTGATCCAGTTGCGCGGGTTGTAGACGTGCAGGAACTGCGCGCCGGCGATCTGCGACAGCCCGATGGTGCTCACGTAACAGGTGTCGCGGCTGAAGTTGCGGTTCATGCACTGGTAGACGCGCTGCGGCTTCATCGGCACGTCGCCAAAGTTGGTCTTGCGCAGCATCGTCTTCTTGCGCTCCAGGCATTCGCCGGCCCATTGGCTGCGGTTCGGCAGCTGGCCCTTGGCCTTCATCTCCTCGGCGACTTCGACGAAGAGCTCGAGCGCGGCCTTGGCGTCCGACACGATGCCGAGGTCGGGCGTGAAGACGCGGCCGATCTGCGTCGGCTCGATGTCGACGTGCACGAAGGTGCGGCCCTTGGTGTAGACCTCGACCGAGCCGGTGTGGCGGTTGGCCCAGCGGTTGCCGATGCCGAGCACGAAGTCGGAAGCCAGCATCGTCGCGTTGCCGTAGCGGTGGCTGGTCTGCAGGCCGCACATGCCGGCCATCAGCGGATGGTCGTCGGGGATGGTGCCCCAGCCCATCAAGGTCGGGATCACCGGCACGCCTGTGGCTTCGGCGAAGCGCACCAGCAGATCGCTGGCATCGGCATTGATGATGCCGCCGCCGGCCACGATCAGCGGGCGCTCGGCGGCGTTGAGCATCGCGATAGCCTTCTCGACCTGCGCGCGCGTGGCGGCCGGCTTGTAGGGCGTGAGCGGCTGGTAGGTGTCGATGTCGAACTCGATCTGCGCCATCTGCACGTCGAAGGGCAGGTCGATCAGCACCGGCCCGGGGCGGCCCGAGCGCATCAGGTGGAAGGCCTGCTGGAAGACCTGCGGCACCTGGCCCGGCTCGCGCACCGTGACCGACCACTTGGTGACCGGCTTGGAGATCGACTCGATGTCCACCGCCTGGAAGTCTTCCTTGTAGAGGCGTGCGCGCGGCGCCTGGCCGGTGATGCAGAGGATCGGGATCGAATCGGCCCAGGCCGAGTAGAGGCCGGTGATCATGTCGGTGCCGGCCGGCCCCGAGGTGCCAATGCACACGCCGATGTTGCCGGCGATGGCGCGGGTGTAGCCCTCGGCCATGTGCGAGGCGCCTTCGACGTGGCGCGCCAGGATGTGGGCGATGCTGCCGTGCTTGCGCAGCGCCGAGTAGAGCGGATTGATGGCGGCGCCGGGCACGCCGAAGGCCTGCGTGACGCCTTCTTTTTCCATCACCAGAACGGCGGCCTGGGCCGCGGTCATCTTTGCCATGTGCTTGTCTCCTTCAGATGCCTCGACTGTAGGAATTCGAGGCCTTCGGCAGAAGGCGGCGCGGGGCCATAAAAGCTATTCCATAACGGAATAAATGGCTACGATCCGGGCATGGACAGACTGCTTGCGATGGAGATGTTCGTGCGCGTGGTGGAGACCGGCAGTTTCTCCAAGGCGGCGCGCGAGTTCAACACCACCCAGCCCACCGTGACCAAGCAGGTCGCGGCGACCGAGGCGCGGCTCAAGGTGCGCCTGCTCAACCGCAACACGCGCGGCGTGAGCCTCACCGAATCGGGCGCGCTCTACTACGAGAAGTGCAAGAGCATCGTGCGCGAGACCGAGGAGGCCGAGAGCGTGGTGCGCCTGCGCGAAACGCAGGCCCAGGGGCTGCTGCGCGTCGGCACCTCGGTCGCCTTCGGCCGCCGCGCGGTGGTGCCGCTGGCGCTGGAATACATGGCCCGCCACCCGCAGGTGCAGATCGACCTCAGTTTCGAGGACCGCTACGTGGATCTGATCGCGCAAGGCATCGACGTCGCCGTGCGCATGGGCAAGCTGGCCGATTCGTCGCTGGGCGCGCGTTTCCTCGGCATGAACCCGTGGGTCATGGTGGCGGCGCCGGGCTACCTGAAGAAGCACGGCACGCCGAAGCGCGCGCAGGACCTGAGCGCGCACGTGGCGCTGATCTACAGCAGCGTGATCGGCGACGACGTCTGGCGCATGCACACGCCCAAGGGCGAGCCGGTCACGGTGCCGGTCACGGGCCGGCTGCGCTCCAACAACCTCTCTGCCGTGCTCGCGGCGGCGCGCGAGGGACTCGGCATCGCGCTGATGCCGCGCTACGTGGCGAGCGATTCGCTCGCCGCGGGCAAGGTGGTGGAGGTGTTGCCGGGCCATGCGCTGCCCGAGCAGGAGATCCACGCCGTGTTCCCTTCGCCCAAGCTGGTGCCGGGGAAGGTGTCGAGCTTCGTGGCCTTTCTGCAGGGGCGCTTCGGGGAAGGGTGGTGGGCGCGCTAGGGTGATCAGTGGCCCAGCGTCACGCCCGCACCGATCAGCACGAACACCGCGCCGAAGACCTGGTTGAAGCGCTTGCCGCTGCGGTGCAGCCAGCGGCGCAAGCTGCTGGCCAGCCAGGTCATCAGAAGCTCGACAAGGAACTCGATCACCGCAAAGGTCGCTGCCATCACGACGAACTGCGTCACGAGGTCGCGATGCGGGTCGATGAAGGGCGGCAGGAAGGCGACGAAGAACAGAACAGCCTTCGGGTTGGTCACCGCGGAGAGGAAGCCCTGGCTGAAGAGGCTCCATCCATGGCGCGCCCGCGGCTGCTGCCGGGCGACCTCGAGTGCAGGCGGCGGCGAACGCCACACCTGGATACCCAGCCACACGAGGTAGGCGCCGCCCAGCCACTTCATCACCGTGAGGGCGTGTACCGAAGCGCCCAGCACGGCACCGATGCCGAACATCGAAAGCGCGAGCACGAGCACGAAGCCGAGCACGCCTCCGCTGATCGTGAACAGCGTCATGCGCCGCCCGTACAGCGCGCCGTGCGTCAGCGCGAGCAAGCCGTTGGGGCCGGGCATCAGGGCCAGGCCGGTGGCCGCTGCCAGATAGATCAACCAAGTGTCGAGCGCCATGATTGCGAATCCGTACGAGTGAAGGAAAGTGGATTCACTGTCACACACGGTGCTTCGAAGGCGGAAGTAAGATTTGGACGTGCTATCAGCCGATTTGGACATCGCCAAGACCGCGATTCGCAAGCGACCCGCGCGCGCGGTGCTGCCGCCTGCGCAGGCCAAGCCCATCGCGCCGGACGTGCGCGTGCTCATCCTTCCGCTGCCGGATTTCGCGCTGCTGCCCTTCGGCGGCTTTCTCGACAAGCTGCGCTTCTCGGCCGACGATGAGGACTACAGCCGGCAGCGCCATTGCCGCTGGGACATCGTGGGCCTCGAGGCCGGCACTGTCAGTTCGAACAGCGGCGTGGAGATCTCGATCCAGCTCACGCCGCAGCAGGTACGGTGGTCCGACTACGACTACCTCGTCGTCTTTGGCGGCCGCAGCGCCGCCGACACGCGGCGCCGGGCGCGGGCCTACGCGCCGCTCGTCAAGGGCGCGGCGCGCCATGGGCTGACGCTCCTGAGCATCGACAACGGCTGCTTCCTGCTCGCGGAGTTGGGGCTGCTGAACGGTCACCAGGTTGCGCTGCATCCGCGGCACGCGGTGGAATTCGAAGCCGCATTCCCGCGCATCCCCATCAAGACCGAGCAGCTCTATCTCTTCGACGGCAAGCGCATCACCTGCGCAGGCGGCAGCGCCGCGATCGACGTGGCCGTGGAGTTGCTGGTGCAGCACTGCGGCCGCGCGCGCGCTCTCAAGGGCCTGGCCGACATGCTGGTCGACGAGCCGCGCGCAAGCCGCCATCTGCTCAAGTCGCAAAGTGCCGAGCCGCAGGCCGGCCGCTACCTCGGTCGCGCCATCGGCCTGATGCGCAAGAGGCTGGCCAGCACGTGTTCGGTCGCCGATATCGCGAGCAGCGTGGGCATCAGCCGGCGGCAGCTCGACCGCCGCTTTCTGCAGCAGTTCGAGCAGACCGCGCAGGTGTACTGGCAGGAGATGCGGCTGCAGCATCTTCGCTGGCGCCTGCTCAACTCGGACAGCAGTCTTGCCGCGCTGGCCGACGAAATCGGCGTGCGAGACGCAAGCTATGCCGGCAAGCTTTTCAGGCTTCGCTTCGGCATGAGCACGGGGGAGTTCAGGAAAGAGGCGGAGACGCAACGAGTCGAGGCGGCCAGTGCATCGCCCGCGCACTCGCGGCGCGTGCGGCAGCGCTGAGGCTTGATGCTTGCACTTCGCGGTCGGGCCTATCTCACCTTGACGACGACCTTGCCCTTGGCCCGTCCCTTTTCCACATAGGCCAGCGCTTCGTTGGTCGATTCGAACGGGAAGACCCGATCCACGACTGGGCGTATGGCTTCTGCATCGATGAGCGAAGCGATCTCGCGCAACTGCTGCCCGCTGGCTCGCATGAAGAGGAACGAATACCTCAGGTCACGACGGTTCGCTCTTTTTCTGACCCCGGAGCTCAGCAGGCGGACGACGAGCTTCACGAACCACGGCGCTCCGATTCCCGTGGCGAATGCGGGATCC
Organism: Variovorax sp. Soil_C_33; assembly: GCF_057656935.1. NCBI lineage: Bacteria > Pseudomonadati > Pseudomonadota > Betaproteobacteria > Burkholderiales > Comamonadaceae > Variovorax > Variovorax sp. Soil_C_33. Next base: position 285,738 of record NZ_JBDGJK010000006.1, read on the forward strand.
GGAGGACCAGAAATCGAGATGAGTGTTCCGCCGGGCTTCAGCACGCGCAGGGATTTCTCCAACGCTGCCGCATCCTGGCTGTGGAGGACCACGTCGTAGTCCTGCAGCACTTTCTCGAAGTCGTCTTTCTTGTAGTCGATGACGATGTCTGCGCCGAGGCTCTTCACCAAGTCGATATTGGCGGCGCTCGTGGTAGTGGCTACGGTGGCGCCCACATGCTTGGCCAACTGAATGGCAAACGTTCCGACGCCGCCGGACCCCGCCTGGATGAAAACCTTCTGCCCCTTCTTCAGGTTCGCCTTTTCGATCAGCGCTTGCCAGGCCGTCAGGCCCACCAGCGGGATGGAAGCGGCCTCTTCCATGCTGAGCGCCTTGGGCTTGATCGCCAAGGATTCCTCCCTGATCGCGATGTATTCGGCGAAGGTGCCGATGCGCAAGTCATCCGGCCGGGCATAGACCTCGTCACCCGGCTTGAATCTCCGCGCGAGAGGTCCGACCTTGACCACGACGCCGGCCACGTCGTGGCCGAGGAGGAGGGGCAGGCGATAGGGCAGGATGAGCTTGAACTCGCCATCCCTGATCTTGGCGTCCAGCATGTTCACGCCGGCGGCATGAACCTGGACCAAGACCTCGTCGTCGCGCAACTCCGGACTCGGCATGTCTGCCGACCGCAACGCACGCTTTTTGCCGTATCGATCGAGAACAAATGCTTTCATGGTTCTTCTCTATGCAAACCTGCGCAGCAGGCGCATGCGGCTCGCGAGGCCGGAGGTAGTGGATCTTTGGATCAACCGCATGACGTTTCTCCGTCAGCGTGTGGGATTCGGGAGTTCTTCGGCATGCACAGTGCGTAGCGAAGCAAAAACAAGAAGGGCCTCAGATCCATTTCGCATGATATTCATAATATGTAAAGACGGGCGATGAGGCAGCATCCATCAATGGGATTCAGGTACCGCCGCGGAGCAGTTGCTTCAGCGCAGCCTCGCGCAGGCGGTCCGACAGCGCCGGTTCGTCGACTGCACGAGCCAGTACCAAAGCGCCGACCAGGGTGGCGATGGTCACGAGTGCTTGCTCGTGTGCAGCGGGCTGCCCCCAGTCAGGTGACTGGCGGGCAACCAGATCGACCATCGCCTTGATGTGTAGGGTGGTCGCTCGGCGCACTTCGAGGGCCTGTCGCGGCGTTTCCGAGCCCAGCGCGGCCAGGGGGCATCCGATCTCCACCTGCTCCAGGTGCTCCTTGGAGAGATAGGCGCGAAGCATGGATTCCAAAGCCTTCTCGGCGGGCACGCTCGCAACCGCATCCGCTGCCGCGGCGGCGGACTCCGCGCACGCCTGAGCCGCAGCTTCAGCCAGCATGGCTTCGCGTGACGAGAAATGGGCATAGAAGGCGCCATGCGTCAGGCCGGCCTCCTTCATGATGTCGGCGACCCCGGTACCGGCGTAGCCGCTGCGGCGGATCGCTCGCGCGGCCACGCCCACGATGCGTTCGTGCGCCGCTTCTTTGGCGGCAGTCCTGGCGTTGGCTATCGTTTTTCGCATGACGAGCATCATACAACGATCTGTCATGTTGAATCGGACATAATGAGAATGAATCTCATTTGCCGCCACTGCCCAAAGTCGATTTGTGCTCGAGCGCTACTACCAGGAACTGCTGAATTTCTGCTCCCGCACGGCGCGCAGCCGCGATGCCGCGGCCGATCTGGTGCAGGAAAGCTATGCGCGCGTGCTTGCGGTGCAGCGCTCGGGCCAGCCGATGCCGGAGCCGCGCGCGCTCCTCTACCGCACGGTGCGCAACCTGCAGATCGACCAGTACCGCCGCAGCGAAGTGCGCGGCGAGGCGCTGCAGGCGGATGCCGAGGAGGCCGCCCTCGATCTCGACGAACTGGCCGCGCCGCCGGCCTTCGAACCCGAGACCGCCGCCGCCTCGGCCCAGGGGGTGAGCGTCATGCTGGCCACCATCGACGCCTTGCCGCTGCGCTGCCGCGAGGCCTTCATCCTGCACAAGTTCGATGGCCTGCCGCATGCGGAAGTGGCCGAGCGCATGGGCATTTCGCGCAAGATGGTCGAGCAGCACATCCAATTGGCCATGCAGGCCTGCCGGCGCTGCAGGAATGCACTCGATGGCACGGCATAGGGTTTCAGGCCGCTCGTGCGTCTACATGAAGGAGCCGAATACTGCGCCATGACCACACAGCCGCCAGCCGAACCGCCAGCCGCGTCATCCGCAGAGCTCGAGAACACCGCCCTGGATTGGCTCGTGCGCCAGAGGAGCGGCGGCTTCTGTGCCGCCGACGAAGCCGCGCTCCAGGCCTGGCTGGCTGCCGATGAAGCCCGCCGCAAGGCTTTCGCGCATTGGCAGCGCGACTGGGATGCGCTCGATGCGCTGCCGGCGGAGGGCGTGCGCAGCTTGCGGAAGAAGCTGGCCAGCGACAAGGCCGCGGCGCGGGCGTCGTCGCCACGTCGCGCCTGGTGGCAGCAACTGAGCGCCCTCGTGCCGCAAGCGGCCGTCGTTGCAGCGGTGCTCCTGGTGTGCTGCGGCGGCTACCTGGCCTGGAGCCACTGGCAGCAGCCCGTGTTCGTCGAGAGCTTCGCCACCGCGCGCGGCCAGCAGCTCGACGTGGACTTGCCCGACGCGACCCATCTGCGGATCGACACCGCGACCCGTGCCGAGGTGAACTTCTACCGTCAGCGCCGCGAGCTTCGGCTGCCCGAGGGCCAGGCCGTGCTGCAGGTCAGGGCCGACCCCTCGCGGCCTTTCGACGTCTGGGCCGGCCCCTTGCGCATCACGGTCGTCGGCACCCGTTTCTCGGTGCGCCACACGCCCGGCATCCCGGGCAACGAGAAGGTGCGCGTGGCGGTGGAAGAGGGCCGCGTGCGCGTGGCCGGCGACGGCGCCGCGGTGGAACTCCGCAGCGGCCAGCAGATCGCCAGCGATGCGGCAGGCAGGCTCGGCGCCGTGTCCGCCGTGCCGACAGCCGGCATTGCCCCCTGGCGCGACAGCCGCGTCAGCTTCGACAACGCGTCGCTGGCCCAGGCCCTGGCGGAGTTCGAGCGCTACGGCCCTGTGAAGCTGATCGTGCGCGACCCGGAGGTGGCCGCGCTGCGGGTCACCGGCACCTTCGATCCGCGCCGGCTCGACAACTTCTCGCGCGCACTGCCGCAGGTGCTGCCGGTGCGGCTGCGCGAGCACGACGGCATGACGGAAATCGTTTCGGCCCACTGATCGCGAAGCAAAAAAAAACTTTGCGGCCCACCTGGGGTTTCGCAAAGCCGGTGCGTCTACATGGGAAGGATTCTTATTTACCTTTCCCGGAAATCGACGCATGCCCCGCCCCCGCTTCCACTTCGCCCCGCTCGCCCTGTCCGTGGCACTGGCCTTTGCCGGCAGCGCGGCGCACTCCCAGGCCACCGGCAGCGACCTGGCCTCCACCCCGGTGCCGATCAACATCGCGGCGCAACCGCTGGCGCAGGCACTCAACGATCTGGCGCGGCAGGCCGGGCTCGAACTGATGGTGCCGCCCGCACTGGTGGCGGGCAAGACGGCACCTGCCGTCTCCGGCCGGCTCACGCCACGGCAGGCGCTGGACCGCCTGTTGGCCGGCAGCGCGCTGGCGGCGGCGATCGACGGCAATGCCGCCGTCGTCACGGCCGCGCCTGCGGCGTCGGGTGCCGCCGGCTTGCCGATGGTGACGGTCAACGCCAGCGCCGAGCAGGAAGCCGCGACCGGCGTCACCGGCTACGTCGCGCGAAGCAGCGCATCGGGTTCCAAGACCGACACGCCCATCATCGAGACGCCCCAGTCGATCTCGGTGGTGACCAAGCAACAGCTGGAAAGCCAGAAGCCGCGCGCCATTCCCGAGGCGCTGAACTACACGCCCGGCGCCTTCACCGGCCTCGTGGGTTCCTCCAACCGCTACGACTACGTGGCCCTGCGCGGCTTCAAGGACAGCAGCGTCGACAGCACCCTGCTCGACGGGCTGCGCATGCTGAGCGACCAGGGCAGCTACACCTCGATGCAGGTCGATCCCTATTTCCTGGAGCGCATCGACGTCGTGCGCGGGCCGGCCTCGGTGCTCTACGGGCGAGCGTCGCCGGGCGGCCTGGTCGCCCTGACCAGTATGACGCCGCAATTCGAGCCGCACCGCGAAGTCCAGCTCACCGTCGGCAACCGCAACCGCCTGGAAGGTGCGGTCGACCTCACGGGACCTGTCGATGCCAACGGCGTGGCGGCCTTTCGCATGACGGCGCTGGCGCGCAAGCTGGACTCGCAGTTCGAGCACGTGAAGGAGGAGCGGCGCGCCATCGCGCCGTCGCTCCTGATCAAGCCCTCGAAGGACACGCGCCTCCTGCTGCAGGCCTATCTCCAGGACGATCCCGAGGGCAGCTACCACAGCGGCGTGCCGGCGGACGGCAGCATCAACGCCAACCACAACGGCCGCAGGATCTCGCGCTACTTCTTCGACGGTGATCCGAGCATCGAGAAATACCATCGCACGCAGCGCTTCGCCGGCTACCAGTTCGAGCACGCCTTCAGCGAGCAGCTGAAGTTCCGGCAGAACTTCCGCTACGTCACGGCCGACACCACCCTGCGCCAGGTCTACGGCTACGGCTGGGCCGGCGCCGACGAGCTGACGCGGTTCTACTCCGGCGCCCGCGAATCGACGCGCGGCCACACCGTCGACAACCAGCTCGAAGGCCGCTTCCGGACGGGCGCGGTCGAGCACGCGCTGCTCGCGGGCCTGGACTACCAGAAGCGCCACGTCGACGGCAACTGGGAATCGGGCGGCGCGTTGCCGATCAACGTCTTCGCTCCCGTCTACGGCTTCCCCGGCCTGAGCGACGTAACCAGCTTCCCGATCGACCGCCGCTTCGAGCAGACCGGCTTCTATCTGCAGGACCAGATGGCGCTGGGCGGCTGGCGCCTCACGCTGGGCGGCCGCGAGGACCGGGCGAAGGCGTCGAACCAGATGGGCACCGGCGCTGCGGCGCAATGGAGCGGCTCCAAGTTCACCAAGCGCATCGGCGCCGTCTACCTGTTCGACAACGGCGTCGCGCCCTATGTCGGCTATTCCGACGGCTTCAACCCGAGCCTGCGCAACGACCGGCAGGGCAACATCCTGCCGCCGGCCGAAACCGAGCAGGTGGAGGCCGGCATCCGCTGGCAGCCCAAGGATTCGAACACGCTGCTCTCCGCGGCCGTGTATGACCTGGAGCAGAAGAACGTCGCCACGCGTCCGGTGGGCGCCACTTTCTTCGAGGCCGCCGGCAAGGTGCGTTCGCGCGGGCTCGAGCTCGAGGCGCGTTCGCAGCTGACGCGCGACGTGTCGGTGCTGGCGACCTACACCTACACCGACATGAAGTACATCGAGTCGCCGGACGGCTTCACCGGCAAGACGCCCTACCAGGCGCCGCGCCACATGGCTTCGGTCTGGGGCGACTGGAGCTTCGCGCCGGGTTACACGGTGGGCGGCGGCGTGCGCTATGTGGGCACCAGCTGGGTCGACAACGCCAACAGCTTCAAGGTGCCCTCGTACCTGCTGGTGGACCTGATGCTGCGCATCGATCTCGGGCGCCTGAACCCGTCGCTCAAGGGCTCCAACCTGCGCCTGGCCGCGAACAACCTGTTCAACAAGTCGTATGTGGCGTCGTGCATGAACCAGGACTACTGCTACTGGGGCGACGCCCGCAACGTGACCGCAACCTTCACCTACCAGTGGTAGGGGAAACAAGGAGATGGCCTTTGATGAAGCAAGACATCCATGAATTCATCGGGATCGGGCTCGGGCCCTTCAATCTGAGCCTGGCCTGCCTGGCGCAGCCCATCGGTGGCCTGAACGGCATCTTCCTCGAGCGCAACACGGAGTTCAGCTGGCATCCGGGGATGCTGATCGACAACACCACGCTGCAGAACCCCTTCCTGGCGGACCTGGTGAGCCTGGCGGACCCGAAGAGCCGCTTCAGCTTCCTCAACTACTGCAAGGAAGAGGGCAAGATCTATTCGTACTACTTCCGCGAGAGCTTCTACCTGACGCGCGCCGAGTACAACCGCTACTGCCGATGGGCCGCGGCGCAGTTGAGCAACGTGCGCTTCGAGCACGAAGTGCAGGAGGTGGTTCACGACGCCGAGCGCAACTGCTACGTGGTGACCGGCGTGCGAGGGCCCGAGCGCGAGCCTTTCGTCCTGCGCGCTCGCAAGCTGGTGCTGGGCGTCGGCTCCAAGCCGCTCTTCCCCGCCTGCTGCAAGCCGGGCGAGCACCGCTATCTGCACACCGCCGACTACATCGAGAGCAAGGCGCAGCTGCAGCAGAAGCGCTCCATCACCATCGTCGGCAGCGGCCAGAGCGCGGCCGAGGTCTATCACGACCTGCTCAAGGAAGCCGACGCGCACGACTACAGCCTGACCTGGATCACCCGCTCGCCGCGCTTCTTCCAGATGGAGACCACCAAGCTCACGCTCGAGATGTTCTCGCCGGACTACATCGACTACTTCTACAACCTCGACGAAGAGAAGAAGGAGCGCATCGTCCGCACGCAGGACAGCCTCTACAAGGGCGTCAACGCCAGCCTGATCAACCAGATCTACGACCTGCTCGACGACCGCCGCACGCAGGGGCGGCTGCGCACCCACCTCATCACCAACTGCGAGCTGCAGGACTGCCGTCACGACGCCGCGGCCGGCCGCTACGAGATCGAATTCCGCCAGCTCGACTGCGAGGCGCGCTACGCGCACCGCACCGAGGGGCTGGTCTTCGCCACCGGCTACCGCGAGAACATCCCGCCCTTCATCGAGGGCATCCGCCATCGGCTGCACTGGGACGAGAAGGGCCGCTACCGGCTGGCGCGCAATTACGCGGCCGACTTCAACGGCAACGAGATCTTCGTGCAGAACGCCGGCCAGCACACCCACGGCATGACCAACCAGGACCTCGGCATGAGCTGCTGGCGCAACTCGTTCATCCTGCGCGAACTGACGGGGGTGGAGCACTACCGGGTCGAGCGTCGCATCGCGATCCAGGATTTCTCGATTCCGTCCAGCGCGGATTTCGTCAGGCTCTGAAACAGGACGTCCATGAACCTGCGATCCCACATCATCACGATGACGGTGCTGGCCGTCATCAGCGACGCCATCCTGATTCCCTTCTATCCGCAGTTCTTCAGTGAGCGCTACGCGCTGGACAGCGCGGTGCACGTGGGCGCCTACGTGGCGGCCATCTCGATCGCCGTGATGTGCACGCTGCCCATCTGGGCGCGCGTGGCGCGGCGCGTCGAGCCCCTGTACCTGCTGGTCTACACGCAGTTCGCCGCCGGCACTTTCAGCCTGCTGTGCGACTGGGCGCCCGACGTGCAGACGTACTGGGTGCTGTCGATGCTGATGTTCATGTGCAAGAGCAGCTACCTGCTGATGTACCCGTACATGATGCGCCTCACGCCCAAGGACGAGCACGCGGCCACCATCGGCGTGCTGTCGGTGGTGGTGCACTTCGGCGCCATCTTCGGCGCCGTCGTGGGCGGCCTGGTGCTGGAGGCCTGGGGGCCGCGTGCCAGCATCTATGCCATGGCCGCGGGCGACTTCTTCCAGATGGCGGTCTGCATGTACCTGATCAGGAGCGGCAAGATCGTGCGCGTCAACAGCGGCGCGCATGCGCAAGCCGCCGCTGCTGCAGCGCCGCGCCGCGTCGACTGGCGCGCCCGGCTGCCGATCCTGCGGCTGGCGCTGGTGATGCTGCTGTTCGACTTCAGCGCCTACTTGATCCGCCCCTTCTTCTCGGTCTACTGGCAGAAGACCACGGGCTATGACAGCGAGCTGATCTCCGGCATGGCCTTCGCCATTCCGGGCGTGGTCGCCATCGTCGCGCTGCGGCTGCATGCCCGCATCCGCGCGCGCGGCGGCCGGCTGCCCGACCACACCGTGGGCAACCTGCTGCTGGGCATGGTCGGCCTGCTGCTGCATGCGGCGCCGGATCCGGTGTGGATCGTGCTCGGGCGCGTGCTGTATGGCTGGGCGCTGTTCCAGATCATCGTCAAGCTCGAAGTCAACCTATTCCGACTGTCGACGCCCGAGCGTTACGCGCACGACTACAGCATCACCAACTTCTTCCAGAACCTGGGGGTGCTGCTGTCCTCGTTCGCGGCCGGCGCCATCGTCGATCGCTACGGGCTGCACCTGCCCTTCCTGCTGGCGGCGGGTGGCTTCGTGCTGACCGCGCTGCTGGATCGCCTGATCCTCAACGTGCCCAGTGCCGACCATGTCGCCAAGCTGGAGGTGCCGGCCCATGCGAACTGACAGCGTCCACCGCCGCGCCGAGGCCGCGCTGGCGTCTTACCGCGATGCGGAGGGCTTCGTGTTCCGCCTGCTGCGCATTCCGCAGGACGCGCCGATGCTGCACCGCTGGTTCACGCAGGAGCGCGCCGCCTTCTGGCTGATGCAGGACAAGACCGAGGATGAAGTCCGCGAGGCCTACCAGGCGCTGATGGAATCCGGCACCGCCACCGCCTATATCGGCCTGCACGAAGGCCGGCCCGCCTTCCTGGCCGAGTGCTACGACCCCGCGCACGACCGGATCCGCACTTTCTATGAAGTGCGGCCCGGCGACCTGGGCATGCACGTCTTCGTCGGGCCGTCGGATGTGCGCATCCGCGGCTTCACGCGCGCCGTATTCCATGCGCTGATGCGCTTCATGTTCGCCCACCTGGGCGCCGAGCGCATCGTGGTGGAGCCTGACGCCACCAACCACAGGATCCACGCACTCAACCGGTCGGCAGGCTTCGTCTACGACCGCGACGTCGTCTTCACCGAGAAGATCGCCAGCCTCGCCTTCTGCACCCGGCGAGATTTTGAACAGGCCACGGCCGCTACCCTGGAGGAAATCCATCCATGAACCTCACCCTCGTGAACCAGCTCTCGCAACACCCGGCCGAGGCCGCCGCACACCTGACGCCGGAGGTGTGGGCCGAGGCCAATCGCCTGCTGCTGCGCAAGGCGATTGCCGAATACGCGCACGAGCTGATCGTCGAGCCCGAAGAGCTCGAGCCGACCAGCGGCAACTTCGCGCTCTACGAACTGCTGTCGGACGACGGCGCGGCGCGCTATCTGTTCGAGGCGCAACGCCTGGCGCTGCGCCACTGGCACATCAAGCCGGAATCGATCCGCAAGCTGGTGAACGACGCCGATGCGCCGCTCGATGCGCTGCAGTTCATCATCGAATGCCGCCAGCGCCTGGGTATCCGCGAGGAGCTGCTGCCGATCTATCTCGATGAGATCAGCAGCACCCTGTTCGGCAGCGCCTTCAAGCGCATGAAGGCCGATGCGCCCAGCAGCGCCGAGCTCGCCGACGCCACCGACTTCCAGACCATCGAGGTCGGCATGACCGAAGGCCACCCGGGCTTCGTCGCCAACAACGGCCGGCTGGGCTTCAATGCGGTCGACTACCGCGCCTACGCGCCGGAGGCCGGATCCGACATCCGCGTGATCTGGCTGGCGGTGCACAAGGACAACGCCGCCTTCGCGAGCATCTCCACGCTGAGCTACGAGCAACTCGTGGCCGAAGAGCTGGGCGCCGAGACGGTCCGGCGCTTCACCGCCCGGCTGCACGAACTGGGCGTAGCCCCGGCCGACTACTACTTCATGCCCGCGCATCCGTGGCAATGGTTCAACAAGCTGTCGATCGCGTTCGCCGGCTACGTGGCGCGGCGCAAGATCATCTGCCTGGACTACGGCGACGACCGCTACATCGCCCAGCAGTCGATCCGCACCTTCTTCAACACCAGCGACCGTTCCAAGCGCTATGTGAAGACCTCGCTGTCGATCCTGAACATGGGCTTCATGCGCGGGCTCTCGCCTTACTACATGTCGGGCACGCCGGCGATCAACGAGTTCATCAAGAAGCTGGTGACGCAGGACGAAGTCCTGCGTGCGAACGGATTCACCATCCTGCAGGAAGTGGCGGCCATGGGCTTTCGCAACCACTACTACGAGGCCGCGATCCCGCTCGACACGCCCTACAAGAAGATGTTCTCGGCGCTGTGGCGCGAAAGCCCGCTGACGCTGCTGCAGCCGGGCGAGCGCCTGATGACCATGGCCGCGCTGCTGCATGTCGACAAGCACGGCCAAGCGCTGCTGCCCGAGCTGATCCGCCGCTCCGGCCTCTCCACCGTGGACTGGCTGCGCAGCTACCTGCAGGCCTACCTGACGCCGCTGCTGCACTGCTTCTACGCGCACGACCTGACGTTCATGCCGCACGGCGAGAACCTGATCCTGGTGCTCGACCGGCACGTACCCGTGCGCGCCATCATGAAGGACATCGCCGAGGAATGCGCCATCCTCGACCTCGCGGCTAAGGCGCGCCTGCCGGAGCGCGTCGATCGCATCGCAGTGGACGTGCCGGACCACTTCAAGCTGCTCGGCATCTTCATCGACGTGTTCGACGGCGTGCTGCGTCATATCAACCCGGTGCTGGTCGAGAACGATTGCTGCACCGAGGACGATTTCTGGCGCGCCGTGGCCGACTGCGTGCACGACTACCAGGATGCCCACCCGGAGCGCGCCGACAAGTACGCGCACTACGACATGTTCGTGCCCGAGTTCCTGCATTCCTGCCTGAACCGCCTGCAGCTCGGCAACAACGTGCAGATGGTGAACCTGTCCGATCCGGCGTCCAGCCTGAAGATGGCGGGGAATCTCGCGAACCCGATCGCCAAGTTCCGCCGCCGCCCGGCGGCAGAGGCGAGAGCGGCCGCCCTGGCGGAAAGCGTGGCGTGATGCTCGGCATGCAGGCGGGCGCGGGTGCTGCGGTCGTTGCCGGCGCGATGCCGGCCGCGCGGCCCGACTCCGATCTCGCCCGCATGCTGCGGCTCGCGCAGCGCATCGTCCCCGGGCTGTGCGGCACGCAGGGCAGGGAGGTCTTGCCCGGCGCGCTGCGCGAAGGCGACGAGACTGCCTTGCGCGCGTTGTGCCGCCACTGGGCCGAGGCGTATCCGGAGGCCGGCGCGCATTACCTCGCGCTGCGCTGCTGGGGTCTGGCGATCTGGCAGCCGGTCTATCTGAGCGTGATCGCCGCGCAGCTGGACACGCACGTGCCGCGGCTCGCCGGCCTCGCTCAGCCGGTGGCCGAGGGCTTCCCGCGTGGCCTCCAGCTGCCCGTCCATGCGCCGGTCACGGGGAGCCTGTCGGCGCGCATGGATGCCGCGGCCGCCGAGCTGCGCACATTCTGCGATGCGATGCGCGCGGCGCTCTCGCGCTGCGTCACGCTGCATGCGCGCGCGGCCGACCGCCTGCAGGCCGAGTGCGTGCTCGGCGCCTTGCTGCTGGTGCACGCCCACGCACCGGCTTGCAGCGACAGCGAGCTCGCCGCACTCGGCTCGGCCTGGCTCGCGCGCCTGCGCATCGCCGGCGGCTGCGGCTTCTTCGCCTACCGCGCGCGCGACGGCACGCCCGCGCTCGCGCTCGAGCGCAAGGTGTGCTGCCACCACTTCCGCCGCCGCGACGGCGAGCAGTGCAGCACCTGTCCCAAGCTCCCGCTCGACACGCGAATCGCCCGCCTGCTGGCCGATTCGTAGCCCCTTCCATTCACGCGATGCGTCGACGCCGGCGAAGGCCCGGCGCATCCCGTCACGCATTGGAGATTCCGATGAACGATGTCACACGTCTTTCGCATGTTCTGCCGGCGTCCACGCAGCTGCCGGTCGATGCCTACTTCGACCAGGCCCTGTTCGCGCGCGAGCAGGAATTGATCTTCGATCGATCGGCCCGCTACGTCGGGCACGAGAAGACGGTCCCCCAGGTCGGCGACTGGCGCCGGCTCGCGCAGGAGGGCGGTGGGCGTGTGCTGGTGCGCAATGCCGAGGGCGTGACCCTGATGTCCAACGTCTGCCGGCACCGGCAGGCGCTGATCCTCGGCGGCGAAACCGGCGACGTGCGCGGCCTTGCCAACCCGAGCGGCAACCTGGCTTCCGCCGGCGGCCGCATCGTCTGCCCGCTGCACCGATGGACCTACGACGACCGCGGCGAGCTGCTGGGTGCGCCGCAGTTCGAGCAGAAGCCCTGCAAGAACCTGCAGTGCTTCGGGCTGCGCAACTGCCACGGCCTCTTGTTCGAGGGCGCGCGCGATCCGGCGCAGGACATGGCGCCGCTGTTCGCGCGGCCGGAGTTCGATTTCTCCGACTACGTGCTCGACCATGTCGAGGTCCACCAGTGCAACTACAACTGGAAGACCTTCATCGAGGTGTACCTGGAGGACTACCACGTCGCGCCGTTCCACCCCGGCCTTGGCGCTTTCGTCAGCTGCAGCGAGCTGCAGTGGGACTTCGCCGACTGGTACAGCATGCAGCGCGTCGGCGTGCACCAGGCGCTGGGCCAGCCCGGTACGGAGGTCTATCGCACCTGGCACGAGCGCCTGCTCGACTACCGCACCGGCGCCGCGCCCGATTTCGGCGCGGTGTGGGTGACGTACTTCCCGACCCACATGATCGAGCTCTATCCGCACGTGCTGGTGCTGTCCACGCTCTATCCGAAGGGTCCGCAGGACACCGTCAACGTGGTCGAGTTCTACTACCCGGAGGAAATCGCCGCCTTCGAGCGCGAGTTCGTCGAAGCTCAGCGCGCCGCCTACATGGAAACCGCCAGGGAAGATGACGAGATCGGCGAGCGCATGGACGCGGGCCGCCGCGCGCTGCTCGAGCGCGGCACTTCGGACGTCGGGCCCTACCAGTCGCCGCTGGAAGACGGCATGTGGCACTTCCATGCCTGGTACCGGCAGATGATGGGCTCCGCCATGCTTCAGACGGGCACGAAAGCCCCGTGCAGCCCGAGCGGCAGCGCATAGGGCAGCGTCGCCTGCGCCACCGGTCCGGCAGTCAGCTGGTCGGCCGCGAAGCAGCACAGCAGCGTCTTCTTCTGTGCGACGTCGAGCACGGTGCCGAGGATCCAGCCCGGGCCGGTGCCGTCGGGCACGAACAGGTGTTCCTCCACCATCGCCTGCGCGCCGAAGGAGAAGCGCTGGCTGCGGCCGGTCTCGACATCGGTGCGCGCAATGGCGCCGAAGCCGGGTTGCTCGCGCATGCCTTGCGTGGCATGCACCACGCTGCGGTGGCGCAGGCCGACGCGGCGCGGGTCGATGCGCGGGAACTCGGCGTCCAGCGGCAGCGCCTCCTGCGTGGCCTGGCCGGCGCCGAGGTTCAGCGTGGCCAGGGTCAGGTGCGGATCGGTGCTCTTCACGCGGCGCCCGCGCATCAGCTCGCGGTTGGTGGTGAACACCGAGCTCGCGTTGTCCGAGCGCACATAGTCGATGCGGATCCGCGTGCCGCGAGGCGTCTCTTCTTCCCATGCATTGCCTACATGGAACAGGAAGCCGGCCGGCAGCGTGAGCAGCTGGCGCCGGTCCCAGTTCTTCTTGTCGACCACCAGCGCGCGCATGCCCAGCTCGGGCCGCCACACGTGGGCGTCGAGGAAGTTCGCGCCGGCCTCCTTGCGCTTGCCGTCGTAGACCAGCGGCGGCATCAGGAAGACCAGGTGCCGCTCGGTGACGGCGAAGTCGTGGACCATCGGCAGGTCGGCCACCGGCGCCGCGGCCGCGCGGCGCAGCGCGCCGTCGGGCGCGATCTCGTAGAGCGCGAGCAGTCCCTGGCTGGAGCCGACGCCGAAGTTCCAGATCGTGCCGTCGGGGTCCACCCGGGGATGGGCCGAGAAGGGCATGCCGGCGAGATCGGGGCGCCAGGTCTTCACGCCTAGCGTGTCCAGCGTGCGCGCGTCGATGCGCGTGGCCGAGCCGCCTTCCCACAGCGCGAGCACTTCGCCCGCGAGCGGCAGCACGCTGGTGTTGGCGACGTTGATGCTGTCGGCCGAAGTCGGCGGCTCCACCCCCGGCGGGATCGTGCCGAAGGCCTCGGTCAGCCGGCGGCCGGCCCGCACCTCGGCCACGTGCTTGGGCGTCTGGACGTAGCGGCCCTGGTGGTGGACCTGCGTGCCTTCGATGACGAAGCGATGCACCATGCCGTCGCCGTCGAACCAGTGGTGGTAGCGCTCGCCGCCCAGGTCGTGGCCCGTCGGGCCGATGCGAAAGAGCGTGCCCGCGACCGCGTCGGGAAAGCGGCCGCGCACCGCTGTGCGAATCAGCGGCAGGTCGGCCGGCGGCGTGGCGAAGCCGATCTTCCAGGGCGCATCGGAGGCTTCGAAGTCGGCCTGCCAGCTGTCGGTGCCGGCATGCACGAGGGAAGTCAGCAGGGGAGTGGCGCCGGCCCATGCGAGCAGGCGCAGGAGTTCGCGTCTCAGCATCTCCGCCTCAGCGCAGGTGGATGACGGTCTTGAGATCGGCATCGATGCGGAACGTCGCGGCATCGAAGCCCGGCGCGGCGCGGTTGCCCTTGGCGTCGTTCGAGAAGCCGTAGCGTTCGGTCGGCATGCCCATCAGGTTGGTGTCGAGCTTGCCGTTGCCGTTTTCGTCCGCGAACACTCGCAGCGCATAGCGTCCCGGCGCCAGTCCCGGGAAGGCAAGCTGGGCTGCGCCGGCGCGCAGCGGCACGGTCTGCGCGGCGAGCGCCTTGCCTGCGGCGTAGCTCTCGGCGCTGTCGAAGAGCGCGACGTAGAGCGTGGCCTCGGTCGCCGGGCCATCGACGACGCTCAGGCGCAGGTCGGCGGCGAGCGCGCCCAGCGGGGCGAGCAGGGCGGCGGCGCACAGGACGCGCGTGCCGCGGCGGGGCAGGTGAGCAGAAAAGTTCATCAAGGGCCTCGTCGGAAGTGGAGGCCCGAAGATCGCGCAACCGCCGGCTGCTGCCCAGCGTCATGCGACGGAATGCGGAAATGCGCGCGCCAAATGCGCGAGCGGCGGGCGAAGCGCCCCCCGGATCAGGCCGGCGGCTCGCCCTGCTCCTCGTTCGACGAGGCGAACAGGTCCCAGGCGGCCATGAACAGCGCCGCGATCACCGGCCCGATCACGAAGCCGTTGACGCCGAAGAGCGCCATGCCGCCGATGGTGGACATCAGCACGATGTAGTCGGGCATCTGCGTGTCCTTGCCCACCAGCACGGGGCGCAGGACGTTGTCGACCAGCCCGATCACGACCACGCCGAAGACGATCAGGAACACGCCTTGCCAGATCGCGCCGGTGGCCAGGAAGTAGAGCGCCACAGGCAGCCAGATCAGCGCTGCGCCCACGGCAGGCAGCAGGGAGAGAAAGGCCATCAGCACAGCCCACAGCAGCGCGCCCTGCACGTCGAGGAACCAGAAGGCGAGGCCGCCCAGCGCGCCCTGCACGGCCGCGACCGCCACGTTGCCCTTGATGGTGGCGCGGATCACGGTGGTGAACTTGTTGAGCAGGTAGTGCGTGTGCGGCCGCGCCATCGGCAGCGCCTCGCGCACCGTCTTCGACAGCTCGGCGCCGTCGCGCAAAAGGAAGTACAGCAGATACAGCATGACCGCGAAGCTGACCAGGAACTCGAAGGTGTTCTGCCCGATGTTGACGGCCTGGGTGGCGATCATCTGGCTGGTCTGGGCCGCCCCCTGCGAAAGCCTGCCGAGCAGCGCCTCCATGTTGCCGAGGCCGAAGCGGTCAAGCAGGCTGAGCAGCCATTGCGGCAAGGCGGCCGCGATCTGTTGCAGGTAGCGCGCGAAGCTGATCTCGCCCGAGCGGATCTTCTGCGCCACCAGCGACACCTCCTGCACCAGCGAGGCGGTGACCATCGAGAGCGGGATGATCACGATCACCAGGCAGATCGCGAGCGTGGCGAGCGCCGCGAGGTTGCGCCGCTTGGGCATCTTCCTGAGCAGCCGCTTGTAGAGCGGCGTGAACAGGATGGCAAGGGCCACGCCCCAGAGCACGGCGCCGGAGAAGGGGGCCAGGATCGCGAGGAAGGCGACCGTGACGGACGCCAGCAGGAACAGGAAGACGCCGCGCTGGAGTTGGGGTGAATTCATACGCCGGCTACTGTAGCCGACCAGGTTCGCCGCCTTGTCAGCGCAAGGCGCGAGGAAGCGTCACCGGCGCCAGCATGGCGCGCAGGCGCTCGTCGGCGCCCGGCGCGGCCTCGGCCTCGACCTGCAGCGCCTCTTCGACGTTGCCGATGTGGTCGAGCATCAGCTGCCGCGCGCGCTTGGTGTCGCCGGCTTCCAGCGCGGCCACGATCGCCGCATGCTCGGCGCACGACTGCCCGGCCTCGTGCTTCGACTGGAACAGCGTGGCCGCGAGCGTGGTGCGGGCCGTGAGGTCGCGCAGCACGTCGACCAGCAGGCGGTGGCCCATCTGGTCGGCCAGGCAGACATGGAAGTCGGCCAGCAGGAAGGCGCGCGTCGCGGCATCGGCGCCGGCGATGGCGCGCTTCTCGTCGGCGATGTGCTCGCGCAGCTTGCGGATCACCTTCGAGAGCGGCCGCCCCGCCTCGGCCAGGATGCCGGCCTCGACGATGCGGCGCGCGGCGAAGGCGTCGCGCGCCTCCTCGGCCGAAGGCTGCACCACGTACCAGCCGCGCCTCGACTGCACCTCGACGAAGCCGCGTGCCTGCAGCTGCATCAGCGCCTCGCGCACCATGGTGCGGCTGACGCCGAAGTTCTCCGCCAGGTCCTGTTCGCCGAGGCGATCGCCGGGGGCGAGCTTCTGCGCCAGGATGGCTTCGACCACGCGCTCGGCGATGGTGGTGGGCGTGACGTCGGTCATGGCGAGGCGCGGTTGTTGAAGGGGACCTAGTGTGCCGCGTGCGCCGCGTGCGCCGCGTGCGCCGCGGCGACCGGGGAGTCGGGCTCGGCCAGCGGCTCGTCCTCGGGCGAGTGGGTGCCGTTCAGCACCGCATGGGCGCGATCGCGGTCGATGTCGCCTTCCCAGGCCGCGATCGCGACGGTGGCGACGCAGTTGCCGATCAGGTTGCCCAGGGCGCGCGCAATGCCCATGAACCAGTCCACCGAGAGCACCAGCACCAGGCCGATCGCCGGGATGGCCGGAATCGCGTGCAGCGTGGCGGCCAGCACCACGATCGCCGAGCCCGGCACGCCGTGCGCGCCCTTGGAAGTGACCAGCGCGATCGCCAGGATGGTCAGCAGGTCGGTCGTCGAGATCGGCGTGTTGGTCGCCTGTGCGATGAACACGGCCGCCAGCGTGATGTAGATCGAGAAGGCGTCGAGGTTGAAGGAGTAGCCGGTCGGGATCACCAGGCCCACGGTCGAGTCGCGAATGCCCATGTGGCGCAGCTTGGCCATGATCTGCGGCAGCACGCTGTCCGACGAGGTGGTGGCGAACACGATGGTCAGCTCCTCGCGCAGGTAGCGCAGCAGCTTGATGAGGCTGAAGCCCGAGAGCCGCATCACGAAGCCCAGCACCACGAACACGAAGACGATCACCGACGCGTAGAACAGCGCCACCAGCATGCCCAATTGCTTGAGCGAGCCGATGCCGTACTTGCCCACGGTGAAGGCGATCGCGCCCAGCACGCCCAGCGGCGCCAGCTTGATGATGATGCCCATGATCTTGAACAGCACCTGCGAGAGCGTTTCGACGAAGTCGCCGACCGGCTTGCCGCGCGGGCCCAGGAGCGCCAGCGCGCAGCCGAACAGCACCGCGAACAGCAGCACCTGCAGCACGTCGCCGGTGGCGAACGCGTTGACCACCGTGGTCGGGATCAGCTTCATGAGGAAGTCGACCGTGCCGCCGCTGGTGAGCTTGTCGGCGTTCGAGGCATAGGCGCTCATGGCCGCGGCGTCGAGCGCGCCGGGGTCCACGTTCATGCCCACGCCCGGCTTGAACACGAAGCCCAGCACCAGGCCCATTGCCAGCGCGATGGTGGTCAGCACCTCGAAGTAGATCAGCGACTTGACGCCGACCCGGCCCACGCGCTTCAGGTCGCCCGCGCCGGCGATGCCGTGCACCACCACGCAGAAGACCAGCACCGGGATGATCATCTTGATCAGCTTGATGAAGCCGTCGCCGAGCGGCTTGAGCTTGACGGCGAAGTCGGGAAAGAACAGGCCCGCCGCCACGCCGAGCACCAGCGCGATGACCACCTGACCGAAGAGCGATTTGGCGAAACGGGGCATGGGGAGTCTCCGTGATTGGTTGCATGCAAGCAATCAGTAATCTTGCATACAAGCAATGTAGGCAAGATCCGGATTTTTTCTGTGCGGGTATTCCCGGTGTCGGTGTCAGGGTTGCGCACTTGTTCTAGGTCAATAAATGCCTGAACAGGTCAATAAATGGGATCAGGCCGTGGACGCGGTCGAGAAGCGCGGCCCTGCTCTGGGACGAGCTCGCGGACCAGGTCGCCAAGTTCGAACGGCCCGAATAGCCCTGCACGCACTTGCCGTCTTTCGCACTGTCGATGTCCCAGTTGCGGCGTACGACATCGCCCTCGATGACGCGTTCTGCTGGCGGGCGGCATTCAGGCGGCTCGCCGAGTTGGTCGAAGTTGAGGGGACAAGAAGCTTGGACATGGGAAACCTTGTTCGCGCTTGCCGGATGGTGACCCATGCTAGAGAAAGCACTGCGGCGGTGATGCCGAAGCAGATGCCATGAAAGGTGGGAAATGTTTGATTGGGAGCTTCTGCCAACTCATCGTGTGGCAGCAACGGACGCTGGAAGGCAAAACTCCAGCCGGCATGGCGACAGGGCGCGCCAGACAAGTCAGGCAAATCGAACCAGGGCTGTGGATTTACTCCTGTGAACCGCGCAGACCCAGGCAACGCGCAACAAATGAGACACCAATGAGTTGCTTCGCCAGTTCTCTCGCTATGGCGCCTGGCTGCCCTGGTCGGAATCGTTGATGACCGACCCAGTTCGCGATGGCTTGCGCTGTCGGGTCGAACTTATGTGACGCCCCGGCAGGGCTCTTCCTGCTCGCGCCAGCTCAACGATCTGTTCTCGAAATGCCGCAGGGTACGGTGGCCTGATCTAGGCCGGACTCCTTCTTACATAACGGTAGGGTGTCCATGACGAGGAGGCAAGTTCAGTCAGCAGTGCAGCCAAGGAGGTTGGGGACGAGAACGCCCCAGGTTCCGCAAGCGCAGAAGTAGCCCGCATAGAGCTGGATTTCCTGCCCCCTTCGCGACGCAACTCCACGCCACGCTGATCAGGCACCCGCGGACATCACCACTCAAAAATGCCAGGCCCCATCCGGATTGACCAAGAAACTGCTTGGATTCCGTTGCGATATGGCATCTCCTCCAATGGGCGCGAACCTAGACTTGTTCCATCTCAACGCAGCGGGTCAACCCATGATATTCAAACCCAAATTCATCAGCTTCGATTGCTATGGAACGCTCATCAACTTCGAGATGGGCCCGACAGCAAAAGTCCTGTTCAACGACCGTGTGTCAGCCGACCGGATGCCGGCGTTCCTGGACAGTTTCAGGGCCTATCGCCTCGATGAGGTACTGGGCGACTGGAAGCCCTTTTTCGACGTGGTGGAGAACTCCATCCAGCGTGCCTGCAAGGCGCACGGCATCGAATGCCTGGCATCGGATGCGGTCGCGCTGTACGACGCCGTGCCGACCTGGCAGCCTCACCCGAACGTGGTCGAGGTGCTGGAGGCGATCGCGCCGCACGTGCCGCTGGTGATCCTGTCGAACTCGATGGTCGACCTCATCCCTCACAGCGTCGCGCACCTCAAGGCTCCGTTCCACGCCGTCTACACCGCCGAGGAAGCGCGTGCGTACAAGCCGCGCATGCAAGCCTTCGAGTGCATGTTCGACCAGCTGAAATGCGGGCCCGATCAGATGATGCATGTCTCGTCAAGCTTCCGGTATGACCTGATGACGGCGTCCGACCTGGGCTTCATGGCCAAGGCCTTCATCGACCGGGGCCACGAGCCTACGTCGACCGAATACGGCGTGAGCCGCTTGACAGACATTCGTCAGCTTCCTGCGCTGCTCGGACTCTGATGCTCATGCCTGACCCCCACCTTGGACCTCAGGGGACGATGCCTGAGGGCCGCCCGAGCGAGGCCGCTGCGCTGAGCACCGCAGCGCCCGACCTGGCGCCAGCCGAGGTGCAGGCGCTGGTGGCGCGCCTCTACGGTATCGACGGCAGCGTGAAGGCGCTGGCTGGTGAGCGCGACCAGAATTGCGCCGTGGAATCCGTCGACGGCACGCGCTACGTGTTCAAGATCAGCAACCCCGCCGAGCCGCTGTCGCTGGTCGATTTCCAGATCGCCGCACTTGAGCACATCGCCCGCACATCGCCCAGCCAGCCGGTCCCTCGCGTCGTGCGGATGCTGGACGGACGCGCGCGCGACACCGTGGAGCTCGCCGACGGCACCCGGACCACCGTGCGCATGCTCACGTACCTCGAGGGCATCCAGATCCGGGAGACACCGCGCACCGCCGCGCAGCGCGTGGCGATGGGCAAGGGTCTGGCCGAACTGAACCTTGCTCTTCGAGGCTTCACGCACCCTGCGGCCACGCACGACCTGCTGTGGAACGTGTCGGCCGCGCACCGTCTGACTGTCCAGCTCGACAGCCTGGTCGAAGGACCACGACGTGCGCTGGCCCAGTCGTTCATGACGCGCTTCACCGACCATGTGCTGCCCCGCCTCTCATCGTCGAGGGTGCAGGTGATCCACAACGACTACCACCTCTACAACGTGCTGGTCGCGCCGGACGACCAGGCGCGCATCACCGGCATCATTGACTTCGGCGACATGCTCCTTGCGCCACTGGTCGGCGAGGTGGCGACGGCTGCGGCCTTCCACATGACCGGCAGCGCCGACCCGTTCGAGGGACCGGCGCAGTTCGTCGGTGCCTACCAGGCCGTCCTGCCGCTGACCGAGCTGGAGCAGGACATCGTCGCCGACCTCATGGCAACGCGCCACCTCATCACGGCCCTGATCTCGGAGTGGCGCGCCCTGCGATATCCCGAGAACCGCGCCTACATCATGCGCCACAACCCCGCGGCCTGGGAGGCGCTGTCGCAGATGGCAGACCTCTCCCGCGACGAAGCGCGCGACCGCTTACTGACCCCAACACGAAACGGAACCTCATGAAAACCACCGCTGACTTCAACATGGTCAACGCCTACATCCCCGGCCGCGCCAACGTCGGGCCCGCCACCGAGGCGATGATCGAGCGGCGCAATGCGCTGCTCGGCCCGGCCTACCGGCTGATGTACGAACACCCGCTGCACATCGTGCGCGGCGACGGCGTGTGGCTGATGGACCCGGAGGGCCGCCGATACCTCGATGTCTACAACAACGTCACCTCGCTCGGTCACTGCCACCCCGCGGTGACCGAGGCGATCTGCCGCCAGGTGCAGACGCTTGCGACCAACACTCGATACCTCCACGACACCATTCTCGAGCTGGCCGAGCGCCTGCTTGCCAGCGTGCCCGGCACCGACCTGGCCCATCTGATGCTGACCTGCACCGGCAGCGAGGCCAACGACCTGGCCTATCGCATCGCCAAGGTACGCACGGGGGGCACGGGTGTGATCGTCACCGACACGGCCTACCACGGCATCACCGACGCCGTGTCGCAGTTCTCGCCATCGCTCGGCGTGACCGTCGACCTCGGCCCGCACGTTCGCCTGGTGGCAGCGCCGCGCCTGTACCACGCCGAAGGCGCCGACCTGCGCGAGCGCTTCACGCGCGACGTCGAGGCGGCCATCGCCGACCTGCAGCGCCATGGCATCAAGCCGGCAGCCTTGATCGTCGATTCGCTTTTCACCAGCGACGGCATCCTGCCCGAGCCTGCGGGCTTCCTGAAGGGAGCGGTCGAGGCGATCAAGCGCGCTGGCGGCCTTTTCATCGCGGACGAGGTGCAGCCCGGCTTCGGCCGCACCGGCGAGCACATGTGGGGTTTCCAGCGCCACGGCCTGGTTCCCGACATCGTCACCATGGGCAAGCCGATGGGCAACGGCCAGCCGATCGCGGGCCTCCTCGCGACAGCCGACGCCCTGGCGGAATTCGGCAAGAATTCGCGCTACTTCAACACCTTCGCCGGCAACACGGTCTCATGCGCAGCGGCCCTGGCGGTTTTGGAGACCATAGAACGTGACCGACTGGTGCCGCACGCAGCCAAGATCGGCAAGTTGCTGCGCGACGGCATCGCCAGGCTCGCCGCAAAGCACGAGGCCATCGGCGACGTGCGGGGAGCGGGGCTCTTCGTCGGCGTCGAGCTCGTATCGGACCGGAGGACACGCGCTCCGGAGCGCGGCCTTACCAGCCGGGTGGTCAACCTGATGCGCGACAAAGGCGTGCTGCTCAGCGCCTGCGCCCAAGGGCACAACGTGCTCAAGATCCGTCCGCCGCTGGTTCTCTCGGCGGAGCAGGCCGGAATGGTGATCGAGGCGCTCGACGAATCGCTCACCCAGGCGCAGCGCTAGTCGCCGGGCTCGACTTGACAGTACGATCGCCCCATGAGATCAGCAGTTTCGTTCGACCGGTTCGATCTCAAGATCCTGGAGCATCTCCAGCGCGAGGGGCGCTGCTCGAACGTCGATCTGGCCGAGTCGATAGGCCTCAGCCCCAGCCCGTGTCTCCTGCGCACCAAGCGGCTGCAGGAGACCGGACTGATCCGCGGCTACAGCGCCGACATCGCGCTAGACAAGCTGGGGGAGTGCGTCATCGTGTTCTCGGAGGTCACCATCAGCAGCCACCGACCAGATGATTTCCGCAAGTTCGAGGAAGGCGCCGGGAAGTACGAGGAGATCGTCGAGTGCTACAACGTCAGCGGCGGGTACGACTACCTGCTGAAGATCGTGGCGCCCGGTGTCGGCTATTTTCAGGCGCTGATGGAAAAGATGCTGGAAGACGATATCGGTATCGAGCGCTTCGCCAGCCGGATCGTCCTGCGCCAGTCGCTGGACCGGCGCGGGTATCCGCTGGGCATCATCGCGACCCAGAAACGGTGGGAGTGAAGTCGTGGGGCTCAGGCCGCGGTAGGGGCAGGCCAGGGCTTGCCAGCCAACTTCGATGAGGCCACGCTGCAGTGTCGCGAGCGGTCGGTGCCAGCAGGCGCCACGAAGCCGATCCAGGTGACCAGGTCCATGTCGGTCAGACCCGACTCCGCCAAGGCGGGGGTGGGGACGTCCGGCAGCGACGGCGAGCGCTTGGCGGCGCTGGTGACTGCGAGAGGTCTGACCTTGCCGGCCTTCACGAAGGCGATCCCCGGACCCAGCGCGTCGCCGCTGCCCTTGTACGGCCGAGCTGATCGAGACCCGGAGCCGGCACGGTCTGGGTTAATCACTATGGCCGCACGGCCGACTAGGTGATCCCCACAGGCGGATACCACAGCTTTGGCATCGCCAAGGATCTTGGACGGCAGGCCGTGGAGGCGAACAGTCGCTTCAAGAACGTGCTGGTCGACCTCTCCAACTGATTCGCGGCAGTCTCAACGGATTTGCCCGCGCAAGCAGATTGCACTTGGCCGCGCAGCCAATCGCGCATTTGCCACCGATTTCGGCATCGGCTTCGGCACCCACGCGGGACCATCCGAACATAGCATCAGGGTCGTGTTCCACCCTCCTGAGAGTCCCCATTCCATGTCAAAAAATCTGCTCGTCAACTTCAACTTCGACCAACTCGGCGATCCGCGCGAATATCGGCCCCCGGCCGAACGGGTCATCGAGGGAGACATCGTGTGCCGCAACTGGGACGTCGACAGCGCCAAGGACGACAAGGTGCGCGCTGGCGTGTGGGAGTCGACACCCGGCGTCAACCGCTCCATCAAGGGCGAGACCTGGGAGTTCTGCCTGATCCTGTCCGGCTTGGTCGAGATCACCGAGGACGGACAGAGCCCGGTGACCTACAAGGCCGGGGACTGCTTCATCATGAAGCCCGGCTACACCGGCACCTGGCGCACCCTCGAAACCGTCCGCAAGGTATGGATCATGGCCTGAGCATGACGCAGCCGCTGGCGCTTCAAAAACGTGCGCATGCCTTCGCGGCAACGCACCGAGGTGCGTGGCTGCACACGCAAGGGGCAGACGGCACGGTATGCCGCCGCACCCCCTCCAAATCGCAGCTTCCGCGCGCTGCGTGCCGCATTTCCCCACAAGCTCGACGCGTGTGCGTGCTGCAATCGCTTCGTAATGAACTTGTCGCATTTGCCACCTAAGGAACCGAGACCATCATGACCTT